>CALJZR010000029.1 GCA_937983635.1 uncultured bacterium | reverse complement strand
GAATTAGATTTGGGCAAATTAGCTTAGAATTTATTTTTTGTTTTTGAAAAGCCCGCTTTCGATTATTGCGAAGGCGGGCTTTTAAGCTAAAACTTTTCTTATTACCAAGAAAAGAGTGTAGCTGAGGATACTAATAATGAAACCAAAGAGCAGCCCGAAAGCGGCTAGGCCGATAATTAGGCCAAAACTTAGGGCGCTGAAGATTCCGGTCCATTCGCCGAAGACGATACCGCAGACGACAACGAACAAGGAAGCAGCGCCTAAAGCCACTACTCCGGAAGCAAGAAGATAAGAGATGGTGATAATTATCAGAATTTCCACCCCGATTATCCAAGGATTAGCTTCTAGCCAAGATTTTTTTCCTGACCAGAGGAGTAAGGCAATGAAGCCGGGGAAGATGACCAGGTCCCAAAAGCGGGAATATGGTCGGGGAAAGTGAAAGAATTCAGGAGCGCCGAGGGCATAGTCATAATTGTCATAGAGCCTGACTGACTCAATTTCTGGCAGATTAATCAGTCCCTTTTCTTTGAGCAGATAAATAAGCACTAAAATGATAACGCTTGTCCCGGCAATAATTGCCAGGAAAAGCTTGTTTTTAAACTTTTTCATAGCAATAGGGTTTTATTTGGTTATTTTTAAAGAATATAGTATTATAATATAAAGAGTTTTTCTTGTAAAGAATAAGTTTTTTCCTTATGAAAAATGTGGTTGTCGCTTCCTTAAACCCGGTTAAATTAGAGGCTGCTCGTCTTAGTTTTAGTCAGGCTTTTCCTAAAGAAGAGTTTGCTTTTGTTGGAGTGGCTGCTATTTCTGGTGTTCCTGATCAGCCTTTATCTAAAATTCAGACCTTGCAGGGGGCGCAGAATCGCCTGGTATCTGCTCAAGCTCTTCATCCGGGAGCCGATTTCTATATTGCCTTTGAAGCAGGGATTGAGGATAACGAGGGAGTGATGGAGGAGTTTGCCTGGGTAGTGGCCACAGATGGTCATAAAAGCGGAAGAGCCTGCAGTGCTTTATTTCTCGCCCCACCGCGTTTGCGCGCTTTAGTGATTGAGCAGGGTTTAGAAGTAGGTGATGCCACTGACATCCTCTTTAATGAAGAAAATTCTAAACAGAAAATTGGAGCGGTCGGTCAGCTGACTAAGGGGGCGGTTACTCGCACCACTCTCTACGTTCAGCCCGGTATTTTCGCCCTTCTCCCCTTTATTCATCCGGAACTTTACTGAGCCGGATTTTTTTATCTTTAATTAGGTAAAAATACTGCTTTGACATTATCCTTAGAAAAGACTTAGAATGATATTATTAAATAGAGTTCACTCGTTGTTTAACATCTAAATAAACTGTTATGCCTACTAATCCTTCACTTAAAAATGTGGCCGCGGATAATGTTGCTGCCCGCTCTGGGAAAAACATTGTCATCCCTGAAACCAGCGTCTTAATTGACGATCCCGAATCCGTCTTGGAATTTATTAAAGGCGGAAATCTTGTCGTTATTCTCTGGCATGTCATCATCGAGCTTGACGGCCTAAAGAAGTCCCGTGATGTCAGCTATGAAGCACAAAAAGCGATTAAAAAAATTCACGCGCTTCTGCTCTCCGGTGCTAATATTGTAGTAGAAAGGAAAATGAATTTTTCCAAGAATGATTTGGATAAATCTTTACCTGACCACCGCATTATTGCTGGCGTTAATTCTGTCCTACAGGAAAAAAATAGGCCGAAAAGTCCATATTTTGGTTATGATAAGGTCAAACTTGTCACTAATGATTATGGTATGCAAATTTTTGCCCGAGAAATTGGGTCTAAATTTGGCCTAATAGTTGAGTTCTATCAAAAGGACAGAGCTAAGCTCCGTAAGGAGGCTTTGATTATTCGCACTAAAAATATTCCTTTTGACCTAATCAAAAAAGATCAGGAAAAAAGAGAATATTACCCTCTGTCGGGAAACGAAAAGATTCCTGAAAATGGACCGGTAATTGTTTACACTGGTGATGAGTCTAATTGGACCCCTTATTGCGCGGCTGTTCGTCAAGGCAAGAATTTAACTTTCCTTGATTCGAATATCAGTGTTTCCGGGATCCGTGCCCAAGGTAATGGTCATACTAATTGGGCGCAGATTATCGCTCTCCACTTTCTTACTGATGATAATGTTAAGTGTGTCTTTTTGCAGGGTGGTGCCGGTACCGGCAAGACCATTCTGGCTCTAGCAGCTGGCTTAGACGGGAAAAGGCGCAAGCATTACTCTCGTTTAATCGTTTCCCGGCCTACTATACCTCTAAATGAGGATGATAATTTAGGCTGGTTACCGGGCGACATCAATCAAAAATTTTATCCTTGGCTTTTACCCATTCGACAGAACCTGGCTATCATAAAGCCAGAAAAGAAAAAGGATAAAGATAATGATAATGATAAAAGTGAAATGGATATTATGGCTCAGCATGGCGTTGAGATCCAGCCCCTTGCTTATATTCGGGGCTCTACCTTCAATGGAACTTTTATCATTATTGATGAAGCTCAAAATCTTACCCGCCATCAAATGAAAACCATTATTACTCGGGCCGGCAAAGGTACCAAGATAGTTTTTACCGGCGACCTTGGTCAGATTGACAATCCTCGCCTTACTCGGGATAATTCGGGTCTCACCCATGCTATTGCGCGGATGGGACGAGATCCCCTGGTTGGTATTGTTAATTTTCAGCAGACTGTCCGTAGTGAACTCGTTGAGCTAGCGGAGAGAGTTCTTTAATTTATAATTTTAATTATTCATTGTTATTTTTTGAAGGAGCGGCTTTTTTAAGAAGCCGCTTTTTTCATTCCCTAAATTTACCTTTTCTGCTAAGATTTAATTTATAACTACTTTTTATGATTTTTATCTCTTTATTCGCTTTTTTAGCCTTGGTAATTTTAGGCCATTATTTTGCTTGGTGGCTCTGTCTATCGGCTTGTCCGCGTCTACGTGTTTATCGTTTTTATCTGTTGGCGGTATTTATTGGCTTTACCATATTCTTTTTGGGTGCTTTCATGGTTTTGCACCGCAGCGATAGCGCTATTTTGGCCGCTCTTTATGTCTTAAGCGCTATCTTTTTTGGGCTCTTATCGCAACTAATGCTTTTTGGGGTTGTGGCCTGGGTTCTACGTTTAGTTTTACGCGGGTGTAAATATTTAAAAAATAAACCCCTTTTATTACCCCGCGTTTTCGTGATTATTGCTTTAGTATTTTTTGCTTTAGGGACTTATAATGCTTTTTATCCGCGGATAAAAACTATTCACTTACAAGGTTGGCCGGAAGAATTGCAAGGGAAGCGCTTTGTTCAGCTTTCCGATCTCCACTTGGGCGCAGTCTATCGTCCTTTTTGGCTAGAGAAAATTGTCCGCCAGACTAACGCTCTTAATCCTGATTTTATTATTATCAGCGGCGATCTCTTTGATGGTAGTGATGAAATTTTGGCGGAGTTTGTGCCGTCCCTTAAAGATTTTTCCGCCCCCACTATTTTTGTCCCCGGTAATCATGATTATTATGTACCGGCGGGAGTGGCTAACGAAACGGCTAATAGCGGCGACTTGATTGTCCTTAGCGATGCCGCCCAGGAAGTTTCTGGCTTAGAAATTATTGGTTTTAATTATCTAGCCAGAGAAGACAGTAATTTGCGCCGGGAAATTCAAGGTTTACGCCCAGAAGCAGATTTGGTGAGGATTGTGGTTAACCATGTGCCGGTAGATCAGGCTGAGGCCAAAAATCTCGGGGCTAAACTACTTTTGTCCGGTCATACGCACCGAGGCCAGCTTTTTCCTTTTTCCGCCTTTGTCCGCTTGCTCTATGGCCGTTTTTCCTACGGTTTAGAAGATTATGAAGGGATGACCACTAATACCAGCGCCGGTGCCGGCACCTGGGGTCCGCCCTTGCGCACCCTCTTCCCCGGGGAGATTGTGGAATTTGTAATTGAATAGTTTTCTCTAAAGAAAAAGACCGTTGACAATTGCCAACGGTCTTTTTGTAAAGAGCGTGTTTAGCCAGGGAAGGTGATTTTTATTTCAACCATCCCGTCTAATTTTTTAACGGTGATTTCGCCGCCGTGGGCCTCCGTTATTAAACGTATGGCTCTGGTGCCCAGGCCATTGCCATTTTTTTTAGTTGAAAAACTTTCTGTGAAAAGTTTCTTAACTATATCTTCGGAAATGGTGCCAGGATTTACGACCGAGATTTCTACTAAGCCATTTTTGTTTTTGCCAAAATGGATAGTTATTTTCTCGTTTTGAAATCCTTGTTCCTGCATTGCTTCGGCGGCATTTTTTAGCAAATTACCCAAGGCAATTTCCAGTAAATCTTCATTGGCAATAATTTCGAAGTCAGCATCGATAATGGGTCTTTGTAGTATTTTTATACTGCTGCCGGCTTCGAAAATCTCCTTGTTCCTCTTGATAAACTCAAAGAGGTTGATTTTCTGAAGATCGATTTGGTAATTTCCCTTAGCGATTCGGCTGACTGCCAGAAAATTATTCCGACCTTTCAGCATGGTGTTAGCCGAGCGTAGAGCGATTTCTACAAATTCTATTTTTTCATCCCCAGGCTCAAGATCTTCTCCAATAATTTGCAGATAGCCGATAATGCCGTTTAAGGGCGTGAAAATGTCATGTATAAATTGCCCCATGACTTTTTCTAGTTCTACTTCCATTTCTTTTTTGATGCCGTTGGCATCATCAAGGTTACGGATGGAGGCGATGTAGCAGTCGGTTTCCGGAATTGGGGTGACGATGTATTCAATCGTCGAGCCTTGGAAAATACGGCGTACTGCCTGGTTTATAACCGGGGGCCACGACATTTCTGCCGGGTTGAGTAGGGTAAGGGCATTTTGCCCTTCAAGTTCCGCCTGGGCAAAATTACGGACAATTTTGTTCGTCCAGAGGATTTTGGCCTGGGTATCGATAATAATAATACCTTCAGCCGAAGCCTCGTAGAGGCTTTTTAGAAATTCCAGTTTTTCCATCTTATAGAGTTTTAGTGTACGAGTTTAGAGAAAGAATATATCATATTTATTAATATTAGTCAATATAAAGCTATTATTTACTCTATTTTTAGAGAAAATATTGCTATTAACCAAATTTTTCTTGACTTTGTTTGTTTTTTGTTGTGAAATATGTTTATCAAATAGTAACCACCAAAAACAAAGTCGTCATGATCTTTAAAAAAATTATTTACACGATCCTATTAATTTGGGTCACAGCGCTAATTACCATAAATTTGCGCTTAGAGTTTGCTGGCAGTCCTTGGCTGCAGCTTATCGCCACTTATTTAGTAGCCTCAGTCGCATTTTCCTGGTTAATTTATCTGCTGTTCAAAAACACCAAGGCAGATAATCACGCCATCTCTCTTTTACAGCTGCTATTCATTGCGTACCTGCTCATCTTCCTAGTTTGCGTCGGCAACGTCTTACTGATGCTGATAAACACTTTCCCCTTATTTTTTGGTTATGATCCTTGGGTGGGTAAAATTTTCCCCGGACCATATATGTGGTTAGCGGGCTTAGCGTTTATCCCCGCGTTTTTCTCTTTACTCCTTGCTGTCTATTGGAGCGAAATCAAAATATCGGAAAATAGGGAGGAAGGTATGGTTGAAGATACCATTGGCTATTAGTTTAATTGTCCTTTTTAGATTTCCCGGCAAGCTTAGCGCTACCGGGATTTTTATTATCTTGACTTTCTCTTTTTTTATTGCTGAAATCTAATTATTGTTCACTTAAATCTAAATTCATTAGAAGCCGTATTAGCGGCAAGGAGGTCTCATGTTTGCAAAAAGATTTTATGGCGCTGGCATTACCCTGGGCTTGGGCTATGCTGCCTGGATGGCAATTCATTTTTCTTTAAGTCAGTGGCTACCATATTTTACGCCGGCTCTTTATTGGTCTTTGGTGGTGATGGTCGTCAGTTTTCTGGCTTATTATTTCTTTCATGACGGCTATTATGATCCTCTGGGCTTGAGATTGCTCGGTTATTTAGAATTCGCTCATTTGTTAGTTTTCTGTGCCTGGGGATTAAATATCTTCGCGCGAATAATTAACATTATCCCGCTTATTCTAGGTAAAGATATCTGGGTTTATTATTGCTTAAGTGGTCCGTGGATGTTCGCCGGTTTCTGGTCAATATTCATTTTCTTGTTTTTAACAATGCTTAGTTCCTATTGGCGTGAAAATGCCTATCTCGCCAGTGAGCAGTATTAAAAAAGAGATTGTTTTTACATTGTTCTTACACGGCAGGCTTTGAGCTTGCCGTGTTTTTTTATGGCTGTTTGACAGGGAGAAGGGGTGATGCTATAGTATATGCGACTGAGTCGCAAATATGTCTAAACAAGAATTAGCCGCTTTAATTAAAAGTCTCCAAGCTCAGGGCTGCCGCTTATCCGGCGGCCGCGAGTTGGTTTTGTCTGTTCTCGCCGCTAGCTCGCGCCCCTTGCGGGCTTTGGATATTTTGCAGGCGCCATCGTTAAAAAAAGCCGGTCTTAATCGGGCGACGGTCTATCGATCCTTGGCTTTTTTAGAAAAGAGTGGGGTCTTGGAGGTTTTGCGCTTAGATGGCGATGAGCGCTTATATCATCTAAATCTTCATCACCATCACCATCTCGTTTGTACTGCTTGCAAGAAAATTGAATCTGTTCATTTTTGTAATCGTCTCCGCCAAGAGGAAGAGCAGATTGCCGCTAGCACCGGTTTTAAAGTTCAGCGCCACGTTTTGGAGTTTTACGGCCTTTGCAAGAAATGCTTAGCGTCTGCAAAATAATTTTAATTATTAATTTTTAAACATATGCCCAAACGTTTTATTTTTATGGGAATTTTTGTTCTCATTGTCGCCTTTGCCGCTTGGTTGGCGGCCGCTAATTGGCAGCCTCAGAAGACCGAGGAGATCGATACTGGCATCGAAAGTGAAGCTGCCCTTGATACTTCCGCACCCTCAGCTAAAATTAGCGTCGTAAGTAGCCTTTTTCCTTGGTACGACTTAAGCCGAGAAATCGGCGGTGACAGAGTGGAAGCAAAATTACTTTTACCGCCGGGAGTAGAGGCGCATGCTTTTGAGCCGACGCCGAGTGATATGATTGCTTTAAGCAAGACCAATCTTTTCGTTTATACCGGTGATTATATGGAGCCTTGGGCGCAAGATATTCTTGACGGCTTAGACGGCAGCGCTCCTGCCAGCTTAGTGATTGGCCAAGACTTGGCTGTATTAAAAGGTGAAGAGCATGAACACGAAGAAGGGGGCGAAGAGCATGAACACTCCGGTCTCGATCCTCACATTTGGCTTGATCCGATGGTTATGTCTAAGGCCGCCGGTCGTTTAGCTAAAGCCATGGCCGAGCTAGATCCAGCGGGAAAAGCTTATTATAATCAACGCCTGGAAGCTTATCAACATCGCTTAGATCAATTAGATGAAGATTATCGACAAACGCTCACCTCTTGCAAACAGAATAATTTTATCTTTGCCGGCCATTATGCTTTTGGCTATTTAGCTAACCGCTATAATCTGCAATATGAAGCGGCGCAAGGTTTTTCTCCGGACGCCGAAAGCAGTCCTCAGCAACTTCAAGCTTTAAGTGATTTAATCAAAACTACGGGGGTAAAATATATTTTTGCAGAAGAATTGGAAAATCCGCAGTTGGCCGAGGCTCTGGCTCAAGAAAATGGGGTAAAAATATTATTACTTAATTCCGCTCATAATTTAAGTAAAGATGATTTAAAAGACGGTTTATCTTATCTCGATATCATGCAGTCTAATTTAAAACAACTCAGCACCGGTCTTCTATGTCGCTAATTGTCCGGGTTGAAAATTTATGTGTTGTCTATAATGAAGTGCCGGTGGTGGAAGGCGTGTCTTTTACGGTGTCAGCCGGCGATTATATTGGTTTAGCTGGCCCTAACGGGGCCGGTAAGAGCAGTTTAGTTAAGGCTTTGCTTGGTTTGACGCCTTTAAATGGCGGCAAGATTGAACTTTTTGGCCAGGAATTAAAAAGTTTTTCCCAGTGGGCAAAGATTGCCTATCTCCCGCAGAAACATCAGCATAACTTATTGTTTCCAGCTAGTGTTTTAGAGGTGGTAGTTAGCGGTTTGGCGGGGATGCCTCATATTCCGGCAGAGACAGCTAAAGAGCGTGCCCGGCAATTATTACAAGATTTAGACATGACGGAGACCGAGTCCAAGCTTTTTAGTCGTCTTTCTGGCGGACAACAGCAACGAGTTTTATTGGCCCGCGCTTTAATTCGCGAGCCACAGCTTTTGATTCTAGATGAACCGACTACCGCCCTAGATCCCCAAGTGCGGGAAAAATTTTTCGCTTTGTTGAGTAAGATAAATCAGGAGAAGGGAACAACGATTATTATGGTCACGCATGACACGGCTGATATCGGCCGCTATGCCCGCTCTTTGTTTTATTTAGACGCTAAACTAATTTTCTTCGGTCCCTTTGCTGATTTTTGTCACTCTCAAGCCATGGAATCTTATTTCGGTGATTTTGCTCAGCACTTAATCTGTCATCAGCACGCTCCTCATTCAGCCCCCTTGTCTTAAACTTATGGAATTTTTAGATTTTTTCCAATATTCTTTCTTAGTTCGGGCTTTAATTGCAGGTTCTTTGATTGCAGTTTTAGCCGGCGTGCTCGGGGTGTTTTTAGTTTTACGTAAATTATCTTTAATCGGCGACGGCTTGGCTCATGTCAGCTTCGGCGGCGTTGCCTTAGGCTTGCTTTTCGGCGTCTATCCTTTTTATGTTTCCTTGCCTCTGACTCTTTTGGCTTCTTTTTTTATCTTCAAACTCAGTCAGCGGGCGCGAATTTACGGTGATGCCGCTATTGGCATAGTCTCCGCCGTGGGTGTAGCCGGCGGCGTCGTAGTCGCCAGTTTAGCGAAGGGTTTTAATGTTGACCTTTTTTCCTATCTTTTTGGCAGCTTATTAGCGGTGAAGAGCAGTGAAATCTATTTTCTTGTTCTCTTGGTTCTATTAACTCTAGCTTTTCTGGTCTACTACTACCGCCCTCTATTCGCTTTAGCCTTTGATGAGGTCTCGGCGCGGGCGATGGGGGTAAAAGTCGCTTGGCTTAACAGCGTCTTGTTAGTCCTCAGTGCTTTGACGGTGGCCGTAGCCGTGAAGGCAGTGGGAGTGATGCTGGTTTCCGCCCTTTTAATTTTACCGGCAGCCGCCGCTTTGCAGGGAGCTAAAAATTTTCGCTGGGCTTTGGCTAGTGCCGCTTTGTTTGCCTTGGCAGCGGTTTGGCTAGGATTATTAGCCGCTCTCAATTTTAATTTACCAGCCGGGGCCAGTATTGTTTTAGCCGGGTTTTTTCTTTTTCTTGGTGCCTATACCTACTCCCATTTCCGCTCTTAGAATTCAGATAAATTGTTTAATCAAAAAAGGAAGCATCAAGCTTCCTTTTATAGTCCCTTTTTCCAAATGAAGGGAGCAAGGAGAATGAGGAGGAGTCCCGAGCTGGTCCAGGCAAAGCTGATAGAATAGTGGTTACCAAGCCAGCCGCTTCCTAAGAGCCCTAGAAAAGCCCCGGCGTGAACCCCCATTGATTCTAAAGAGAGCATGGTTGCTCGGTTTTCTTGCTGGAGGCGGCGGTTCATGGCCGCTTTTTTTAAAGGGCCAAAGAGACCGCGACCCAGTTCATGGATAAGGAAAAAAAGCAGAGCCGGTAAGAAGATGGCGACTTGGCCACTAAAGATCATCATTAGGCCGGTGAGCACAAAAGCGAGGGCTAAGCCTTGCCCTTCGTGCCCCTGTTTCTTGGCCACTAAGGGCGCTAAACGGGCGCCTAGAGCGATAGCCAGAGCGACACCGCTAAAGATGAGCCCTAAGCTCCACATTGGCATTTTAAAGCCTTCGCGGAAGAATAGAGTCCACTGCATGTTGAGCGCTTGAACACTC
>CALJZR010000028.1 GCA_937983635.1 uncultured bacterium | reverse complement strand
AATTGCCAGCTGCCATAGTAAAAAACTAAAATTAAAGACAAAATCAGCCAAGTTAAAAGGTAAAGGTAGGCCCCCCGCTTAGGCCGGCGCAAAAGATGAACTATAAAAATCAAAGAACCCAAGAAAGTAAAAGCACAAAGAAAAGGAAACATCTTCACGACGTAGTAAAAAAACATCCGTAAAGATTGATAGGGCTGATAACCAAAATAAAAAATATTCTTTAAGACCGTATCCGCCACCGCCTGATACTGGGAGAAGCTCCCCCTAACAGTAGATTGCAATAACTGCCCGCCAGCTTGAGATAATTCCGTAATTGATTTATTCATTTCTCCATAACCTCCGTAAAAGGGAGAGGAATATAATACTTGATTCCAGTAAAAAACGGGCAAGAGGGCTAGGAGTATTCCGCCCGCCATCAGGGCTAGTCTAGTTAGTCCCAGACGCCGCGCAAAAAATAGCCAAGAGATAAAAAGTACGGGGGCGAGCCATAATAATTCAGAAGAACGGGCACCAGCCGCCCCTCCTAAAGCCAACCCCGCTAATAAAGACCAAAGCCAAGTTAATATTTCTTTAGCGGAAAAACGCCAAGACCAAAAACTCTTTTTTTCAGTAGAAGGTCCGGGCACGGCTAAAACTAAAAAATAAGCAGCTGCTAACAAAAAAACTGTAAATAAAATATTATGGAACATGCTCCGCGCCGTATAAAAGAAATAAACCGGAAAAGACGCTAAAAGGAAAACGGAGAGTAAAGCGCTTTGTCTTCCAAAAAGACGGCGGACAAAACCATAGAAAAATAAGAGACCAGCCGCCGCAAAAAAAGGTGTTAAATAAGGGATAACACCAACTCCCAACCAAGCAGCAATTTGGCCATAAATTAAAATAATCCCCAAAAAACTAACCGGCTTCAACCAGCCGTGATCACTGCGAATGCTGCGGGGATGCACCACCTCTTCTGCCAACAGATTAGCCGGTTCAAAAATAGCCAGCTCGCCCTGAGTCGCATACTGACGGGCAAAAAAATAATTAGCTGTTTCGTCAGGAGACAAGAATTTAACATAATCTGGCGTCTGGGTGTAATAATTAAAAGCTGAAGTCGCCACAAAAAAAGCGATGGCCAAGAGACCGACAATAATATAATCTAATTTTTGCCAAAACCAGCTTAATTTCATAAAAAAGCAGCTTAATGCAACTAATCTTCTTTTTAATAGTAGCCAAAATTGTCCGAATAAGCAAGAATTTGCTATTATATAAAGATGCGACTAATTAACCCCAATAATCTGCCCGAAAACATCTGGCTCTGGCTCAGTTTTTTTATCAGCGCCGGTGCTTTAGTTTATTTTATCCACGCTTTAGACTATCTCGGTCTGATTGCGGCAATTTTAATTGCCACTTTTCTCTTTGTGTCCTTTAAAAAAATGGGCAAAAACAAACAGGAAAAAATAGAGAAAGAAAGTAAAAGCACTAGAGCATTTTGGCTCTGGGCGGGAGCGGGCGCTCTAACTAGTATTGCCACCATCGTCCTCGCCTATCAGGTCCGCACCGACAGGGCTATTATCTCTCCCTGGACAGAGACTAGCCCTTTAATTTTTCTCAGCCTCAGTCTTAGCAGTTTAGCCTTAATCGCAGCTCTCAGTCAGACCGCCAAAAATATTCATCGACAACTATTATTAAGCCTCTATTACCTAAGTCTCTTCAGTCTAGCGGCTATTATTTATCATCTGGGCTACGGCTTTGACCCCTTTATTCACCAAGCTGCAATGACTGAAATTAGCCAACATGGCTACATATTGCCTAAAACCCCCTATTATATCGGTCAGTATTCTTTAATCATTGCTCTCCATAAATTTACCGGCATAAATCTAAACTTGATTAATCAATGGTTTCTCCCTATTTTCAGCGCCCTCGCCCTCCCCTATCTATTATCATATCTGACTAAAGATGGCGCAGATAATAAAAATAAAACTTGGCAAGCCAGTCTACTTTTACTAATTATTGGTTTTTCCCCGTTAATTATTAGCACTCCTCAAAATTTCAGTTATCTCTTGCTCCTAGCGACAGTAATTTTCATTTACAAAAATGCGTCTAAAGTTTTAATTATCAGCACTGCTGTTGCCAGTTTTGCCGTTCATCCACTTGCTGGTATCCCCGCCCTCTTCCTTGCCGCCATGGGTTTAATTCCTAAGCTACCCCTAAAAACAACCCTGCAAAAAATTTTACAAAGACCCTTGATTATTTTTGGCGGAGCTCTCCTCATGTTCTGTTTGAGTCTGTGGGCGGTCGCCGGCTTCGGCCCTTTAAACTTACGAAGCTTTAATCTAAGTCTACTAAATCCAGTATTTGCCAACAGCGAAAATTATTCTCTAAATCTAATCTACTTCTTCTTCAATAATTATTTTTGGCTAATTCTTGGTGCCGCTCTCTTAATTTTTTTCCAGCGTAAAAAAATATGGAATGAAAATAAAAAATCAGAAAAAACAGCTGCTCAAATTTTCAGCCTCAGTGCCTTAGCGGCTATTAGTGCCTATCTAATCAGCCGTGGCTTCAGCTTCTCCGGATTAATCGCTTATGAGCAAGATGACTACGCCGCTCGCCTACCTATCATTGCTCTAATTATACTAGCCCCACTCTATTGGGAGCTCTTATTACTTCTAATTGAGAATTCTGCTCATTACCAGCGCCTGACTAGGATAATTATAGCGCTGGGAGCCGCTGCCTTGCTCACTATCGCCGCCTACGGTTCCTATCCTCGCTTTGATCATTACCATAATTCCCGTGGCTACTCTAGTAGCGCTAGTGACATCTTAGCAGTCAGGCGGGCCGAAGAGCT
>CALJZR010000027.1 GCA_937983635.1 uncultured bacterium | reverse complement strand
AATATGATTTAAGAAAAAGATGCTTCATCGCTGAGGCAAAAAGAGGGTCGTCCAGATTGCGAATAATCTTATACTCCAACTGTTGCAAAAAGGCTCCTAAATCTCGAGCATAATCAGCGGGGCAAAAATCCGTGAAATCAATAACGCCAATCTTATGACCGCCGACCGCAATGATATTTTCCGGGTGAGCATCACCATGAATAAGCCAGCGTTGTTGTTGATTATTAAAAAATAATTCTTCCTCAACGATAAACTTTTCATAGAAAGAAGCAATATCATCAACAAATTTACCATTAAACCGCTCTTTAATTTCCCTGATAATCAAGTCTCGGCCAGGAACGACATGACGAAGAGAGCGATTATCATCACTAAAAATGCTGAGATCCAGCGGTAAAGCCAAAGAGTGCAAACGCGCTAAAAGACGAGCCGCCTGAGGAATCATTCTTTCGGTCTTGGCCCGATCATTTTCCTTAATAAAATTTAATAAATTTTTACCAGCAATCGCTCGGTAAAAAGAACCGTTAAATTCCGGCGAATAAAAAAGAGGGCGAGGCAGAACAATCTCAGCGTCTGCTAAACCGCTAGACCAAAGAAAAGATAAAACCTTGAAAACCACTTCCCGCGGTTCATTGCTATGAGCAGAACAAACGATTTCTAGCTTCTCCTCACCACCGGCCTTCTTAGAAAAAAGCACGCGATAGGCGATCACGACATGATAAGTAGTTTCCCAAATCAATTTTTTATAAGGCTTAATCTTCAAACTAATAATATCCTTAAATTCCGGATATAGCGGTAAAACTTCTTTTTCTAATAATTTTTTGGCAGCGGTTTCGTCAAACAGAGTTAAAATCTTGTTCATAAATTTTTCCAAAACAAAAAAATGATAATTATTTTTTAAAAATATGTCTGCCAATGTTGGCGCCAAAGGCGCCTGCGGATATTACTAACTAATTTTTCCGCTAACAACTTTTCCCTCTTGCTGGCTGGACTCTGTAAAGCGCGGACAGAACGGATTAAATCATTAATACCATTTTCCACTTCATCTGGGCTCCAGGCTTTCGGCCCAAAATTCTTAAAAAAATCGCGACCACTAGCCCACCAAAAAACACAACTAGCTAAACCGCGATCCAGGTGCCAACGATACCAAAAATAATTAGGATCTTGCGGATACTTATCGCCGGCCGCTAAAGCTAAATTAGCCAAGCGCCAAAGGTCACGATGTAAATGATTATGACGATCATTCCAAACTAAGAAAACCTGGCTATCATCATCAGGGCGTTGAGTTTCCCAAGAGGCGGAACGGAAGGTGGCTGGCACTGGCCTAGCCTTGCTCAGGAAAAAAGAAATTGTTTCCGTGCGTAAATTTGGTAGTTTTACCATCTTCTCTAATTCCGCAGTCGGATCTTCATGCCGTAAACCATAAAGTTCAGCATCAGTGGCGGTAACTAATAAAGCTTGAGGATTATCTGTAGCTAAAAGAGCTTGAATTAAATCAGGCGCATAAGAATTAGAGAGTTCGCGTTGACGCACTAAAACTTGCAGGCCACTATTATTATCCAAATAGGCAGCACCGGAGTCAGCCGCAGCGCCAGCCGGCAAAGAAGCTTCATCTAAAATTAACCAGCGATAGCCCCGCTCTTTTACTAATTTAGCCAAAGCGGGAGTATAGGCCATTTCCGGCAAGAAAAAACCGCCACCTTTAACTACCGCCCCTAAAATCTCTTCCGTCAGCTCTTCATGACGCTGAATTTGATAAATAATTTCCTTATCCGGCAATAATGGTAAAAAGGCGTGATAAGCGGCAGAGCCGACTAACTCTAATCTTCCCGAAGCCACGAGAGAGCGCCAACGCGCTAAGAGGTCAGTGAAACCCTCATCTCGCAAACGTTCTAAAAGACAGCCACTGATATTAGCGCTAAAATATAAATCAGGATGCTCTTCTAAAAGACGGGTCAAACGCAGATAGCTCTTCTCTACCGCCTCTTTAATGTGCACAGAGGGGCTATTAGCGGGCTGATAAAGATGGATAAAATTTAACCACAACATATTATAAACGTTTTGCCCGGCGATAAAGCTGGATATATTTCTTAGCTGGTATTTCCCAACTATTAGACTGCCTCATGGCTTGTTTAACTAAAGCCTCCCAAGATAGACGATGACTATAATTTTCTAAACCCCGGACGATAGCGCCGAAGAAATCTAAAGCGTCTTCCTGCTGGAAGCTAAAACCATTACCTCGACCCGTAGCTGGATTATAATCCTCAACCGTATCATACAAACCGCCGATTTCCCTCACCACGGGGATACAGCCGTAACGCATCGCAATCAATTGATTGATACCGCAAGGTTCATGATTAGAAGGAAGAAGAAAAAGATCAGAAGCGGCGTAAAGAGCAGTTTCCAATTTGTCATCAAAAGGCAGCCAGACCAACTTTCGCCCAAATTTTTTCTGTAATTTTTTCAAAGGCTGAATATACTCCTGATTGCCGTCACCCATAAATACCAGCTGAATATCTAAACGCAGAAGCGAGGGGATAATGTTGAGGATAAGATTGAAGCCTTTTTGAAAGGTGACCCGAGAAGTCGTACACAACATTGGCGTCAATGCTTCTTGAGGTAAGCCCACTCGAGATTGGAGTGCTAATTTATTAGCTTTCTTTGCTGATAGCCGCTTGCCCAGAGATTGAGCACTATAGCGCTGAACTAAACCCGGATCTTTTTCGGGATTATAGGCATTATAATCAATGCCATTAATAATCCCAAAAAGACGATCAGAGCGATTGCGTAAAATTCGATGTAAATCCTGACCAAAACGCTTAGTCATTATTTCTGAACGATACTGCTCACTCACTGTATTGATAATATCGGCAGACAAAATTCCCCGTTTAGCAAAATTAATATTTTCTAACTGAGGATTATCAAGATGGGGCAACTGACCACGACCATAATCCTTATTTTCATTCGGCACCTCCCACCAATTATGACCAAACTGGAAAATTAAATTATGGATGGTAAAAACAGTTTTAGCATTTTTTAAAGTCTTTGAGTAACGAAAATCATGTTTAAGATAATAAGGAATCAAACCGGTCTGCCAGTCATGACAGTGAATAATGTCCGCCTCAAATTTCAATAAAGATAAAAGTTTTAAAGCGGCAACATCAAAGACTAAAAAACGAGCATTCTCATGGCTAGAACCATATAAACGCTTATGCTTGGAGAAATATTTCGGACACTCGATAAAATACACCGGCAAATCTTCCATTAATTGTCCCTGCCAATAATTAACGACGATAATTTCAGCAGAATTAAGCGTCAGCTTCACGTTCATAAACAAAGGTTTAAGCTTATGTTCCGTCTTGCTGACAACTTTAGCGTACAAAGGCGTAATCAAACGAACATCGTGACCCAGCCGTTTCAGCGATTTAGGCAAACTCCGAGCAACATCAGCAAGCCCGCCCGTTTTAGAAAAAGGTGAAACTTCGGAGGCAATATGGACGATTTTTAGAATCTTGCTCATAATTTTTACTAATAACGATGGTGATTAGCACCGCAGATGGCGACCGCTAAAGCGTCAGCGGCATCATCGGGCTGAGGTAATTCTTTTAAATTTAAAATCAATTTTACCATTTTCTGGATTTGAAGCTTAGAGGCTTGGCCATAGGCAGAGACCGCCATTTTCACTTGAGCGGGGGTAAAATCGGAAAGAGGTACGCCCGCCTGGCTAACCGCAAGCAGGGCGACGCCCCGGGCCTGACCCACAATTAAAGCGGTCCGCACATTCTTATTAAAAAATAACTGCTCCACTGCCGCCGCTTGCGGGCGATGCTTCTTTAACAAGCGTTTCAATTCATTATATAAAGTTTGCAATCTTTCCGGCAAAGGCGTGCCGGCCGGAGTTTTGATAGAACCATATTCCAAACATTCTAAACGACTACCACTAACGCGGATAAAGCCATAGCCGGTATCGGCAATGCCGGGATCAATGCCTAAGACAATTTTTTCCATACATAGCGGCTCGGAATCAGCAGTAATCTTCTTCCGAGCCTTAATAAATAATAATCGCCATTATCCAGATTAATCCGCGAGATTAGTATAGTAGTCGCTGACATCCTCATTATCTTCCAATTCTTCTAAAAATTTATCGCACTTTTCTTGATCAGCTGCATTTAAAGCAATTTTCTCTTTGGCAACATATTCTATTTCAGCCGACTCCGGCTTTAAGCCTTTATTTTTGAGAAAGTCCTGCATTTTTTGAAAATCACTTAACACAGTATAAATAGTCAGGCCCTCCTCCGCTTGAACAATATCATTAGCGCCGTTATCAATTAATTCCAATTCAAAATCTTCAAAACTGATTTTTTTGGCCGCTAGTTCCATTTGACTAAGCAACAGCACTCCAGCTTGTTCAAAATTCCACATCACCGCCCCAAAAGAACCGCCGTTTTTAGAAAAGGCGTGGCGGACAGTAGAGGCGCTACGATTCCGGTTGTCGGTAACACATTTAACAATAACCTGGACGCCGGCCGGACCGACACCCTCATAATATAATTCTTCCACCTGATTACCACCCAATTCCCCAGTGCCTTTTTTAATTGCTCTTTCAATATTATCTTTAGGCATACTCGCTTCCCGGGCGCGATCAACGGCCGCCCGCAAAGTTGGGTTAGAGTCAGGGTCGCCGCCCTTTTTGGCAGCAATAGAAATAATATTGGCTAATTTGGTAAAAATGGCGCCACGCTTAGCATCCACCAATTCCTTTTGACGATGAGTGGTCGCCCACTTAGAGTGTCCGGACATACTTTTTTGAAATTAATTATTTACGCCCCAATCTTATCCTAAATTGAAATAAAAATCAATATCCGTTATAATGGAAACGTCAATAAAATTAGGCAAATTATTAAAAATATAAGGCTATGGAATTAGACTCTCTCAACCTTAGCGTCTTAAAAGCGCTAAATTTTTTTCAAAAAAACCGGCCACCCCGCTTAAACCTAAAAAAATATCCCTTTCCCATTGTCGTAGGCAGCGGCAATGCCTATAACACCGGCCAGGCAATCTTCGACAGCCAAAAAGCTTTCTTCGCCAATGAAAGCAATTTTTTAGAAATGCTTAAACGCTATCGCGACTTAATTAAAAACAAAACTATTAGCCATGCTATCATTATCTCGGCCTCTGGCGAAAAAGATTCAATCTGGGAAACAAAAATGGCAAAAAAAGCAGGCTTAAAGACCGTCCTCCTCACCTGTTCCCCAAATTCTAGTGCCGCCAAATTAGCAAATGAGGTTTATGCTTTCCGTAAATTGCCAGAACCCTATACCTATAACACCTCGACCTACCTCGGCATGCTGCTAGCCGCCAGCGGCGAAAAAGCCGAAGAGATTGCCAGATTTATCCTTAAACTGAAACTTCCCAAAAATTTTAAAAAATACTCGGCCTATGCTTTTGTTCTTCCTGATGAATGGGGAGCGATTGCACCTATGCTGGAAATCAAAAAGAGCGAACTCTTCGGTCCAAATTTGTCGCTTCGCGCTTTTTCCTACGGTGAAGCCAGACATGCCAAATTCGTAATTAGAGAAAAGAAAGAATTAGTTATCAGTTTAGGAGAAAATAAATATTTTGGTGACCCTAAAAACCGCTTGGAAATTAAAATCCCTAAAGGGGCCAATAAAGCTTGGACAATGGCGCTATCATATTTTCTCATCGGTCTCATCCAAGATTCCCACCCTGACTACTTCCGACCTAATATCAGTAAATTCTGCAAAGATTATGGCTACAAAGCCTATCCTGGCGCCAAACCCTTTGATGTTATTGTGCCGGGGAATTAAATCAAACAAGAGATAGTAAAATAAAACCCCCAACTTAGGGGGTTTTATTAGAAATTATTTTAAAAAAATAGTTGGCGAAAAACAATATTTAATATAATATTAATACATAAATAAAGATTAAAGTATAAAGATAAATCAAAATATGAAAACCACTAAACCTATAATTCTGATAATACGTGACGGCTGGGGACATAACCCCAAGAAAAAAAATAATCCCATCGCCTTAGCCAAAACTCCTAATGAAGATTTATATCTAAAAAATTACCCTCACGGCCTCTTGGCTGCCAGTGGTGAGGCGGTTGGATTGGAAAAAGGATACCAAGGCAACTCTGAAGTTGGACACCTAACCATTGGCTCTGGCCGCCGGATATTCCAATCTATGGCCAGAATAAATCTAGATATAAAAAGCGGTAATTTTTTCAAAAATAAAGCCTTTTTGGAAACAATTAAAGAGTGCAAAAAAAATAACACCAGCCTACATTTAATTGGGCTGCTCCAAGATCAAGGGGTGCACGCGCACACTAAACATCTTTTTGCCTTGTTAGATTTATGCGCAAAAAATAATTTTAAAAAAGTATACATCCACGTAATTACTGATGGCCGCGATGCTCCAGTAACGGAAAGCTTAAAACATATAGCGGCGCTGGAGAGGAAAATAAAATCAATAGGATTCGGAAAGATAGCTAGCTTTGTTGGGCGCTACTATGCAATGGATAGAGATAATAGATGGCAGAGAACAAAATTAGCCTATGAGTCTATAGTTCTTGGACAGGGAGAAAAATTTACCAATATAGCGGAAAAGGTTAAGGAATGCCATAAAAAAGGAGAAACCGACGAATTTATTAAGCCTAAAGTCTTAAACGGCTACTCTGGTTTTAATAAAAAAGACGGCATTATTTTCTTTAACTTCCGCACCGACCGCCCACGCCAGTTAACGAAAGCGATTATAGAAAAAAAATTCCGAGGCTTCAAGAGAAAAATGATTCCCGTTAATTTTACCGCCATGACTCAGTATTATGAGCCAATGAAGGCAAGAGTCGCTTTTACCAACATATCTCTAGATAATCTCCTGGGTGAATGCATAGGCCGCTCTGGTTTAAAACAACTTCGTATTAGCGAAACTGAAAAATACGCTCATGTCACCTTCTTCTTTAATGGACAAAAAGAAAAAGCCAATAAAGGTGAGGATAGAATTCTAATTAAATCTCCAAAGGTTCCAACTTACGACTTAAAACCAGAAATGAGCGCGCCTCAAATTGCCTCTCGTTTAGTAAAGGAAATAAAAAACAAAAAATATGATTTCGTCGTTGTAAATTTAGTAAATGGCGACATGGTTGGGCACACCGGGAAAATATCGATTATTGCCAAAGCCATAGAAGCGGTTGATAAGGCCCAAGGGGAAATTGTCACAGCCGCCTTAGCTTCAGGGTATAGCTGTCTCATCTTGGCTGATCACGGTAATGCCGAAGATAAAAGTGCCGGGGTAGCAACAAGCCATACGATTAATCCCGTGCCCGTATTACTAATTTCTGAAGATGTAAAACTTAAAAAAGCTAAAATTGAGAAAGGCGCCGGCCTAAAAGACGTTGCTCCCAGCATCTTGAAAGTTATGGGCCTAAAACAGCCAAAAGAGATGGATGGAAAATGTTTCTTAAAATACTAATAAACTCAAATTATTGCTAACTTTTAACAATTTTGTAATATAAAAATTGACTCCACCAGAGCTTAGATGGTAGTATAAAAAGACTTAAGATAATCATTTTATTCCTAAGAAAAACTTAAAACTGAAAAAAATAGCCATTGAATCTCTACTCCTAGGCCTAAAAGTACTCATGGGCTTAAAAGAGCTAATTGCAACGGCCGTTCCGGCTCTAATCAAGCCTTTGTTTTTGCTAGGCAAATTTCTCCTTTATCGCCCTTTTACCCACCTCTACTACCTAATTTTCAGGGTAAAAAAATATGATTTAGGTCGGCAATCTAAAAGAGAGCTGATTAAGAAAAAATCTTTCCATGTGGCCGCCCTAATCTTAATTTCCTCTGCCATCATCCTTAACATTGGCGACAAAAAACAAGCTAGCGCCGCGGTCGGCAAAAGCCGAAAAAGCGTTATGGCCGAAATTGTTAAAAATGAATTCAGCGATATCGGCCAAGACAATGATGAACTAGTGCAGGAAACAGCGATTGCCATGAATCTGCAAACTCTTGGAGCTGAAAAATATCTTGGTAAAAAAAGTGCTGTGAGCTCTCCTCGCGGTGTCACTCCGGAAACAGAAGAAAGCAACGAAACAGTTATTGCTAAAAATGGAAGTGGTTTAAATAAACCCAGACAAATCGGAGTAGTTTCCGAGGGAGAAACTAATGCCGCCGAAACTCCGACCGAACGTAAAACTATTATTACCTATACCGTCCAGACTGGCGATACTATTAGCATCATCGCCAGACGCTTCCGTCTTAACGTTAATACCGTGCTTTGGGCAAATAACCTTGGCGCCTTCAGCATTATTAGAGCTGGCGACAATCTTGCCATCCTCCCTACTGACGGTTTTCTCTATACCGTTAAACGTGGCGACACCATCGGCAAACTTGCCCAAGACTATAACTTAGATGTTGATAAAATTATCGCTAGTAATAATTTAAGTGGGGGTGGCTCAATCTCTATCGGACAGCAATTGATTATTCCCGGTGTTAAACGTAGCGTCAGCAGCAATATTGCTAAAAACACTTCTCAAAGCAGCTATTCAGGTATCGCGGTTATCAAAGACATCGTTTCGTCTGATAAACCGATTGTTAGCAGCAACAAGATGACCTGGCCGACTGCCGGCAATCGCATCACTCAATATTTTTCTTGGAAACATAACGGCGTCGACATTGCTAATAAAGTCGGAACGCCAATTTATGCCGCTGATTCTGGCACGGTTGAAATCTCCCAGGGCGGCTATAATGGCGGCTATGGCAACACGATTGTAATTAATCACGGTGGCGGTAAAAAAACTCGCTATGGCCACGCCTCTAAATTATTAGTGAAGAAAGGCGAAGACGTGGAAAAAGGGCAACTAATTGCTTTAATGGGTTCAACCGGCCGCTCCACTGGCTCCCATCTTCACTTTGAAGTTATTATCAACGGAACTAGATATAACCCCTTAAATTATATTAAATAAAAATATGATTATCCTTGGCATCATTATCATTGCTGTCGGTGCGGTCCTAATTCTAAAAACGGAATGGTTTTTACAAAACTTTGGCCGCATCGCTTGGTTTGAAGACAAGCTTGGCACCGAAGGCGGATCCCGCCTAGGCTACAAAATTTTAGGAGTCATTGCAATTTTTATCGGCATTGTTTTAATGAGCGGCAACGGCAATAGTTTTTTCACTTGGTTGCTGAGTCCGCTGATTCCTAAGCAGTAAATATTGACTAGTCCTAATAATCTCGGTAAACTAAGCTTTATCGAGAAAGAGGGCCCTTAGCTCATCTGGTAGAGCACCTGCTTTGCAAGCAGGGGGTGGCAGGTTCGAGTCCTGTAGGGTCCACAAATACTTTTTAAAAAACAAGCTCAGACTTGTTTTTTGTTTATTAAAAAAGGCCCGGTTGTGTCGGGTCTTTTTTCAATGAACGATTTATTGCCTATTTAAAGACTGGGTCCTGCCATAAAATGACAGCGGGTGTGAATTTGTTGCCCTCCCATTTTTCAGCGGTGGCGATCTTTATAACATGCTTGTCTAACAGGGTGACTCTAACGTCTTCAGGCTTAGCGGTCAAAACGTCATTGTACATTTTTTGCGCTATCAGCACGTCGATATCCTGATCGGAACCTCCTTTAGTGGGACTAAAGGCAACCGTATGGACCGGTATTTCCCGGGAAGCACTGTCAGCTTTAAGCTTAAGTCCGATGGTAAAATTGAGTTCATATCCTTCTCCCCCATCAAATTTGGGGAATGGGGTAAACTTTGTTTCCATCTTACTTACCCCGATTTTTTCGGGAGTCACAATCTGCGGCGCAGGCTCAACTTCAGTGGGTACGGCAACGGCGGCGGCTGCATCCGTCAGATAGGAAGTGTCCGACTTGGTTTCGTTGTTGTTACATGCGCTCAGAAGAGCAATCGCAGCTACTGCGAGAATTGCAAACAGGTTTTTCATCATTGATGGGTTTAAAGGTTAAAAATTAAGGTTTGAAACATTGGATTAATTACTAAATTCGTCTTAATAGGCGTTCTTAGTAATTAATCCAATCTAGTCCTGTTTGTTAAAGAATCTCAACTTAACAAAGTAATTATAACATATAAAATACTATTTGTCAAGAATTAAGCATAATTATCCAGATTATGGAAATAGAATAGAAAAAGCTTATTTAAAAAAATAATACTAATATTAGATAATAAATAAAAATTTAATGCTAATAATTTTGTGTTTGAACCCTAAATAAGCTATGATATAGTTATAAAAATTAAACAAAAAACATGTTTTTACATAAAAATATAATATTTATAGCCGTAATAGTAACTATGGCTATAATGGGTATAAAAATAGATGGAGCAAGAGCGGCTAACTGCGGCGGGGCTGTGCCTTGTGCCTGTGGTGACACTGTAATCGAAAATACCACCCTAACCGCCGACATCACCTGCGGTGAAGCCTTCACTGGTTCCGCCCTAACTATTGGCGCCTCTGATATCACTCTCAATGGCGGCGGCTATTCTTTAAATGGCAACAACGACTTAATGGTGGCCGGAATTAATATCCCCTCCCGAGATAATATTATCATCACCAATTTTAACAGTATTAGCCGAGGTATTAACGGAATAAAAGCGGCGACCAGCAGTAACATTACTATCAGCCAAATAAAATTTAAAGAAATATATACAAGCGACATTGCCTCTTTTAATGACTACACGGCGGTTAATTTTACTAATGTCAGTAGCTCAACAATAAATAACATTAATGTTGAAGGCCCAACCGAATACGGGATATATCTAAACAATTCCAACAATAATATTCTCACTAACAATTATATTAAAACCGCCAAGGGCGCCGCTATCTTTCTAAATAACGCCGATAGCAATGAAATCAACAATAATACCTTAGAAAATAACGGGGGATTGCCTCAAGCTTCAAGCGCAATCCATATAAGTAATGGCTCAGCTTACAACACCATAGAGGATAACACTTTAAATTATAATGATTTAGCTATCTTTATTACCGGATCCAGTAACAATGATGTAATTAATAATCAACTTAACTATAATAATAGAGGCATAACCTACAGCGGCACCAATAAAGTGGAAAATAATTCTTTATACTATAACGCCCTAAACAAAGGGATTGACTGGCAAGAACAAAGTCGCATCTACGCTACCGGCACTCCCGTTACTTTTGCTTTCGCCATGCGCCATTTCAATAATACTGATTGTACAGATTGCAGCTATACAATCACCAGTAATCCGGCAGAAACAATTACTGCCGAAAAGTCTGGCAATGACGTCAGTGGTAGTTTTAGCCCTAGCCGACTGGGCACCTATTCTCTTAATGTCGCTGTTACTGATACCGGTGGAAATACGAGCGAAGATATTTATCTTTTTATTGTCGGCCCCACGATAGCTACGACTACTCGCTACTACACTAGTCTCACCAAGCCAGGCAATGCCCAAGCCTACGGAGAACCAGGTTCAACTGATGCTAAATCATTAATTTTTAGCCCACCGACAATAGAAGAAAACTGGGGTTGCGGCGTGTGGGTACAAAACGCTATTAATGAAAAACCTGATTATCCTCTAGCTCAAATAGACAGCGCCTCTGTCCAGGGAGGCTTATATCTAGTTGGCGAGGAGGGTCGATTTGGCTTAGAACGCTTTTCTAAATACACAGAATTTTCGGACATAACTTCCTACGAATTACCAATTTCAGAATATGACTACATACCACTCCCGACAGATATAAACTTTACTGACGTGAACTGGATGATGGAAAATAATCGTCGCTGGCATTGGTTATCTCTAAAATTCAGAGGGGCGGGACCAAATTTAATTAGCAGCCCATCTAATCCTATTTCCGTAGATTTTAACCGTCTCTATGCACAAACAGTAAAAATTAAGAATATTGATAATGATAATTTATCTTTACTGGCCGCCACTGCCGAAGTGAACGATGAAAAAGCTATAACAGTCACCCTGCGCAATATTCTCACGACTGCTTCCAGTACTAATCTAACTATCACCGACTCCAATCGCCCCTTCCTTAATGCCACTACCACCGTCACTTCTGCTTTAGAGGCACAAATATCCATAAACATCCCCGCTCAGAGCACAAGTACTATTAGCAATATCCCTCTAGACATCACGCCGTCAAGAGGAGAAATTACAATTAACATCGATACTTGGAATACTACCGGCGACTACTATAAAAAATGGAAAGAAAGTAGCAATGCAAACGCAGCCTCTTCTGTTCGTGAAGTCGGCGATCTTTTGTCTGGCCAAAAGTATCGTATTCAAGTAGATGGCGGTCTGCTTGCCGTAGAAACAGCCGATAATGATGGCGTGATAAGCTTCAATTACACTGGCGGCTATTCGGAAAAAGTATTTGAAATTATTAAAGATGATGCTCCAGTCATCACCGTTATCGGAGAAAATCCCGTCACTATCTATAAAGACAGTAATTATAATGATGGCGGCGCGATTGCTCAGGATGATATTGATGGCAATATTAGCACTAGTATCACAATAGATAATCCTGTTAACAAAAATGTAACTGGTAATTATCTGATAACTTATAGCGTGATTGATAGCGCCGGCAACCAAGCGAGTGCAACCCGTTTGGTTAAGGTAATTAATCGTCCGTCCGGCGGCGGGGGAAATATAAGTAATAATTGCAGCCAAATAGAATACAGTGAATGGGGCGCTTGTAGCAACGACTTTCAAATTAGAACTGTTATTTCCAAATCACCCAAATATTGCAGCCTTAGCACTGAACAGCAACTCAGCCTAATCCGCCCCTGCGCCAATAACAATGAACCCCCAGTCGAAAAAAAGTCTGAAGATGAAGAAGCTGCCTTTCTTGAGAGGGTAAAATTAGACTTCACTAAAATTAATCCAGAAATTGTCAGAAAAACTCTTGGTAATATTGTTATCCAGACAGAAAGCAAAGGCGAGGCTTGGTATATTAGCCCACAAGACAAAAATAAATACTACCTAGGCCGCCCTAATCAAGCTTTTGTGATAATGAGAAAATTAAGTCTCGGTGTAAGTAACAAAAACTTAGACAATATACCGGTTGGATTAATCAAAAGCCAACTTATGCAAGACAAAGACCAAGATGAAGACGGACTCTCCGACCGGATGGAGAAAGGCTTATTTACCAAATTAGATCAAAAAGATAGCGATAATGATGGCTTCTCTGATTATCAAGAAATTGAAAATGGCTACAGCCCCCTGAGAACCGGAAAAATTAATGTTGACAAACAATTAATTAATAACCTACTGGGTCGGATTTTACTGCAAACAGAAAATAACGGTGAAGCCTGGTATCTTAATCCGATAGACAGTAAGCGCTACTATCTCGGCCGCCCTGAAGAAGCCTTTGCCATCATGCAGCAACTTAGCCTTGGCATCACCAATTTAGACTTAAATCAAATACCTCTAGGCACTCTAGCGCCGTGATATATTTGCCCAATTAAAAAATAAAAAGACCTCACTACAATTGAGGTCTTTTTTGAAAATAAAAATTTTATAGTAATTCAAACAAAACAAAAGCAAGATAAAATGATAGGAGAACGAAGCCTTCCCAACGCTGAAAACGACGACGCGTTACGTAGAAAAAAGAAACGGCCGAGAGAATAAAGGCAATAAATAAAATTAAAACGTAATAGCGCCAAGACACCAACATATCGACCGGCGCAATAAAAGTTAAGAGCGATAAGACTAAAACATTACTAACCGCCGAACCCACAAGATGACCAAAAGACAAATAGCCATTTTTTGTCTTCAGAGCCCTCACTGCCACAGTAATTTCTGGCAAATTTGTCCCCAAAGAAAACACTAACAAACCAACTAAAAATGGGGGCAAAGGAAAAATTCCCAAGGCAATGTCCGCCAATTCCATAATGGCATAAGAAGAAACGGAGACTAGAAATAAACCAATTAAAGCCCAGCGCGTTTCTCGGCTCAATTCCCGGTGCCAATACAAAAGTTTTTCCCAAAAACGAATCCAGCCACGAGACGGAGATTCTTCCCTTAAAACAGCCCGTTCCGCCGAGTCATCAGCTTGGTAATTACCTCCTGCTAAATAATCTAAATAAACTAATAATAAATAACAGGCGCTTAATAAAAGACCGTCATAATAATGGAGGCTTCCTTTCAATCCTAAAAAAATTGAAAAAGTTATTAAAATAAAACTGGGAAGAATAACTCGTAGCCTGCCATCTGTTTTAATCTCTCGTTGAAAAATAATTGAGAGCCCGAGAATAAAGCCGAAAATAACAACAATTCCCCCCCAAATATTACCAAGAGAAATGGCAATCATGTCGCGCCTCACCGCATTTAAGCCAACCATAAATTCAGGGATAGTAGTCAAAAACCCTAAGATTGTCCCCAAAAGAACCGGATGAATCTTTGTTTTATCAGCCAAGGCTCGTAAATTGCCGACTAATAAATCCGCGCCCCGACCTAAAATAGAAAAAAAGACAGCGGCTAAAAATAATAGAGCGATAGTCGTTGTCATAAAGAAGAAGCAACTGCTTTAAGCAGCTAAATCAATTAATTTATTAATCAAACCAGAATAGCTCATTCCCATCTTCATCATTAGCTGCGGATACATCGAGATATCGGTAAAGCCCGGCAGAGTATTAATTTCATTTAAATACAATTTCTTTCCAGACAAAAAGAAGTCAACCCGAGAAAAGCCGCGGCAATCAGCCAAGCGATAGGCCTGAGCGGCTAATTCTTGAATGTATTTTTCTTGTTTTTTCTCCAGGGGCGCAGGAATCAAGACTTCAGTTCTTCCTTTCTGATATTTTTCTTCAAAATCATAGAAATCTTGGGGCAAACGTAATTCTCCCGGTCGAGAAACAGTTAATTTATCATTCCCTAAAACCGCTACTTCAATTTCTCTCGGCTTCACTAAACCTTGCTCTAAAATAATCTTATAATCATGACGGCGAGCTTCTTTCAGGGCGGCCACTAATTGTTTCCAAGAATCGAGCTTACTAATACCAACGGAAGAACCAGAATTAGCTGGCTTCACATAAACGGGCAAGCGCAACTTCTTCTGAGCATTAGCGACAATGGCTGACAATTCTTTCTGGCTATGGCGAGAATAGTCTAAAAGAAAAAACGGAACCTGCGGAATCTTCTGCCCAGACATTAATAATTTAAAAACCGCCTTATCCATACAAAGAGCCGAACTCAAAACTCCGCAACCGCTATAAGGTATCTTCTGACTCTCTAAAATTCCCTGCAAGACGCCGTCTTCACCATAACGACCATGAGTCATTAAAAGCGCGGAGTCAAAATATTTTTTAAAGTCAGAAACAGCCAAACGTTTTTTTACTGATGGCTTCTTCGCGTCCGCCATCTTTTCTAATTTATAGAAATAACCATCGCGATGCCAATATACCAAAACTAGACGCTGGCGTTTCTGATCAAAATTAGCCGCCACATTAGTCGCGGAAACCACGGAAACCGAAGCTTCGTTACCTAAACCGCCAAAAAATAAAGCAACTTTGCGCATAAATTTAAAATTAATAATTGATGTATCTATTTTATCAGAAAGCGGGAGGATGGTAAAACTAAACAAGTCTAAAAAACCAAAAATTTCCATCTGAGAAAGAGACCTTGACTTTTTTATTAATTATATTAAGATACTGGTACCAAATTAAGAAACATGGAACTAACCATCACTGTTTACGCCGGTAGCTGCTTATTTTGCTTATGTGCCCTAATGGCCATAATGCCGCAGCCAATTGTTGTTCCTCCATGTTTCTTGAGTTCAGGGGGAAAGATCTGCGCCCCAATCTGGCGCACAAAAACGCATTCAGCGCACTTACGCAAAAATGCGTACCCAGACTTACCGCCCTAACTCAAGAAACTTTGCTCTTTGCAAAAAGGCACCCTAATCTCCCGGGGGGTGCCTTTTTTCTATGCCTAAACAGGCTTTGCCTATTCACTTGTGCCCGTGCTAAAATAAAGACATGCAAAAAATACCCCCTAAATTCATAATTATTGACGGTAACGCTTTAATTCACCGCAGTTTTCACGCCTTGCCGCCGACGATGACCACTAAAGATGGCCGCCTAGTCAATGCCGTCTACGGCTTCACTTCCTTCATTTTAAGGGCTTTCTTGGAATTACGCCCAGAATTTGTGGTCCTCACCCTCGACCGCCCCGCCCCCACCTTCCGCCACGAACAATATACGGAGTATAAAGCTACCCGCACCAAGGCTCCCGATGAGCTTTATGAGCAAATTCCCTTAGTAAAAGAAGTGGCTAAAGTCTTAGATATTCCTATTTTTGAACTAGACGGCTACGAAGCTGATGACCTTATCGGCACCATTACCCAGAAAGCCGCGGCCGAGACTGACTGGCACAGCATTATTATTACCGGGGACATGGACACCCTGCAGCTAATTAATACCCGCACCAGTGTTTACACCATGAGCCGAGGCTTAAATGAAAGCGTGCTCTATAGTGATAAAGAAGTCCAAGAGCGCTATGGTCTCCGTCCTAATCAAATTATTGACTATAAGGCCCTGCGCGGCGATGCTAGCGATAATATTCCCGGGGTAAAAGGTATTGGTGAAAAAGGAGCAACGGAACTCCTGCAAAACTTTGAGACTCTTGATGGTGTCTACGCGGCCGCCGAAGCCAGTAATGAAAAAATTAAACCCCGCCTGCGAGAATTATTATTAGCCGAAAAAGATCAGGCCTACCTCAGTCAAAATTTAGCTACCATCAACCGCGAGGCGCCAATCCAAATAAAATGGGAAGAATTCCGGCTCGATTCTTTTGACGAAAATCAAGCTATCACCCTTTTTCAAGAATTAGAGTTCCGCTCTCTACTCGGCAAATTAAAACAAGTAAAAAACTTACACCAAAGCGACGCCACCGCTGCCCAGACCGAAAATTATCAAGATAAATTCACTCGCAATCAAGCTGAAAAAAAATACCAACTAATTAGTGACGAAACTAGCTTTAATAAATTCTTAAAAGAGCTAAAAAAACAGGCAGCCTTTGCCCTGGATACAGAAACAGAAGGACTTAATCCTTTAGACGCTCAACTGCTGGGACTGTCTTTTTCCTGGCAAGCAGGGAGTGCCTATTATCTCCACTTAGGGGCGCAAACGGCGGAAAATATTGATCTGTTCAGCTACCAAAAAGAAAAGAAATCTACCCATGCCTGGCTGAAACAGCTCCGGCCAATTTTAGAAGATGAAAAAATCAAGAAATACGGCCACAATCTTAAGTTCGATTACCGCGTCCTAAATAGCCATGGCATCAAGCTTCAAGGAATCAACTTTGATAGCCTCTTAGCATCATATCTCCTCAACCCGGAAAATCGTCAGCATAACTTAGACAGCGTTTCTTTCCGCAGTCTCGGTTGGGAAAAAATAAGTACGGAAGAATTGATTGGTAAAGGCAAAGAAGCGGTAGCCTTTTCTCAAGTGCCCGCTGAAAAAATGGCACAATACGCCGGCGAAGATGCCGATTGCGCCTGGCAGCTGCAAAAAATTCTCAGTCAAGAATTAAAATCCGTCGACTTGGACAAGCTTTTCTATAACTTAGAAATGCCTTTACTAAATGTCCTGGCGAAGATGGAAGACAGGGGCATCAAACTCGACCCTAAGCCCCTCCAACTATTAGCAAAAAAATTGGAAAAACGCCTCGATGAATTAACTAAAGAAGCCTATCGTCTCGCCGGCGAAGAATTCAATCTCAATTCACCCAAACAGCTCCAACATATTCTCTTTGAAACTTTAGGTTTAGATAATAGAGGTTTAAAAAAAACCAAAACTGGAATTTCTACGGCGGATGATGAGCTGGAAAAAATGCGCGACCAACATGAAATTATTACTCTCATCCAAGAATATCGAGAACTAAGCAAACTGCAGAACACTTATGTTCTGGCTTTACCCGCCCTGATTAATGCCCATGATGGCCGCATCCACACTAGCTATAACCAAAGCGTAGCCGCCACTGGACGCCTGTCTTCGACTGACCCCAACCTGCAAAATATTCCCACCCGCACCGAAGAGGGTCGGGAAATTCGAGCCGCCTTTGTCTCAGAAAAAGATTATGTCCTGCTCGGACTTGATTATTCTCAAATTGAACTACGCCTAGCCGCCCATCTCTCCCGAGATAAAAAAATGATGTCGGCCTTTCAGAAAAATGAAGACATTCACGCCGCCACTGCCGCTGCCATTAACGGCGTTGCCTTAGAAGCGGTAACAAAAGAAATGCGCCGAGCTGCTAAAGCTATTAATTTCGGTATCTTATACGGCCAAGGACCACATGGTCTCAGCCAAGGCTCCGGCATCAGCTACGCCGAAGCCAAGGACTTCATCGACCGCTACTTAGAAGTTTATCCTGGCATTAAAAAAATGATGGACCGTTTCATTACCGATGCCCGTACTAAAGGGTATGCCGAAACCCTCTTCAAGCGCCGTCGCCCCTTGCCCGACCTGTTATCTGATATGCCTCAGATCCGCCGTGATGCCGAACGCATGGCCATTAATATGCCCATCCAAGGAACAGCCGCTGATATGATTAAACAAGCCATGTTAGATATTGATAAATATTTAAATGGCCAAGAAGAAGAAATTCGCCTCCTGCTTCAAGTCCACGACGAATTGATTTTTGAAGTGAAAGCGAATAAGCTAGAAAAACACTCGGAAGCCCTAAAAAAATTAATGGCCGAAGCCCTGCCCTTGGCTGTACCGGTGATTGTCGAGGCGGCCAGCGGTCATAACTGGGGAGAATTAAAATAATATGTTTCTCAATTCCCAAAATATTGCTCTGCTCGGTCTAGGCAAAGAAAATCAAGCTTTCTTAGCCTGGCTCTTTAAACATGGCTACCGCCATACCGTCACTATCTGCGACCAAAGAACAGAAGAACAGTTAAAGGCAATCATCCAGTCAAATCCTGCCCTAAAAAAACACCTCCCCAAACTAGCTTGGCGGGTAGAAGCTAAATTCAACCAAGACCTAGAAGACTTTGAAGTCTTATTTCGCTCTCCCGGCTGGCCTCTACTCTGCCCCGGAGTACAGAAAGCTATAACTCACGGCACCCTAGTAACCAGTGCGATGGAATATTTTTTTGCGGCTTGTCCCAGCACTAAAACTATCGGCGTAACCGGGAGCAAGGGCAAAGGCACCACCGCTTCTTTAATGGTGGCAATTTTAAAAAAAGCAAAAAAACGCGTCTGGCTGGGCGGCAATATTGGCGTCGCTCCCTTTAGCTTCTTTGACCAAATCCGTAAAAATGACTGGATAGTGATGGAACTCTCCAGCTTCCAACTAGAAGATTTAAATTTCGGTCCACGTTATGCTATCATTACCAATCTCTTTAAAGAGCATCTAGCGCCCGCTGACCCCTTAAATCCTAATTACCACCGTTCCTACCATGCCTATTGGCAAGCTAAACTTAAAGTTGCCCAGCATCAAAATAATAAAATCTTAGTTGCTAATAAAAAATTACAGACAAAGCTGGAAAAAGAAACAATGCCAGGAAAAATTATCTACTTCCAAGCCTCAGATTTAAGCTCCCGCCTCCAAGGAATCTATAATCAAGAAAATGTCGGAGCAGCCGTGGCTTTAAGCCAGGCGATAAAAATTCCGAAAGGAGTCTATACGGCTGCTATTAAAAATTTTAAAAACCTAGAACACCGCTTAGAGTTTGCGGGCGAAAAAAACGGGATTAAATATTTTGACAATAGCTTCTCAACCACTCCCGAAAGTACTGCCCTTGATTTAGTCTCCTTCTCCGCGCCAATTATTCAAATTGCCGGCGGCGCTGATAAGGGGGCAAATTTTAAACCGTTAGCACAAGTTATAGCCAAAAAAGTGAAAGCTTTAGTACTCTTAAAAGGAGAAGCGACTCCTCGGCTCTTATTAGAAGTTAAAGCAGCTGGTCTTGATCCCAAAAAAATCTATCAGGCCGAGAGCATGGCTCAAGCGGTCAAACAAGCGCGACAAGCCGCTCAAGCCGGTGATGTCATTCTCTTATCCACCGCCTGCGCCAGTTTTGGCATTTTTAAAAACTATAAAGAGCGCGGTGATCAATTTAAATACTATGCCCAGCAATAAAAAAAATAATAACATCGGCGTTTTCGATTCCGGCTTAGGCGGCTTGACCGTCCTTAAGCATCTTTTAAAAAAACTGCCGCAATATGACTATCTCTATTTAGGTGATACCGCCCGCGTTCCCTATGGCGGCCATTCCCAAGAAGTAATCTACCGCTATACCAAAGAGGCGGTTGATTTTCTCTTTGCCGAAGGCTGCCGTCTCGTCATCCTTGCCTGCAATACTTCCTCATCCCAAGCGCTCCGCCGCCTGCAACAAGAATATCTTCCTAAAAAATATCCGGACCGCCGCATCTTGGGAGTAATTATTCCTTTAGCTGAATACGCCGCTAAAAGCAAAAAAATTGGCGTCATCGGTACCCGCGCCACCATTAACTCCGGCGCCTATGAACATGAAATTAAAAAAATAAACAAAGAAGCGCAAATAATCAGTAACAGCGCCCCCTTGCTTGTACCTTTAATCGAAGAAGGTTTTGCCGGTAAAGATGTCAGTAATAAAATTCTTAAAAAATATCTACACCCTTTAAAAAATAAAAAGGTGGAGACTTTGATTTTAGGCTGTACCCACTACCCCTTCCTGCTTAAAGATGCACGCCGAATAATGGGAAAAAATTGCCGCGTGCCTGATCCCGGCGAAATTGTCGCCCTCAGCCTGAGCGAGTATTTAGAGCGCCACCCTGATTTTAAAAGCACTAGCAAACTTGAAGGCAAGCGACGCTTTTGCCTGACTGATAAGCCGGAGAGTTTCCTGAAATTAGGAGAAGGCTTTTTAGGTAAAAAAATTGATGATTGGCAAATAATTTCTCTATGATTTTTCTGCTGCACGGTGCCGACTCTTTTCGAAGACGGCAAAAACTTAAAGAACTAAAAGAACGTTTCATGGCCGCCGTTGACGTCCTGGGGCAAAGTTTAGTAGTGCTCGACGGCAAGCAAAGCAACCGCCAGGAACTTCAAGAAAAAATCAGCGGCGCTTCTTTATTTACCAAAAAAAGAATGGTAATTATTGAAAACATTTTTCTCAACAAAGATGAAGAAGTTTTTAGCCTGCTTTTACAATTGTGCTCTAAAAATGCTGGGGCTGAAGATAATGCGATTGTCTTTAGCGAGGAAGAGACTACTCCTACCAAATTAAAAGCAGAAGCAAAAAAATTATACGCCTGGCTCTTAAAACAGCCCTTTGTCCAAGAATTCAAACCTTTGAATAATACTCAAACCTTAGATTGGGCTAAAAAAATAATCGCCGACCACAAGGGGCAAATTACCCCCAGCGCCCTCTCCTTGCTCATTGCCCGCACCGGCAATGATCTCTGGCGCCTGGATAATGAAATTAAAAAATTATTAGCCGCCAGTAACGGGAAAATCATTGATAACACCCTAGTCCAAGAGATGGTAAAGGGTGAGATCGAAGACAATATTTTTGCCCTCACTGATGCTTTAGGGGCTAGAAACAGTAAAGCCGCCCTCCAGCTCTTGGCCGAACAATTTGCCGCCGGTCTAAGCGCGGAATACCTACTCGCCATGTTCCAGCGCCAATTTAAAATCATGCTTCAAATCAAAGTAATGCAATCTCAAGAACGCCTAAGTGAAAACCAGCTCGTCAGCAAATTAAAACTCCACCCCTTCGTAGTAAAGAAGGGTATAAGCCAAAGCGCCAAGTTCTCCTTAAACGAACTCCAAAGCAATCTAGATAAACTACTTCTCCTTGATTTTAAAAATAAGCAAGGTCAGGCTGATATCAAAAGCGAACTCTTCCTGTTAACCGCAGATTTAAGTTAAAAATCAGCCCAAAAAAACGCTTGCTTTTTTATTTCTATTCTGTTATATTTTATCAAGAAGTTGCCAGAAACTTATTTTTTATTGTTACTTTCCTAAAATTAAGGGCAATTAGCTCAGTTGGTTAGAGCGCAACACTGATAATGTTGAGGTCGGAGGTTCGAATCCTCCATTGCCCACTTTGCCGTTCAAAAATTAAAAAATAGCGGGATAGAGCAGTTGGCAGCTCGCCAGGCCCATAACCTGGAGGTCGCTGGTTCGAATCCAGCTCCCGCAACTAATCTGTTTTCAGTCAGGCCTCGGTAGCTCAGTGGTAGAGCAAAGGACTGGATTTTCGGTCCGTTCAGTGGAAACACTGGAATGAAAATCGGGTGAATTCGGGGAAACCTTCAGCGTTTTACGCCAGGCAATCCCGAGCCAAGCTTCAATCGGGTTTTAGATTGAAGAAGGTGTAGAGACTAGCGGGTGAGCCCAACAATAACCCCGCCGCGAGCGCCCGACTCCGCCCTTTATCTTTTGATAAAACGGAGATGATATAGTCCAATCCTTAGGGAAACCTAAGCACCAATAAAGGAAAATCCTTGTGTCGTCAGTTCAATTCTGACCCGGGGCACAAATAAGTGGACAAAAAAATGAACCCATGATAAATTGATAATATTGGGTTCATTTTTTTATGAGAAAAGATAAAACTACAGCGATAAAATTAAGATATAACGGTCTTACTTACAGCCAAATAAGGGACAGCCTTAATGTCCCCAAAAGCACTTTAAGCTCTTGGTTAAAAAATATTGAATTAAACCCTCAGTCAAAAGAAAAAATAAACCAGCATGTCCGGTCTACAAAAATAATAAAATTAATACAAAGAAATAAACTTAGAAGCAAAATAACGCAAGAAAATCATGGAAAAAATAGAATAAAAGCCGAGAATGAAGCAAAAAAATTTTCTGATGACCCTTTATTTCTGACGGGTTTGGCTCTCTATTGGGGCGAAGGCTATAAAAAAGGTGCTGAAGGGAGTAAGTGGAAAAGTATAGATTTTGCTAACTCAGATCCAGAAATGATTAAAGTGATGATAAAGTTTTTCTTTAAGTTCCTGCCAATAAAAAAATCTGATATCAAGGTCCAATTAATGTCTCACAACGTCAACGACGATGCAAAAAATATAGAATTCTGGAAGAAAACCACAGGCTTGCATGATAATAACTTCTTACGAGTAAGTCATGTAATTAGCAAATCTAGTCGGAGTAAAGTTAAAAATAAACTTCAACACGGGACAATCCATTTAAGAATAAACAACGTCGTTCTTTTTTTCCGTCTAATTGGTTGGATTGACTTTTTGAAGAAAAAATTCAAGAATTAAAATAACGGGGTATGGCCTAATTGGCTAGGGCGCCTGCTTTGGGAGCAGGAGATTCTGGGTTCAAGTCCCAGTACCCCGACATTTATATGATTATAAAGAAAAAAATTCTGCCTCAATATTTCCAAGAAATCATGGACGGCAGTAAAACCTTCGAACTCCGTTTAAACGACTTTATAATCAAGACTGGCGATTTGTTAGTTTTGAAAGAATATAACCCCGAAACTAAAGAATATACTGGGCGAACATTAGAGAAAAAAGTCCTGGGAGTAAATCAATTTAAGATTGAAAAACTCTTCTGGACGGAAGAGGAAATCAGAGAAAAGGGATTGCAAATAATTTCTCTAGGATAAAAGCTCATTTTTACAATAATATCACCCCAAAATCAGTCCTAACTGGGTCTTGATTTTTGTTTAGTTTTGTGCTAACATAAGAATACTTTTAATAATTTACCTAATTTATCAAAAATTTTGTATGCCTAATAAGAAATCGGCGAAAAAAGAACTGCGCAAGAGCGTAAAGAGAGAAGCCGCCAATCTCAAAGTTAAAAACGTCATGAAAACCGCTGTCAAAAAGAGCCTAAAAAAAGTGCAAGCGGCTGATAAGAGCGTGAAAGAAGACCTGGCCTTGGTAATGAAGGCGGTGGACAAGGCTGCTAAAAAAGGAGTTATCAAAAAAGGCAATGCTGCCCGCAAGAAATCTCGTTTGGCTAAAAAAATCAACGCGCTGAAATAAGCGTTTTATAAATAACCACTTCTTCTGGGAGACGGGTGCAAGTCCCCTTTCTCGGAAAAAGCGAAAAAACTATGTTAGATAAAAAAAACAAAGAAAAAATCATTAAGAAATTCCGCGTTCATGATACTGATACCGGCTCTCCGCAAGTTCAAATTGCGATTTTAACTGAAGAAATTAAACAATTGACCGAACACCTGAAACAGCATAAGCATGACTACTCTTCCCGCCGCGGTTTATTGAAAAAAGTAGGCGAGCGCCGCAAACTCTTAAAATATTTACAAAAAGAAAATTTTGATCAATTTAAAGAATTAGCTGAAAAGCTTAAGTTAAAGATTGCTCAAAAATTACAAGCCGAAGAAGAGGAAGAAAAGTTAAAAGAAAAGAAATATAGCGTCACCAACGAAGATGAAGAAGAGGTGGCAGAAATCATTCCAGAAGAGACGGAAGAAAATGAATAATTACTTATGATTAAACACAAAGAACAGCGCGTCGGCGTCTTGATAGATGTCGCCAACATGTACCATTCTGCTAAAAACCTTTACGGCAGACGCGTTAACTTTAAAGAAATACTTAGCAAAGCAGTGGCCGACCGGAAATTGATCCGGGCCACTGCTTATGTTATCCGGGCAGAAAATGAGGAAGAAACTGCCTTCTTTGAAGCTTTAAGCCAGCAAGGTTTTGAAGTGAGAATGAAGGACCTGCAAATTTTTGCCGGCGGTGCTAAAAAAGCTGACTGGGATGTAGGAATTGCAATTGACGCGATCAAGCTTGCCGATAAATTAGATGTGATTGTTTTAGTTTCTGGCGACGGTGATTATCTACCGTTAGTATCCTACCTGCAGAACAATAAAGGCTGTCTAGTGGAAGTAATGGCTTTCCGTAAGACCTGCTCTTCCCGCTTAATCGAAGAAGTCGATGACTTCATCGATCTTAGCAGCGACCGTAAATTCTTGATCGGCCGCTAGGCCGATCTTTTAGTAAATCAAAATTTTTTATTAATGTCCTGACCTTTAAATAGATAGCACTGTAGATGATTCGCGCGCGCCTAATTATTTAATTATCCGAGCGGAAGGCTATACAGTTCTGTAATTTAAAGGCCAGGCTCAAAAACAATATGGAAAAAATAGTTAGTACTGACTGGCTTGGCCGCCAGCTCACTATTAAGACTGGTAAAATGGCTTTACAGGCCGATTCCGCCGTCTTGGTCCAATACGGCGAAACCGTAGTCATGGCCACCGTCGTGCAAAACAAATCTTCTCGGGAAGGAATTGATTTCTTCCCTTTAATGGTGGAGTTTCAAGAGAAACTTTACGCAGCCGGCATCATTAAAGGTTCCCGCTGGGTTAAGCGCGAAGGCCGCCCTACTGATGAATCCGTTTTGACCGGACGTATGATTGATCGTTCGATTCGCCCGCTTTTTGATCAAGACGACCGCCGCGATGTCCAAGTGATTATCACGGTACTGGCAGTTGACCAAGAAAACGACCATGATATCGTCTCCCTCGTCGCCTCTTCCGCGGCCCTCGCTATTTCTGGAATAGATTGGCGCGGCCCCATCGGCGGCATCCGCATCGGCCGCATTGAAAATGAATTCATTTTCAATCCCACCTATGCTGAGCAAGCTCTAAGCAGTTTAGACTTAGTAGTAGCCGGCACCAAAGGAAAAACTATCATGATTGAAGCCGGTGCTAATGAAGTCTCAGAAGATTTAATCTTGGAGGCAATTCTGGCTGGTCAAGAAAAAATGCAGCCAGCCATTGACTTGATTGTAGAATTACAAAAACAAGTCACTCCTAAGACTGTCAGCATTAAAAAATCTTTAAAGAGCGAAGATGAACTCAAGCAAGAAGAAGATAAAAAAACCCTCCTTAATCTCGGCGAAACTTGGTTGAGAGAAAATGTAAAAAATATTTTATTTGATAAAATATATTATACTAAAGGCGAACGTAAGGCAGCCATTGGTGCAATTAAAGAACAATTAGACGCCTATCTTTTCTCCCAAAATATCAGCGCCGATAAACGCGGCTACGCCATTAAATCGCTAGTGGAAAAAATAGTTGATGAAGAAATAACGCGCGCTATCTTAGAAGAAGGCAGACGCGTTGATGGTCGAGCTCTTGATGAAATCCGCGCCTTAAACGCAGAAGTTGGTCTACTCCCCCGCGATCACGGCACCTCCCTATTCTCTCGGGGCGAAACCCAGGTCTTATCAATTGTAACTTTAGGTGCTCCTGGTCTAGAACAATCACTGGAAGGCATGGAAGGGCAAAGCAAGAAGCGCTACATGCATCACTATAATTTCCCGCCTTTCAGCGTGGGTGAAGCTTCTCCGCTACGCGGCACTGGCCGAAGAGAAATCGGACATGGTGCTCTAGCCGAGAAAGCTTTGCTGCCGATGATTCCTAATAAAGAAGATTTTCCTTACGCTGTCCGCGTGGTCAGCGAAACCCTTGGTTCTAATGGTTCCTCTTCAATGGCTTCTACCTGCGCCTCCACTCTCGCTTTAATGGATGCTGGCGTTCCTATTAAAAAACCAGTGGTGGGCATCGCTATGGGCTTAGCTTCTTATAAAGACTTAAGCAAATGGCAAGTATTAACTGATATCCAAGATTTAGAAGACGGAGATGGCGGCATGGACTTTAAAATTACCGGTACCGATACTGGCTTAACTGGCATCCAATTAGATACTAAGACCGAAGGCCTCACTCCAGAAATCATGAAGCAAACCTTTAAACAAGGGCGCGAAGCTTTAAATAAAATCTTAAAAGTTATTACTGACGCCATTCCCGCTCCCCGCACCGAACTATCCCCTTATGCTCCGAGAATTATCAGCTTCCATGTTGATCCTGAAAAAATCGGCGCTATCATCGGTCCGGGCGGAAAAGTTATTAATAAAATTATTGATGAAACCGGTGTCAGCATCGACATCGATGATGACGGCCTAGTAATGGTCTGCGGCACTGATAGCGTTAAAGTTAACGAGGCGGTTGAGCAAGTAAAAGCCATTGTCCATGTTTTTGAAGTCGGAGAAATATTTACTGGTAAGGTGGTAAGAATGATGGATTTCGGCGCCTTCGTCCAATTAAACAACAGCCAAGACGGCTTAGTGAGGGCCGGCGAACTTGCGCCCTACTTCGTTAATACTCCTGGTGATTTACTCAATATCGGTGACATAGTTACTGTAAAAATTATCGAAATTGATGATCAGGGACGCATTAACCTCACCATGAAAGGTTTAAGCGAAAATGAAGCCTATTGGAAAGACGAAAAAGGTAAAGGCAGTCCGGAAAATCGCATGGGTGGCTTCCGTCGCCCGGCTCCCGGCGGTGATCGCGGTCGCTTTCCGAGGCGCGATGACGCCCCCAGAAGACCACGCTTCTAACTTGACTTTTTCTGGGCATTAAGCTAATATTTGTCAATATAGAAAAATACAACAGCGTTATTCGTCTGGATTTACCGCTCGGATGCGCCTCTAAAAACACCTATGTTAATGATTAAATTGTCTAAAATCGGCAAAACCAACAAAAAAGTTTTCCGCCTGATTATTTCCGAAAAGGGCCGCGATCCTTATGGTAATTCTTTAGAAATTTTGGGTTCCTATAACCCCTATTCCAAAGATTTGCAAGTAAAAGGCGACCGAGTTAAATACTGGCTAGAAAAAGGCGCCGGCATGACCGCTACCATTAATAATCTTTTAATTGGTAAAGGGATAATTGAAGGCAAGAAGGTAACCGCCTCAAAAGCAGGAAAGGTTAACGAAAAACGGGTTTCTCAGTTAAAAGCCAAGGCGGATAAACGCGCCGCCGCGGAAAAAGCAACCGCTCCAGCCGTGGAAGAAGCCCCTGCCGAAACTCCGGCCCCAGTCGTGGAAGAAGCCCCCGTTGACCAGGCCTAAATTGACAAAGGCGGGCAATAATTATAATATTAGTATAAATCTTGCGTGAGCAAGGTAATATAATTTAAGTCTAGGATCTTTCAAGTTTGACGAGCGTTCGCCCGACTGATTTGAAAGCCCAGTAACAACAAATATGGAAGCAGACAAACAGTTTCTCGAAATGATCGTAAAGAGCATCGTCAGCAATCCTAATGATGTCTCCGTTGATCGGACCGTGGATGAGATGGGGGTACTTTTAACCCTGAAAATCAATCCTGCCGATATGGGTTACGTCATCGGCCGCAAGGGTCAGACCGCGCAAGCGATTCGCACCTTGTTAAAGATTGTCGGCGCTAAAAATAACTCTCGCGTCAATTTGAAAATCTATGACCCGGAGGGAGGTAATCGCCGCAGCAGCCGCCCGTCTAACGAGCACACTTCTGACCTTGGCGATGTTGATACTTCCGCCTTGGACGATCTGAAGATTTAATCTCTAGATAAAAGATAGAAAAAGCCAGATTTCCCAATCTGGCTTTTTTGTTATAAAATAATAAATATGAAATTCAAACTTTTAAGCATCTTTCCAGACATTCTCGATTCCTATCTCCAAGATAGTATTATCAAAAGGGCTCTGGATAAAAAAATAATCAAGCTGGATAAATATAATCCCCGCGACTGGACTAATGACCGTCACCGCACGGTTGATGATGCTCCCTATGGCGGTGGTGCCGGCATGCTCATGAAAATTGAGCCCCTTTATGCCGCCTTAACTGATTTAAAAAAGAAAAGTAAAACTAAAGAGGCTAAAAGAAAGGTTATTCTCCTGTCCGCTAGCGGCAAAACCTGGAACCAAAAGTTAGCTAAACAATATTCTAAACTAGAAGAGATAATTTTTGTTTGTGGCCGCTATGAGGGCGTTGATGCTCGCATCAAAAAGTTTATCGATGCAGAAATTTCCATTGGCGACTATGTTTTAACCGGTGGTGAGCTCCCCGCTCTAGTTATTATTGATTCAATCACCCGCCTTCTGCCCGAAGTCTTAGGCAATGCTGAAAGTATTAATGAAGAATCGCATTCAGAGACTAATACTCTTGAATATCCTCAATATACTCGCCCCGCCGTCTTTAGTGCCGCTGGTAAAAAATATAAAGTACCAAGCGTCCTCCTCGAAGGCAACCATGCTAAAATCAAAGCCTGGCGCCAACAGCAGCAAAAGGTTAAGAAATAAATAATTTTTTAACAAGAAAAAAGGGCCCGGAGGGTCCTTTTTGCTAAACCAAATTGTTTTAAATTTAAATACCGCTTTTCTTTTTTTCGCCAAATTTCCATTCAGCTACTTTGCCATATTTTCCCTGGCGACGATAAATTTTAAATTTAAAACTAAATTGTCTCTTGCCGGCATACAACATTGAAACCAGTTGATAGCTGGGTAATTGATAAACCGAGTGTTGAGCACCATCACCGACATCTAAATTAATAGCTTCGGAGACGTCTGCACTTTTTGCCAATTCTCTGGCAATGGATTCATTGGTTGCCGGATTCAGGGGCTCGGCATACCAATAGGTTTGCACCTTTTTCTTAACTTCTTCTAAACTAGCCATGACTAAACAATTTAAGGGTGAATTTATTAAAAGAACTTTTTATTTTATATTTTAATTAATTAACAACAAGCCAATCTTTTTCTCTTTGCACTAAACGTCCGGGCAGGGCAAAACCAGAAGCACGCTCATGACCGCCGCCGCCTAAAGCCCGGGCTAATTTGTCCACCAAAATACCATCAGGAGTGCTGCGTAGGCTGCCTTTAACTAAACCACGCTGATCTTCATAAAGAAGCATAATGGCTTTTGCTCCGGCTAAATTACTAAGAAAACCGGCCAGCCCGCTAAAAAAATCACTTTCAGCAGCACTATCAAGATTGTCGCTGCCAAAAATCTGTAAAATATCATCGCGAGTAATCACCGAAGTGGCTATTTGATAGCGTGGATTTAAACGCAAACGTTCTAGAGCCAAACCCCACATCTTAATCATGGCCACATCCTTATTGCGCAAAGTATAATTAACAATCTTGGCATAATGAGCCCCCGCCTCTAAAGACGCTGAGGCAGCTTGCATGGTAGCGTCAGAAGCAGAGGGATAGAGAAAATTGCCGGTGTCGGTTAAAATTCCCGTTAAAATACAGTCAGCCAACTCACGGCTAAACATAACCTTATTAACAATAATAAAATTATAAACTAATTCGGCCGTAGAAGATAATTCGGGATAACGAATCTCTAAATCAGCGTAATCATCAATACGCGGATGGTGATCAAATTCAATAATTTTTCCTCCATATCTTTTGAAAACTTTAATTTCTTCGACTAAAGCAGTCCGGGCTAAAGAGCCGCAATCGGCAACCACAATTAAATCAAAATATTGATACCAATCTTCAGCTCGACCAATGGCTTGCTGTAAACTTTCTACGCTGCCATGAATATGGGAAAAACCGGGCAAATAATCAAATAGTTCTGGATTTTTATCCTTACAAAAAACAAAACTTTCTTTGCCTAAATCGGAGGCAATCAAACGCAAAGCTAAAACTGAAGATAAGGCATCGCCATCCGGGCGCAAATGCGCCACAAAAAGAATGCGCTGAGACAAGCGCATTATTTCATAAGCTTTAACTAAACGTTCTTTCATGAGCATAACCCCTTATTCTAAGGGAAAAACCTAAAAAAGTCAAAGCTAAAAAAATCCGCCCTCTAGGGGCGGAATCAGTCTAAGCAATCGAAATCGGTGGCGAATCCTCGTCGTCATCTTCAATTTTAAGAAAAAATTCTTCTAAGACAGCCGCTTTTCTCTCGGTAGGATCAAACTCCCAAAGCAAGCGCGGCACCTTACGCAGGCGGGTATTTTTAGTAATCACGGAGGCCAAACGACCGGAAGAGGCTTTAAGCTTCTTCAAGGCTGTGCCTGCTAGCCGATCAGGTAAAACAGAGACACCAACTTTAGCAAACTGTAAATCAGGATTACAGGAAACATAAACTACTGTAATAAAAGCTTCCGGAAATTCTAATTCTCGATTAATAGCAACGGAAAGTTCCCGGTGCAACAATTCATTCAATTGCTCAACTTTGGCCATATTATAAAGTAGCGATACTGCTGTCGTCGCGATAAAATTCTAAAATATCTGCCTCCTGAATTAAAGGCTGACCTTCAAACTTCAAGCCGCACTCCTCCCCCTCTTCCACAAATTTTACTTCCTGCTTAGCTGATTGCAAACTTGTAATCTTGCCGGTGGTAATAAATTCTTCCCCGCGCCAAACATTAATCATCACGTTATTTTCTGGGCTACCAGAAATAACTTTACCGCCAACAATCTGGTGTTGTTTTTCGGTACGGAAAATGGCCAATACTTTAAGTTTGCCTAAATAAACCCGAGTAACTTCAACGGGCACTAATTTTTGCATCTCGGCCTTAACATGCTTAATTAAATCATAAATAATCGAAAAGGAATGGACGGGAATATTTTTAGTTCGCGCTAGGTTCTCTACATTCGGCGGCATCTTCGTATTGAAGCAAATAATTTGAGCACTTGAGTCACCAGCACGGTTGACATCTCCTTCAGTCACATTACCCAAACCCTTCGCCACGATTTTAACTTTTACTCTTTCGGTATTAATCTTCATCAAAGATTCTTCGATCGCTTCCGCTGAGCCCAAAAAGTCACTCTTAACCAAAACATTAACTTTAGGAATATTGTCATCACCATTTTCTTGCTGGGCGATAGACATAATTTTTTCTTTCTTAACATCAGTGCTCTTAATCTTGCGCATCTTCACTTTCTTGCCATCGCCAACATAAAGGATATCGCCGACGGAAGGAGATATTTTTAGACCTAAAATCTTGACTGGTACCGAGGGTCCGGCTTCTTCAATATTCTCGCCTTTATGATTTTTTAAAGATTTAACTTTACCATAGACGACATCTTCAAAACAAAGTTGATCGCCCACACGGAGAGTGCCGTTTTGGATTAAAATGGTAGCTACGGGACCAGCGGCCTTATCAACATTAGATTCAACCACCGTACCGGCCGCCTCCGCCTCCGGATTGGCGCGCAAAGAATCGCCAAGCTCCGCATCAGCGGTCAAGATTAACATATCTAAAAGTTCTTCGATGCCGGTTCCCTCTTTAGCGGAAATAGGAACGCAAACAGTTTTCCCGCCCCAATCTTCGGGAGTGATATTCAATTGATTAGCTAAATCTTGTTTTGTCCTCATTACGTCTGATTCTGGTTTATCAATTTTATTAATAGCCACTAAAAATGGCAATTTAGCCGCCTCAATAATACGAAAAGCTTCAACCGTCTGGGGTTTGACGCCATCATCGGCCGCTACTACTAAAATAGCAATATCCGCCACTTTGGCACCACGGCTACGCATCGCCGTAAAAGCTTCATGACCAGGAGTATCGATAAAGGTCAGACGTCTATCCTTACGGCTGACTTGATAAGCGCCAATATGTTGAGTAATACCACCGGCTTCGCCTGCAATCACGTTACTTAAGCGGATAGAATCTAAAAGCTTGGTCTTACCGTGGTCAACGTGACCCATCACTACTACCACCGGGGGGCGGCTCTGCATATCTTCCGGCCTCTCTAAGTCTAAAATATCCTGTAATTTCTTTTCTTCAGCCTCACCGCTATCTTCGTCTTCAGCTAATAATTGCACGTCCAAATTTAAATCACTACCAATAATAGAAGCGGCATCAAAATCTATTTTTTCATTAATAGAGGCAAAAACCCCGTTCTTAATTAATTCAGTTAAAAGACGGTTAACCGGAATCTGAGAAACCTCGGCCAAAGCGCGAACGGTAATAACACTGGGAATATAAATTGTTTTCTTTTCTTTAGGTAAAATCGCTTCATCTTGCTTCTTGGCTCGTTCAACCGCCTTGCGTTGCTCCCATTGACGTCTAAAAATTGGCCAATTTTTAATAATTTTTTTAGCTGTATTGTTATCAACTTTAATCGCCTTCTGACCAATAGCAAAGCCGAGCTCCGGTAGGAGGTCGCGCAATTCTTGGGGAGAAATCCGGAGAATACGAGCTAGTTCGGTAATATTCATAAAAAATTTGACAAACGCCTATTTTAGACGATTTTATATTAATTATTTCTAAATATTACTTTATTTTTTAAATTTAGTCAATAAAAAACAGCCTAAAAATCACTTTACAAAGCCAAAAATACTTGCTAAGATAATTACTAATATTACTTAGCAATTTATTAATTAACCGTAATTCAAGATAAGCGCGGTTTTTGGCAACTCCTGCCACTCATAGATAACCGCTTACCCCTTTCTCGCTTTTCATCTTATATTTAAAATTTACCTTACCGATGTTTAACTCCATCTGCCCCCAGCTTTATTTATACCCCCAAAAAACCTTAATCTAAGGAAAATTTTAATTTTGTTATTGCGCCACCCGCTTTCTTGTTTTCGGTCTTTACTTTTATGGAATATGTAATTGCCGCTATTGTTGCCGTGGGTGGTTTTTTTATTGGTATCTGGTTCCACCAAAAAAAATCCAGCCAAAAGGTGGAAAATTCGCAAAATAAGGCAGAAAAAATCCTTAATGATGCGAGGGTTAAAGAAAAAGAGCTGTTACTTAAAGCCCAAGATAAAGCTTTAAAGATAATTGACGAGGCTAAAAATGAAGAAGCGCAAAGGCGCAAAGAAATTAATGGCCTCCAAAGCCGCTTAGAACAAAGGGAAAATTCCTTTTCCCAGAAATTACTTGATCTTCAGGAAAAACAACAGAAACTTTACGACAAGGTTAATGAAGTCCAAGAGATTAAGGAGAGAATCAAGGCGATTAAAGAAGAACAGCTGAATAAATTAGAGGAGGTCGCCCGCTTAAGCCAAGACGAGGCCAAAAACTTACTTCTAAAGAATGTTGAAGAAAAATCTGCTGAAGATTTGATGGTCAGAATTAAAAAATTAGAAGATGATTCTAACGACAAGCTAGAAGAAAAGGCCAAAGACATTATGGCTCTAGCTATGCAAAGAATGGTATCCTCCTATACCGTCGAACTAACCACCACTACCATTGATTTGCCTAATGACGAAATGAAGGGTCGCATCATCGGCCGCGAAGGTCGTAACATCAAAGCAATTGAACAAATGACGGGCGTGGAAATCATTGTCGACGACACCCCTAATGCTATCACCGTTTCTGGATTTTCCCTTATCCGCCGCCATATCGCTAAAAAGACTTTAGATTATTTAATTAAAGACGGGCGCATCCATCCTACTAAGATTGAAGATGCCGTGGAAATGGCAAAGAAAGAATTAGCCGTTGATATTAAAAAAGCAGGTGAAGAAGCGATGTATGAAGTGGGTGTTACCGGCTTTGACCCGAAATTAGTGCAAATCCTTGGTCGCTTAAAATATAGAACCAGTTATGGCCAAAACACTTTAAGCCACTCCATTGAAGTTGCCCATCTCGCTGCCATGCTCGCCGAAGAATTGGGCGCTGATGTCACCTTAGCTAAAAAAGGTGGCTTACTCCATGATATTGGCAAAGCCGTTGACCACGAAGTCCAAGGAAATCACACCGAAATTGGACGCGATATCGCTAAAAAATTCAATTTACCCGCAGAAATTATTGCTCCGATTGCCACCCACCACGATGACCAGCCCGATGGCCTAATCTCCGTCATCGTTAAAGTTGCTGATGCTATTTCTTCGGCCCGACCTGGCGCTCGCAGCGATAGTCATGAAAACTATATCCAGCGCTTAGAAGAACTGGAAAAGATTGCCACCACCTTTGACGGAATTGAAAAAGCTTATGCCATCCAGGCCGGCCGCGAAGTCAGAGTCTTTGTTAAACCAGAAGCAGTCGATGACCTAAAAGCTCATAACTTAGCCCGGGATATTGCCAAAAAGATTGAAAGTGAGCTAAAATATCCAGGAGAGATTAAAATTAACGTTATCCGGGAAACCCGGGTAATCGAATACGCCCGATAATTATAATTAACGCCTCCGGCTCCGCTTTGGGGTCTGGCGCCAAATATATGAATAAAGCGCAACTCATCGACAAGCTCTATCGCGAAGTGGAGGGCTTGAACAAAAAGCAAGCAGAAAAGATGCTGGATGTTCTTACCGACACCATCATCGAGGAATTAAAAAATGACCGCGAGGTCACTATTACCGGCTTCGGCACTTTCCTGTCTCGCGTTCGCTATTCTCGAGGCGGAGTTAATCCCCAAAACCCGAAAGAAAGAATTACCATCCCGGCAGTCAAAGTGGCTAAGTTTAAAACTGGCTACAACCTGAAACAGGCGCTCAAGGGCAAGAGATAAATTTAATAAATTATTTCCCATCAGGCTTGCCCGGTGTTTCCGGGCAAGCCTTGTGCCTATCAAACCGCTTTTTAAAAGGCGACCAGGAAATAATATAAGCTCCGGTAGCTCAATTGGATAGAGTGTGTGGCTTCGGACCACAAGGTTAGAGGTTCGAGTCCTCTCCGGAGCACAATCCAGAGTCCTTAGGTCTTGACTCTTGAGCAAGGGATAAATATAATAGACCTGTGCGTGGTCGGGCTGAGTAGCTCTTCCGCCTCTGCCAGCGAGTAGACGGCGGAATAAATCCGACAAAATATGGCTGGGTAGCTCAGCTGGTTAGAGCGTAGCACTCATAACGCTAAGGTCGAGGGTTCGAGCCCCTCCCCAGCCACATTAACACATAAATAAGCGCCTATAGCTCAGCTGGTAGAGCAGCTCCCTCTTAAGGAGACGGTCGTGGGTTCGAATCCCTCTGGGCGCACTTTGATTAGCGGTTCATTATTCAAATATCTATGCGTAATTTTATTATATTCGGACCGCCAGGGGCAGGCAAAGGGACTCAAGCCCAAAAAATCGCGTCTACGCTTAATTTGGAGCACCTCTCTACTGGAGCGCTATTGCGGGAAGAAGTTTCCCGCCAAACACCAATCGGACAAAGAGTGCAAGACATAATGGCGCGGGGAGAACTAGTCGATGATGAAATCGTCGACGGAATTATCAAGAATAAGATAGAAGAAAACGGACTTGCGGCCGGTTTTATTTTTGATGGCTATCCCCGTACCCTCCGCCAAGCACAAAGCTTGGATGTACTCCTTGCCGCAAAGGCTCTCCCGTTGATATTAAATTTGGAGGTAAGCGAAGCCAGTCTAATTACTAGGCTCATAGCGCGCGGCCGCGAAACTGGTCGCGCCGATGATAACGAGACGACTATAAAAAATCGTTTCCGCGTATACACGGCTCAAACCCAACCCTTGCTCGATTTCTACGCCGAACGTGGACGCTTGATCAGCGTTGACGGCGAAGGTACAATCGAGGAAGTTTACCAGCGTCTGGTGCAAAGAATTTAATAATAAAATGAACATACAAAAAAGAACGCCCACAAGCGTTCTTTTTTGTAATGCAAATCAAAGTTATTATTTAAGGATGAATCAAGGTCCCTTGAAAATTAGCATCATCTAAAAACTTCTGAACGTTAACCAGCTTGTGGCCATTTAAAACCGCAACCCGTAGTTTTTTCTCCTGAGCGAGACGAGAGGCAATCGGATCAAAGGGGGCATTAAGTCCGGGGCGCCATTGATCACCGACAATCAAACGAAAATCTTCCCAGTTAATATCTTTAATAACTTTAGCCTGCGGAAATTTACGGGGATCTTGCGCATACACGTAATCAATATTGGAAAGATTAATCACCGTTTTGGCCTTATACTTTTCCGCCAAGAGAACAGCGACATAATCAGTCGACCAGCCCGGGCGATAACCGCCGGCCACTAACACTCGCGACCTGGTGGGTAAAGGCTTGGTGGGGTTAGTAATAATCTCTGGATGGGCTAAATCGCGCAATAAGGTGCGGACTAAATGGGCATTGAGACGAGTGGCATGAATTCCTAGCCAATCCTGATCGTCCTCGGGGACCCTCTCCACTGCTGAAGCCGCCTGCACATACTGCCGAGCGGTAGCGCCCCCGCCAGCGACAATAATCAAACGGTCGCCAGCATCATAACGATTGAGGACAAAGCGGCGAAAAGCTTTAAGAAAAACGGTATCAATGCCAGTGGCGGGAGCAATTAAAGAGCCGCCAACTGAGAGAATATAAGTCATAGTACAAATAACAGGCGCCCTTCTCGGCGCCTGTTAGCTTTTAAATAATTTTATTTCTTGCCGCCAGCCGCCTCAATTTCTTTGCTTTTTACCTCGGCGAGGATGGCTTTGCGAATTTCCGCTTGTAACTTTTTATCTTCCTTAATTGTTTTCTTGGCATTTTCCCGACCAACGCCGACTTTAATATCGCCAAAGGAAAAAGAGTTGCCATTCTTTTTAATTACGCCATACTCGACGCCAGTATCAACGAGATCGCCAGCCACGGAAATACCTTCATTATACATAATATCAAATTCACAAGTACGAAAAGGAGCCGCTACTTTATTCTTAACAATTTTTACCTTAACGCGATTGCCAATAATCGCTTCCCCCTGTTTAATCTGAGCGGCCTTACGCACCTCCACTCGGACGGAACAATAAAATTTCAAAGCGTTACCCCCAGTAGTGGTTTCGGGGTTGCCGAAGAACACGCCAATTTTATTACGAATCTGATTAATAAAGATTACGCTAGTTTTAGTTTTAGCAATCGCACCAGTTAACTTGCGTAGAGCTTGGCTCATCAAACGCGCCTGTAAACCCATGTGCTGATCGCCCATTTCCCCTTCAATTTCTTTCTGTGGTACTAAAGCGGCGACGCTATCAACCACGATAACATCAACCGCGTTAGAGCGAACCAAGGTTTCCACGATTTCTAAAGCCTGTTCTCCAGAATCTGGTTGAGAAATTAACAATTCTTTAACATCAACCCCAATTTTAGCGGCATAGTCAGGATCTAAAGCATGCTCGGCATCAACGAAAGCGGCAATGCCGCCCATTTTTTGCACTTCAGATACAATATGTTGAGCAAGCGTAGTTTTTCCAGAAGATTCCGGGCCAAAAATTTCAATCACGCGTCCGCGCGGAACGCCGCCAATACCAAAAGCTAAATCAAGCGACAAACAACCGGTGGGAATGGCGTCAACATTAGTTTTACGGACATCACCAAATTTCATGATAGCCCCATCACCAAATTTAGTTTTAATCTGCTCCATGGCGTTAGCTGCTGCTTCCGCTTTCTTATCATGAGCCGCAGCGCTGACGGCCTCATCCTTTTCTTCTGCGCTTTTTTTATCTTTAGGCATACAAATAGCACCGGAACGGGAAAGTATTATTCACCGCTCAAAGGCGCGCGTTACTTATTAATAAATTAAGGGTAGCAGACCGCTGTTAACCCTGACTTAAACTATTGGTAAAAACATAATAGCGGCGCACTTAATTATACTATAAAAAATCTTTTTTTAACAGAAAAGGGCGCTTACTGCGGCTTCAATTCTTGATATTTCAGCCAATAAAGCGAGCCGAAATTACGCCAGCCGTTGCTATAAATCTTAGTATCAAGATATCTTTCCGGGGCTTTTTTAAAAACATTAGCTAAAAATTCACGGAAACTACCATCACTAGCTCCGGTCCCGTTCTCAGAATAGCTAGTATCAAAATCTTCCACTAAAGCGATGGCGTCACCAGCCATCACTAGCATTCCGCTATCATCAACTCTAGCCCCAGAATCTTCATTTTCAATCGTATTCTCAGCTTGATAGCTTTCAGGGGAAAGATTAGAAACACCATCAATAATCTGCCAAGTCTTTTTACCGGCTTGAACAAGCCATAATACAGAATGGGCCCTCTCCACCTCCATTTCTTCATCGCCACCCGTATCGTCAAACCAAATCGCGGCAAAAACCGTAAGGAATAAGAAGAGAACAAGAATGACAATTTGCGATAAAATGCGTCGCATAATTTTAAAATAAAGCAGCCGGTTGTAATTCGTCTTCAGAGAAAACGCGGACTTGACCATATTGGCCGTCAAAACCGGGCCGAAGAGATAATTCGCCACGACGGACACGAGCTAATCCCGTGGCCACGCGCGGATTTACTATCTTTAATTGATCTAAATCTAGATCTAAGAGAACGGACAGTTCAGAACCAAAACTATCAATTAATTTGTTATATACCGCGGTCACTTTAGCCGCTTGTCGATTTTTGATATTTAAAGACTCGGCAATAATCTTATCCAGTTCAACTAAGCGCTGAAAAGGAACTGCGGCCTGGGGCTTAAAACCTAAAGGCCTATCCGCTAAATCTTCTACTCGGCTAGAAACACCGATGACGAGTGGACGGCCGCAACGTGGACACAAACCCTTTAGACGGCGGCTCTCCGTAGGCGCGCAGCTGAAGTGGCAGTCACGGTGGCCATCCCAATGATACATGCCTTCTTCTGGGTAAAATTCAATCGTGGCCATCATCCCCTCGCTTGTTAAATCGGAACTGCGACGATGTTCTTTAATAATCTGAAAAATATGATCATAGCGGTCCTCCGCCAGCGACATGATATTAGCCTCGCGACCAATATTTTCTAAACTATGGGCATCAGAATTAGATAGACAGGTTAAATTATCAAGAGCACTGAGACGCCAATTCATTTCGGGGTCGCTCGATAAACCAGTTTCGTAGGCGTAGATAAATTCTGTTTGTTCATGAAAACATTCTTCGAAAGAATCAAAACCGGACTTCGAACCAAAAACAGCATACCAAGGAGTCCAAATATGAGCAGGGTATATTAAAAATTGCGGATTAATCTGCAAACAAATGCGAACAAAATCAGGAGCACTCATTCCTAAAATCGGCCGACCATCCGAACGGATATTATATTTAGCGTCTAAATATTTATTTAAAGAAGCGACGGCCGCCAAATTCGGAGCGTGCACTACTAAATGGATGCGACGAGCTTTACCCCCGTCTTTATAGACTAGAGAGACTTCGGTACTGAGTAAAAATAAAGTTTTAAAATTTCCTTCTTTAAGTTGGTAGAGGCCGCTATCTCCTTTTTCTTCTAACTCGGAAGAAATTGCCTGGAACCAAGCGGGATAAGTAAAATCGCCAGTAGCCACAATATCAACACCCTTTCTCTGAGCGGTGGCCGCGATGTTAGCTAAAGATAAACGCGGAGAACAGGCGCGAGAATAACGAGAATGGATATGTAAATCCAAGATACGGCGCATATTTAAGAGACTAGGCCCTCAGCAATGGCTAGTTCTTCCTTACTATTAATACCCATGGCTTCGCGGGGTTCAACGTTAATTGTTTTTACCTCATGTCCTTGCTGAAAAGCAATTTTTACCATGTCCGTTAAGTAAAATTCGTGAGCATTATTATTATCTTTCAAGCTATCGATATTAGAAAAAAGCCAATTTTTCTGAAAACACATAAAACCGAGATTGATCTCACGAATTTCTTTTTCCTGATCACTAGCATCTTTAAATTCGACAATACCACAAACTTTCCCTTGATCGTTGCGAGCAATACGACCAAGATGAAAAAAATTATGATGCCAATTTTCAAAGTCAGGCAGCAAAGTAGAAACTACGGTCAGCGGTTGCGGCTCGGAATCAGCGAAGGATTTAATTGAAGTAGATTGTAAAAAAGGTTGATCACCGTATAAAACTAAAATATTATCATACTCATCACCCACGAAAGAACGGGCGCAGGCTACGGCGTGACCAGTACCTAGTTGTTGGTCTTGAATAGCGTAGTCTAAGTCGTAAGAATTCAGAGATTCACTAATAACATCTTTATTCCAAGGAGCAACTACTACTACAGGACGGCTATCAACCGCCGACGACATCACCGCCTCCATTAAATAATGGATCATCGGCTTACCTTGAACCGGAACTAAAACCTTGGGTAACTCCGAGCCCATACGAGTTCCTTTTCCTGCCGCGAGAATAATAATTTTTGTCTTCATAAATACGGATTATCCTTAATTTATTTTCTTCATTTTATCACCTCCATCTTAAAATTACTACCTATCTTCCCTTAATAATATTGACAAAAATATTTTAATATTATCAAAAAAATCGTTTTCAAGGGCTAGGCAGGATAGATTAAGCCGAACTTGGCAATAGTACGCTCTAGGTAGTAATAATAATGTTCTTTATCTCCGTCACGCGAGCTTGCGCTTGTTCAAGAGTAGATGCTTCTGCATAAATACGAATGATGGGTTCGGTGTTGGAGGCGCGAAGATGAACCCAGGAATCAGGCCAATCGATTTTAACGCCATCAATATCATTAATCTCTCCGCCAGCATAAACTGCCTTAACCTTATTCAAAAGCACCGTTAAATCAACTCCCGGTTTTAAATCAATCCGATCTTTCACCATATAGTATTCGGGAAATTGAGCGCGATAGGCAGAAGTAGAAAGATCTGCTTGCGCTAGGGCACTTAGAAATAAAGCAGTGCCAACTAAAGCATCACGGCCGTAATGCAATTCTGGATAAATAATACCGCCGTTACCTTCACCCCCAATAACTGCCCCCACTTCTTTCATTTTTGCCACCACATTAACCTCACCTACAGCCGCGGCATAATAGGAGCCGCCTTTTTTCTCGGTAACATCTTTGAGGGCACGGGAAGAGGAAAGATTAGAGACGCTAATTTTCTGATAAAAACAAGGGCAATAGCCGCGTAAAACGTAGTCCGCCACTGCTACTAAGGTATATTCTTCTCCGAACATTACTCCGCGTTCGTCAATAAAGGCCAGACGGTCGACATCAGGATCAACCACAATTCCTAAATCAGCTCCGCTAGCTTTAACTCGCTCTTTAATATCCCCTAAATATTCATCTAAGGGCTCAGGATTATGATTAAATTCACCATTAACTTCAGCATTAATTATCTCCACCTGTTCCAAGCCGAGAGACTTAAGAAGGGCGGGAATAGCAAAAGCACCAACCGAATTAATACCATCAACCACAATCTTAAAATTACGATTAGCAATCGCCGCTCTGTCCACTAATTTTAAGGCCAGGATAGCCTCTATATGCCGATCTAAGGCCTGAGGTAGGGCTTTCACGACTCCTAAGTCATCCAGCTCCGGATATGACGGCTCCAGGGCTTGGCTTAAGGTAATCAATTCTTGCCCTTCAGTTGCGCTCAAAAATTCACCTTGGTTATTAAGAAGCTTAAGAGCGTTCCATTGCCGCGGATTATGGGAAGCGCTCAAAATCAAACCGCCCTGAGCTTTCTCTTGGATTACTGCCATTTCGACGGTGGGAGTGGTGGCTAAGCCAGCATCTAAAACATCTAGACCGTTCAAACAGAGCACGGAACGGGCAAAATCATGCAAAAGAGGACCACTAACTCGCCCATCGCGCCCCAAAACTACGGCTGGTTTCTTAATTTCTGGAAACTTTTGCCGTAACTGCCTGGCAAAAGCGGATAAAAAAGCCAATAAATCGTTAGGGGTGAGATTTTCGCCGGGCCGACCGCCAATGGTGCCGCGGATACCGGAAATGGATTTAATTAAAGACATAAATTCTAGATTATTATTTCTTTATTATAACCTTTTTCAGCTAATAAAAAAACCATCACTTTGAGGAGCAAATAAAAAAAATCACCGGCAATTGCCGGTGATTTTTTAAATAGCTTCTGAAATTAGAAATAAATTTCCAATAAAAAAACACCATTGTTCTGGCGGCGACCTACTTTCCCAGGGCTCAGGCCCAAGTATCATCGGCGCTGGAGGGCTTAACTTCTGAGTTCGGGAAGGGATCAGGTGTGACCCCTCCGCTTTGACCACCAGAACAATGGCGTCTTTTTATATATTTTCGAAGTATGTTTATTTGAAAAACAAAAGTGTGGGAAAATCTGACGACTTATTAGTACTGCTTTGCTCAATCCATTACTGGACTTACACATACAGCCTATCAAGGTCATAATCTTTAACCAGTCTGTGAAACCTAATCTTAGAGACAGCTTCGCGCTTAGATGCTTTCAGCGCTTATCTTAACCGAAGGTAGCTACCCTGCAATGCCCTTGGTAGAACAGCAGGTACACTAGAGCTTCGTCCTTCCCGGTCCTCTCGTACTAAGGAAGGGCCTCTTCAAGTTTCCACGACCACAGTGGATAGGAGACCGACCTGTCTTACGACGGTCTGAACCCAGCTCGCGTGCCGCTTTAATGGGCGAACAGCCCAACCCTTGGGAC
>CALJZR010000026.1 GCA_937983635.1 uncultured bacterium | reverse complement strand
GCTAGCTTTAGTGGCCAAGCGGCTGTAGTTAGCGGCAATTTAAACATTGGCACAACGCCGGTCTGTTTCTATCCTTTAGTAAGTGTTAATTTAGGGACGCCTGGCGGCGAGACCCTTGCTTGGAGTTTAAATGCGGCTAATGATGTCGTAACCTCTTCTTCTAATTTAAACGGCTCCTTCCCGATGGGGCCGAGCGGGAGCACGACTTTAAGCTCCGGTTCCTTATCGGTAGATATTGTTGATGATAACGGTGATCCGGTCTCTACTCCTAGTTTAGCTTTTTCTCCTCTTAGTTTTTCTTTTACCCCCCAAACCGCTACTGGTACTTTAGGGGTGATTGATCAAAAAATTAGAGTTTCCAATAATTCTGGCAACGAACAATGGAATCTTAGTATTGCTGCCGATAATAGCACTAGTCTCTGGAGTGGGGGCGGGGCCTATTATGACTATAACGACGACAGTGCCGGCGCTACTGACGGGGCTGACGCCGATATCTATGGCGGTCAGCTTAGCCTTGACCCTAACTTTTTAGTAATTACTCCTCAAAGCAGTTGTAGCGATACCGGTTTGGTGGTCGGAGACGCCGCCGCCTTTGTTGAAGGTAGCCTTGATTCTCTTACTCTAGTTGAAGCTAATTCTAGCGCTGCTACCGGCTGTTACTGGGACATCAGCGGTATTAATGTCTCCCAAACAGTGCCGGCCGAGCAGGCGACTAATCTTTATTCTTTGCCGATGTCGTTGACGATTACGGCAATTTAATATTTTTTTTCGTGTTTCTATCTTTATCCGCTATTTTGAAAAGAATTTTTTCCAGAGCGCCCTTGGTGCTGATATTTTTACTGTTGTTAGCTTTGATTATTTGGCAAGAAGCTCGCGCTGCTTCTTACGCAGGTCTGAAAATTAGTGTTATCCCTGGGCCTCAGTGTTATGATGGTCAGGATAATGATGGCGACGGCCAAATTGACTATCCGCAGGACCCAGAATGCGATTCTGCTAGTGATAATAACGAAGCGCCGATTATTATTCCTCCGCCCGGTGGTGGCGGTGGTGGCGGGGGCGGAGGTATTGAAATAATTCCCAGCACCAATGTGATTTTTTCCGGCTACGCCTATCCTTATAACCAAGTGACCCTTTTGAAAGATGGTCAAGTTGCCTTAGTATCGGCGGCCGGCGGTGATGCTCAGTTTACTTTATCTTTGTCGGGATTGAGTGCCGGTGACTATAGTTTTTCTATTTTTAGCACTGATGTCCATGGCCTTAAATCCGACACCCTCACTTTTTCTATCTATGTAGCTAAGGGGGCGAGTACTAATATTAGTGGCATTCTTTTATCTCCTACTTTGGCGGTCAATAACAGTGTTTTTCGGCTTAATGACAATATTACCCTTTTTGGCCAGAGCGTCCCAAATTCTCAGATTACCATTAGTGTCCACTCTGATCAGGAACATCTATTTCAAGTTAATACCAATAATACCGGAATTTATTCTTACGATTTTCAAGCTTCAGTTCTAGAGGCGGGCGACCATAATGCTAAATCTAAAACTAGACTCGCTCAACAGCTCAGTACTTTTAGCCGAGTGGTTAATTTTTTAGTTTTAGGCCCCAAAGATGAGGCCCCTTTAGAGGAAGAAACTACGGTAGCGGAGGGGGATTTAAATAATGACGCCAAAATAAATTTAATTGACTTTTCCATTCTTGCTTATTGGTATAAGCAAACGGCGCCGCCACCGGCAGTTGATTTAAATAATGATAAAATTATTAATCTGATTGATTTTTCTATTTTAGCTTATTATTGGACGGGCTGATTTTTATGTCTAATTTTTTCCCATTTAAATTATTTTTTCTTAGTACTCTTATCTTAGGAGTTAGTTTTTCGTCAGCCCAAGCCGCCAGCCTTTTTTATCAGCCCCCAAAAGAGCCAATAGGTTTAAATCAAGAATTCCGAGTGGATATTCTTCTGGATACTGAGGGTGAGACTGTCAACGCCGTCGCTGGTTCTTTGATTGTGCCGGAAAATGTTTTAAAATTAGAAGCAATTAGTGAGGGTAATTCTTTTTTGTCTTTTTGGATGGAAAAGCCGCAATTAGAAGCGGGTAAAATTAGTTTTGCTGGGATTGCTCCTGGCGGTTTTTCTGGCAATAGGGGTCTATTATTTTCTTTATTTTTTTCCGCCCCTCAGGAATTAGCTGCCAGTCTGGAGTGGCGGGAGCTTCAAGTTTTAGCTCATGATGGTCAGGGTACGGCGCTGGCAGTGACCACACCTCCTTTAGCGCTAAAGATCGAGGACCTACCTCTAGCCAGCGATACTCCTTTAAGCGTAGTTGACGGTGATTTACCTGAAGAGTTTTCTTTGTATTTGAGTCGTGACCCGCTTATTTTTGATAATCGTTGGTTTATCGCTTTTGCTACGCAGGATAAGATTGCAGGTCTGGATTACTTTGAGGTTAGGGAAGAGCAGCTTTTACGAGGTCAAGAAGAAGCGGGCGAGTGGCAGCGCGCAGAAAGCCCATATCTTCTGAAAGATCAAAATTTAACTAGTCGGGTAATGGTAAGAGCGGTAGACAGGGCGGGTAATGAGCGCTTAGCCTCGCTAGAACCGGTTAATCAAGACATAATTGCTCAGGCTGATTATTGGTTTTGGCCATTGCGCTTTGGTGCTTTAATTTTCTTTATTTTTGTCGTTTTAATTTTATTTATATGTTTTCGCAGAATTTTAAGAAAATAAAAATAGGAAGAGCCTTGTTTTTTGCTTTAACTATATTTATTGGTTTGAGCTTAGCACCGAAAGTAGAGGCGGCCTCACTGTCTTTATCGCCCTCCTCTTCTTCATATTTTCAGAATAAGCAGTTTGTTGTCACTGTTTATGTTAATAGTGACCAACAGAGCTTAAATGCGGTTGCCGGCACTATTTCTTTTCCCCAAGATAAGTTAGAGGTGGTTTCCGTTTCTAAAAGTGGGACAATCTTTAATTTCTGGGTGCAAGAGCCATCTTTTTCTAACGCCAGCGGTAAAGTGAGTTTTGAGGGGGTAGTCTTAAACCCTGGTTTTAAAGGATCTGGCGGCAAGTTAATTAGTATTAGTTTTAAAGCCAAGGCTCCCGGTGATGCGAAATTAAGTTTTAGCTCTGCTTCTATTTTAGCTAACGACGGCAAGGGTACCAATATTCTTACCGGTACCGGCGCCGCTTCTTTTTCTATTAAGAAGATAGTTGAAACGGAAGAAAATGATTCTAATATTGTCAAAGAGGCTGAAAATTTATTATTACCAGTTAAAGCAACAACCGAAAAAGATAATTTCTTAGCTCCGGCCATCCGTTCCAGCTCCCATCCTGATAATAGTGCTTGGTATAGCACCGCTACGGCTGTTTTTCATTGGGATATCCCTAAAGATGCTAAATCCTTGTTATTATTACTTAGCGCTGAGGCTAACTCAAGCCCGGCTGTTAATTATTCTCCGCCCATTGGTGATAAGGTTATTAAGGATTTGGAGGATGGTGTCTGGTACCTGCATGCTTCCTTTAAGTATGATAAGGGAATTAGCGCGGTCACGCACTTTCCGGTGCGCATCGATACGGCCCCCCCAGAGAATCTTAGTATTGCTCCAATTACCCCTAAAGATAGCAACCAAAAAAACGAAGCTCTCCAGTTTTTACTGGCAGCCGAAGACAAATTATCTGGTCTTGATTATTATGAAATTGCCTTTGACCAGCAGACTCCTTTCCGCTGGAATCTTGATCAGGGCAATATTATTGATGTTCCTGCTTTAGCTGGTGGTGAGCATGAAGTCTATCTGACGGCCGTAGATAAAGCTGGTAATCGCAGTAGCGTTAAGCAGACTTTTAGCGTTAAATCGGCCAATACTCCTCTTATTAATCATTATCCTTCTGATTTATCTTCGGAGGAGGCCTTTGTTTTAAGCGGGCAGGCCCTACCTTCTTCTCTTGTGCAGATTAATTTAAGCCGAGCCGGTGGTCTGCAGTATGTTTACATTGTCCCTACTAATGAAAGCGGACACTTTATTTTCATCTTAGAAAGGATGATCCCCGGCTCCTATCAGTTTAATGTCCAGTCTTTGGACGAAAACGGTCTTACTCCCGCTACCACTAATTTTAGGTTTTCGGTGCAAACCCCTGTTAATTATTGGCCGTGGTCACTGCTTATTCTCATTATTTCCTTATCTATAAATATTTTTGTTTTAATCCGTTATTTTTTGAGTCGATGCCGCTTATTTAAAAAGTCAATTATCTCCCCTAGCTTGTCATCTCGTTACCGGGCGGCCCCGAGGAAGCGGCCGGCTCTAGCCGTTAAGGCTAAAAAGAGGAGAGTTTAGGTCAGCTTCATTTTGCTGTAGATTTATGCTATAGTATCCTTTACCCTTAATTAAGAGGGACTAATAATAATTATATGACTGAAAAGATAAAAAACATCTTAAATGAACAGATTATGGAGGAAATGTATTCGGCTAACCTCTACTTAGCTTTAGCCGGACGCTTGGAGTCTTGGAATCTGAAAGGCATGGCCAATTGGATGCATATTCAAGCTAAAGAAGAAAATAATCATGCCCTTGGCTTCTTCTTCTTCCTTTTAGGGCGCGGGGAGGAGCCGATTATTAGCGCCCTAGCTCAGCCGGACTTGAGCGGGGTTAATGATGCTGCTGCCGTGTTTGCCGCTTCTTTAAAACATGAAAAACATGTTACCGCCCGCATCAACGCCATCTATGAACTAGCGCAAGCAGAGAAGGATTATGCCCTTGAATCTTTCGTCCGCTGGTATATCGACGAACAGGTGGAAGAGGAATCTAGCGCCAATGAAATCAGTGAAAAGATAAAGTTGATTGGCGCTCAAGGCCCGGCTCTTTATATGCTGGACCAAGAATTAGCTACTCGCGTCTATACTGAATTTATCCCCGGCAAAAGCGCCGCTTAATCTCAAAGATAATATTAAAAACCCGGAGAAATTCCGGGTTTTTTGTGGTCTTTTTTTAATTTCATAATCATTTTATCCTAAGTTCAGAGGGTCTTCGTTATAATAGTTGAGGAGTAAGGAGTCAATTGACTACATATCATATATGATATATAATGAAGAGTATAAAATTAAGTTTTATAAAGATCCTCAAAATGGTCAAGAACCAGTAGCTGACTATATTTGTGGTCTAGAAGAAAAAGAACGGAATAAAGTTAATAAGTATTTAGAGTTTCTTCGCTTAAATCGAGGGTACCTAGACGAGCCCTATAGCCGCCACCTTCAGGGTAAAATCAGGGAGCTAAGAGTTGATTTTGTTAATAATTATCATCGTATCATTTACTTTACCTATTTTGATAAGACTATTATTCTGTTGCATGCTTTTTTAAAAAAGAGTCAGAAAACCCCAAACAAAGAAAAGAGAATAGCTTATAATCGCTATCTTAACATAATTAATAAAAATTAAAGATATGTCCTTGGCTAAAAAAATTAATCCTTATATTGGTAGTGATTTCTCCGACTACCTGGCTAAAGAGTTAAAGAACCCGCGTAATCGAGCCTTATTTGATGAATATGGCCGTCAGTTAGAAATTGCCTATCAAATTCTTCAATTACGCAAGCGTAAGCACGTAAGTCAGAAATTACTAGCTAAAAAAATTGGCAGCACTCAAAGCAATGTTGCTCGGATGGAAAGTGGCAATCAGAATTTTACCATCAGTCTTTTAGATAAAGTGGCGACGGCTCTGGGGGCAGAACTGAGTATCAAAATTTCTTAAAATAATAAAAACCCGGAGAAATTCCGGGTTTTTTGTAGCTTAAAAGGTTTAATCTTGATTATATTGTGCCTGTTGTTGTTTTTCCCTTGCTATTATATAATAATCTTAGCTATTTTATTTTATAAACTATTATTCTTATGCCCGCTAAAATCTATCAACGTATCTTGCAGGCCGGCGTCCTTGTTTCTCTGGGCGTCATTTTATTGCTCTTTTCCAATCTTTTATTCCCCTATATTTCCTCTAAACAGCTGAGCTTTAACATTTTAATGGAGCTCTTGCTGCCTTTCTGGTTAGTTTTAGTGTGGAAGTTTCCTGATTTTAGACCACAGCGCTCTTTAATTACTTGGGGTCTGCTTGCTTACTTAGCCGCGATTTTAATTTCCGCCTTTACTGGTGTTGACTTCAATTTGAGTTTCTGGGGGGACGTTGAACGCTTGCTTGGCTTTTTTCACATCACTCATTTCCTTCTCTTTTATCTTTACCTGGTGACCGCTTTTAGAGAGAAAGCAGATTGGTATATTTTGTTAGGTGCCTCCGTTCTCTTAGCGGTAATTGAAGCAATTATTGTTATCAGCGGCGCTGCTATTGGTACGATTGGTAATACGGCTTATGTGAGCGGCTATATGCTTTTTAATCTTTATTTTGCCGTTCTTTTGATCTTAAAGACGCCTTGGCGTTGGCAAGCACCTTTTTATATTGGCATCATTTTAATGTTAATTGCTTTTTTCAAAGCTGACACCTCCGGGGCCGTTTTAGGTTTATTTGCTAGTCTTTTGTTTCTCCTCTTCTTATTTGGTTTCTTTGCGGCGGCTAAGCGGGTTCGGCGTGGGTCTATTACTATTTTTGTAATTGGCATTCTATTGCTTGTCGCTCTTTTTTCTCAATATAATCAGCCTTGGTTTCGGAGTAATGATTTTCTTAAAGATTTAAGTGTTAATAAGCCTAGTTTCCAGACGCGACGTTTGTCTTGGGAAGGGGCGGCCCGCGATTTTCATCTTCATCCTTGGCTGGGAACCGGTTTTGGTAATTACGCTATTATTTTTGACCGGCAGTTTGACCCAACTTTTTTTAATTATGCTTTAACTGAAACTTATTTTGACCGGGCCCATAATAATCTCATCGATATCGCTTCTACCACCGGTATCATTGGCCTTTTAACTTATTTAAGCATTTTTATCTTTGCTGTCAGGGAGTGGTTGCGCGCCCTGCGTCTTTCTGGCGGCCGCATTCAGGCTGGTTCGGGTGGTAGGCGGATAATTTCCTTATTGGTTTTAGCCGCTCTTCTGCTGGCTTATTTCATTCAGAATTTAGCGGTCTTTGACTCTCTGGCTACTTATATGGGCTTAATGATAGCTCTAGCTTATTTAGTCTTCTTGGCGCAGCAAGCCAAGCAAGAGCAGACCGAAGAAAATCAAGAAGGGGAAGAAAAAGAAGCTTCCTTGTCGCCATTAAAAGAATTTATTCTTCTTGGTTTTAGTTTTATGGCGGTAGTCTTTGTGGTTTTAGCTTTCAATGTTCGTCCCTGGATGATGTTAACTCGTGTTATTGCCGCTTATAGTGAGATGGCCGCTGGGAACGCTTCTACTAGTTTTTTGGCTTATCGCCAAGCCTTTGCGTTAAATACTCCGCTAGATCGCGATGGCCGTACCATTTTAGTGAATACTATTATTAATAACCCTACCATTTTTACCTATTTACCGGCGAGCAATATTGATGAAAATATTAAATATTCGGTAGCGATGATGGAAAAGAATATTAAATATAATCCCGCTGATAGTTTAACCCAGATGCAGGCGGCCCAACTTTACGATATTGCTTCCCGTTATTACTCTGAGCAGCCCTCTAGTTTTAAGAACTACTCTGATAAAGCGTTAGCCGCGGCAGAACAGGCGGTCGCTTCTAGTCCTCGCCGTGTTCCTACTTATTTTGTGCTTGCCCAAATTCAAGCTAACCGCGGCGATTTAGCGAAAGCAGAGTCAGCCTTACTGACGGCCCAAGCTCTTCTTCCGAGCTATCCCGAAACTCCTTGCCAGCTGGCTAATTATTATGCCCTGAAAAGCGATGCTCGTTTTCAAGAAAATTTAGACCGTTGTTTAGACTCCCAAGGTAATAGTGTTTCTCCGGCGACCTTAGAAAAAGGCCTAAAATATTATCAGGATAATAATAAGACAGATTATCTTTTACGGGCCTATCGTCTCTTGGCGGCTCGAGGCAGTGAAGACCCTTTGCTCTATGTTAATTTAGCTAAAGCGGAATTAGCGGGCGGTAACTTAGAGGCCGCCTTAGATGCAGCGGTGAAAGCGGCTGATATTGATCCCACTTTAAGGCCGGCTGTCCAAGCCTTCCTGCAAAGCATTCAAAACACCACTACGCCAACCAGTACAGAACAATAGATTTAATTGATAAAAACGCCCCAGAAATGGGGCGTTTTTTGTAATTTACTTTATCCTAATTTCAGTAGAGTTTTTACATAATTTCATGACCCATTTGTTATGCTAGGGGAGTTATTTTATGTCGGCAAAGTTTCCGTTCTCGGTTCACGCGCCGGACGGAGAACGGAAACGGCCGGCGCTAAATTTATGCTTAGCCCCTTAGTGTTTAACCAAAATAATAAAAATAAAATTTGGCAGAAGCTTCAGCGCTATTGGCCTTGGCTGTTAGTCTTATTTTTTGTTTTGTTAATTTTTTGTCTACTCGCCCCTTATCTTTTTCGCCCCTGGGTCCGTTATCCTGAAAAATTACGTGCTGAGATTGCTTGGCGTTATTTTCGGGCTTCTTTTCAGAATTCTTGTCGGGAAGATTGCCTGGCTCAGCGCCAAGCTTATGCGGCTATTTGGCGCCCCTTTTTTCAAGCTAATCCTGAATTGGCCGCTTCTAAGTTTCAAACAGTTTTTACTTCTTCCGAGAGCGATTTGCAGGCGGCGTTAATAAAAATCATGGCGGCTGATTACGGGTCTGAGTCCTT
>CALJZR010000025.1 GCA_937983635.1 uncultured bacterium | reverse complement strand
GAAATGGTGTGGCGTAATATAATGATTGATTTATATAACTCACATCAAATCGAAAAAAGTTTAAAAAACACTTGACACACTAGCCGATAGGTTTTAAGATGTTCCCCGTAGTAAGCAGTAACGCTCTTTAACAAATTGGAAAAACGGTAATGTTTAGGCTAACTCCTAGCGGATTATAATCTAATACCGATTTAAAACATCAAATCGGTATTGTGGAATAATCCCCAATAAACCGGAGTATTAAAAATGCAAAACGTTATTACCGCGCCTAAAATTGGTCAATCTGTCTTTATTCCTTTCGTCACTATGACGGATGAAAAAACCGGAAAAGCCGAACGTATTAAAGGTGCGGCGCTTGATCCTTTCGATAAAATCGAAGCGGTCTATGCGGAAACGGAACGTAGCAACCACGGCAAGCCAATTTATAATGTTCGCGTTAAATCTGGCGACGTTGTAAAGATCATTCAGAAAGATGATAAATGGCAAGCTATTAGCTAATTAGTGCTAACTTTATATTCCCCTGAAATATGGGGAATATATGGATTAACATTAGTTAATCATAATCCCTTAATTAATAATTGAATGGAGTATTAAATTATGTCTAACGTTAAAACCGAAAAAACCGCAAAATTCTCTTGGAACGAAGAAAACACCGAAAAGGCTGTTTCTATGTACTCTGAAATGGTCGCTAAAAGCGGAATTGAATTTGCTAACACTGACGGCTTAAAAGAAATTGCCGCCGCCGTTGGCGCTGCGAGTCCTGTTTCTGTACGTTCTAAACTGACCAGTGCAAAAGCATATCAGAAAAGCGATAAACCGCGTAAAGTTGGCGGCGGGTCTAGTATCCGTAAAGCTCACTATGTGCGCGTTATGGCTAAACATGCCATTGACGCTGGCGTTATTAAAGACGCCGACGATCTGGCAAGTCTGGAAAGTGCAAAACTTGAAACGCTGGAAGCCGTAGCGCAATTGTTGGGCGTAGCGGAGGAAGTAAAACAGGCCGCAGGTGAATAAATTTTAATTAGCGGGGAATATTCCCCGCTATCCCTTAAAGGAGAATAATCTTGATCTTTTATCCTAGCGAAGCGTTTATTTTAGGTTTATTTATTATTGCCGCCGCTTTTATTCTGAATTATACGCGGTCAATTCTGGCAATAATTGGAATTAATAACGTTTACGCCGCAAATAATTTCCGCAAAAACGCGAACATTCAAAAATATCTGTCAATTATCTTTCTTACAATTGGCATTGTATTTGGCTTTTGTTCTAGTTTAATGCCGATTAATTAAATGTTGCAAATTATAACGCCTTTTAAATTGTCCTCACTTCAGGTAAGGCGTTATATTTGGCAATATTGCCAGTATTAATATTTATCCCTTTATAGGAGTTGAATTAGTTATGAATATTTCCGCAGAAAAACAAGCCCAGATCGTTAAACTTGCCACTGATTTTAATTTCTACGGTAA
>CALJZR010000024.1 GCA_937983635.1 uncultured bacterium | reverse complement strand
TCTTTCATAATGTAATGATAAATTTATTAATTATATTAGCTAAACAAGAGACAAGCGGCGAGGCCATGTCTTCAGGTAGCGTTATCGTACCACAGAAATGCGATTATGGGAAATGAACAGACTAAGTCCGGCTCAACTTGGCTAAAAACTAAAACTGATGATTCCTGCCTCCGGGCTGAAAAATAGGTAGAGACAATAAAGGAGGGCGAGGTTCTCAATAATCAAAAGGGGGATGCCAATTAAGAAATACCAAGTACGAGTCTTGTGCCGACAAGTAAACATGCCGGCGTAGACGCCGACTGCCCCGAAAACGGTGGCTAAGAAAAAAAGCAGACCCTCAGAAAGTCGTTCCTGGCTACCCCGGACCGCTTTCGCTTTATCAACTAACATCAAAACGAAAGCGAAGACGTTGAAGATAATAAAAACGGCTAAATAATAATTCATAAAAAAATAATTAAGCTAACTAATAAGCTAAACGCGCCTGACCTTTTAAATCTCTGGGATTAAAATTTTTCCGCGCCTGTTCAGATAATAAAATTAACTCCCGATCAAAAGCAAAAACTTGGGGGTCAAGCTTATAGGCCATGTCATTAATACCGAGTAAATATAAACCGGCGAGACTGCTTAAACGAGAAAGAGCGACATAGCCCATGCCGTAGCCGAAGGAACGGCTCAAATCAATTTCGGCTGCCTCCAAAGTCATGCCCTGGCTCTTATGGACACTGATTGCCCAAGCTAAACGTAAAGGAAGCTGATTGATGCGGGCTAAAACTTTATCATCATCGTCAATTGTCCAGCTATCGGGACTAACCACGATTTCTTCGCCACTGCGCAAGCGCACGATGGGGAAATTATATTCATCAAAAGCAACCACCACGCCGGTGGTGCCGTTAACATAAACGGCCCGCTCTTCCTTAAACTTATTTTTCACAAACATCACTAAAGCTCCTTTCTTTAACACTAAATCCGAGGGCGCCAAACAGCTCTTCTGCAAAGTTGTCACCAATTTCTTGTCGCCGCTGCTGGTCATGTGATAGACATAAGGTTCGGCTTCAATTAAATCTAGCTCGTGATTATTAATCCGATCAACATCAACATTATGGGTAAACAAGCGCACCGGACTCATTCCCTGCGGCCGTTCTTTAATCCGGCTCTGCAACAAGGTGACTGTTTCCGCACCCACTTCATCGCGGCGCAGACTCCCTAAAATCCTCGTCATCTTCTCGTCATTTTGCCGATGCTGTTCTTCTAAATAGCAGACGCGGATATCCATCTCCGGCCAAACCTTAGCCTTGTACACAAACTCGGCTTCTTCGTTGCCGGGAGAAATCGGCGGCAACTGGAAAAAGTCGCCGGACAGTACCACCTGCAAACCGCCGAAAGGCAGAAAATTCTTTTTCAAAACCTGACAGACTTGATTAACCATATCCAAGCGGTGAGCATGGAGCATGGAAATCTCGTCAATGATTAAAACCTCAGTTTTTTCAAACTGTTTTTTAAGATAGGCTTTCTTGGCTAAAGACTGTAGGTCCCGCTGACTCAAACTATCTTTAATCCCAATCCCCGCCCAAGAATGAATGGTGCGGCCACCAATGTGAGTGGCGGCGATGCCGGTGGAAGCGGTAATAGCCACGCCAATTCCCTTCTTCTTGAGATAGGCGCTATATTGATTCAATAAAAAAGTCTTGCCGCTACCGGCCGGACCGGTTAACAAGACATTATGGCCTGCTTCTAAAATTTTCAACGCCTCTTTCTGTTTCATATTTCCTATTATAGTATGAAAGCCGCCGATACACAAAAGCGGGCCATTAAAGCCCGCTTTTATTATTTCTATCTTTTTCCTCTAGCGTAAAATATAACCGCCATCAACCACTAAGGTCTGGCCGGTGATATAGTCGGCCCCGGCAGAAGCCAAGAAGGCCACAGCAGCGGCGATATCTTCCGGCTGGCCCATGCGGCCCCAAGGAATATTGCTGCTCGTCTGTTTTCTTGCTTCTTCCGTCATCGCGCCGGTAGCCCCTGGAGTTTCAATCGCTCCGGGAGCAACGTTATTAACATTAATTTTCTTTTCTGCCAGCTCCAAAGCTAAAGCCCGGGTCATGCCATTCATTCCTCCTTTAGAAGCGCAGTAGTGAGTGAGACCGGAAAAACCAACAAAAGCGGCAATGGAAGAAATATTAACAATCTTCCCGCCCGCCGGCATTATCTTAGCGGCGGCTTGGGCAGCTAAGAAAATACTCTTCAAATTAACATTAATCACCTTGTCCCACTCGCTTTCTGACATTTCCAAGAAAGACTTAAAGGGATAGATGCCGGCATTGTTGACCAAGATGTCCAAAGTCCCGAACTTAGCGGTGGTCTCGGCCATTAACTTGTCCACCGCTTCTTTTTGAGAAATATCGCACTGCACCGCTAAAGCCTGAGCGCCCTGCTTTTCTAGTTCTGCCACTACACTCAGACAGTCATCGTGGTTAAGATCACTGACAATCACTTTTGCTCCTTCGCGCGCCAAGGTGAGAGCGATGCCCCGGCCAATACCTCGGCCCGCTCCGGTGACGATGGCGACTTTGTCTTTTAAGATCATAAAGTTGAAAGATTAATAAGCTATATAAGTATATTTTAGCGCAAATCCGAGAAATTTGGTATAGAAAAATTGGAAATTAAAAAAGTGATAAAATATCAAAATAATTTAATTAAGAATATCTTTACTTATTGCTCCAAAAAGGTCATAATAAACAACGGGTTTTTAAATCTTAAAAATATAAAAATATGGCAAGAATTATCGGCCGCGGCTATTCTTTTGATGATGTCCTTATCGTTCCTAAATATAATAAAATTATTTCTCGGCGAGATGTAAGCTTTCAAACCCAGGTCACTAAGAATTATAAAATAGATATTCCCATCCTAGCGGCTAACATGGATACAGTTTGTGAAAGCGAAATGGCCATTGCCCTCGGCCGTCTCGGCGGATTAGGAATTATCCATCGTTTTTTAAGTACTGAAGAGCAAGCTCAAGAAGTGGCCGCCGTTAAAAAACATAAACTATTAAGCGCCGCCGCTTTAGGAATCAAAGATTATGAGCAGCGCCTGCCCGCCTTAATTGCCGCCGGCGTCGATATAATTTTTTTAGATGTTGCCCACGGCCACTCTAAAAGAGCCGGCAAGACCTTAGACTATATTAAATCTAATTATCCGCAAATAGATGTCATGGTCGGCAATGTCGCTACTAAAGATGCGGCCGAATATTTTATCAGCAAAAAAGCGGACGCCATCAAAATAGGAATTGGTCCCGGTTCTATGTGCACCACCCGCATCATGGCCGGTGCGGGCGTGCCGCAACTGACCGCCATTATGGATGTCTATGAAGCCAGCCAAGGACGCGTTCCCTTGTGTGCCGACGGCGGTTTGAAATATTCAGGAGATATTGTAAAAGCCATCGGTGCCGGCGCCGACTGCATCATGTCCGGTTCTTTTTTCTCTGGAACAACCGAGAGCCCGGGTGAAATAATTACTATCAACAATAAACAATATAAAGAATATCGCGGCATGGCTAGCCTGCTGGCTACAGTCAAAAAAATGAGCCTCGATGGTTCCAAGGTGGAGGAGATAGTTCACGTTGAGGGCGAGATGACAAAAATCCCCTACAAAGGCTCCATCGTTCCAATAATCAATAAATTACTGGGCGGACTGGCCTCAGGCATGACTTATATCGGGGCTAAAGATATTGAATCATTGAAAGGCAAAGCCGATTTTATAGAAATAAGCAGTGCCGGCTATCATGAAAGCCAGGCACATGGCTTAAATCAAACGCCAGAAATATAAAGACTATAAACACAAAAACTATCCGACTAGGATAGTTTTTGTTAATAGCTTGGACCAACAAAAGCGGCAATAAGCCCTAAGCCTCAAACTCACAGATTAGGGGCAAGTGATCGGAAATATCCACGTCGGGGCAAGCAGATTTAAGCACCTTGATGTCCGGGCTGGCAAAGATAAAGTCCACGGCAAAGTCAGCAAATTTAGGATTCTGCTTCTGACGGAGATTAAAAGTGCTAGACAGTCGCCCGGAGAAAACATTAACGAGCTGAGTTTCGATATTGGCAATTGTTTTCGTGCCGGGAACAATATTTAAATCTCCGCCCAAAATCACTCTTTCCCGGCCTTTAATCTGTCCAACAATGGTCTGGCTCATTAGCAGCCGACGCTCACTATCGTCATCATTACAAGCCCAAATGCCTTGAGTATTGAAAATCTGATAGCTCTGATTATCAATCATTACCGAGACCCGCTGGAGATTACGGGGACTAAGAGTATGGTCGGCACTTAGATCTTCATGATGGGGCACGCTGGCAAAGGGCTGGTCAAAGAAGATGGTTTCAGTTTCTTGAAAAGGAAAACGGGACAAGATGGCATTGCCAAACTCCACCCCCGCTCCCGGAAAAAAACCGGCCGGAGAAAAAAAGACAAAGGGCAAAGACAAAGCTTCTTGAATTAAAGGCAAGGAACGGAAGCGTTCCGCCAAAGCTAAATCAGTACCGCTATAGGCTTCCTGTAAAATTAAAATATCCGGCTTTTCCTGCCGGAGAAAATCGAGGATATTAGGCAATAATTTGCCACCCAACCAGAGATTAAGGGAAACTAATTTGAAAGACATAATAAGGTAATTATAAAATCCATACTAGCAGATATAAATTAAATTGACAAAAATAAAAATATTTGTGATATTATAAGGCTCACTAAAGACGCACCTTCAAAAACAGCAAGAACAATGAAAAAAAGAATCTTAGTCTTTGCTTCCGGCGATAAGATCGGCGGGGGCTCTGGTTTCCAGGAAATGGTCGAAAGATCAAGAACGGAACCGGCAATCTTAGATGCCGAAATTGTAGCCGTAGTCTGCAATTATGAACACGGCGGTGTTTGGGAAAAAGCTCATCAGCTCGATGTCCCCTTCATCTACTTCCCCGGCCCCTATACGGCTGAAAACTACCAAAAAATCTTTGAAGAAAGTCGGGCCGACTACGTGATGTGCTCCGGCTGGAAAAAACAGATTTTTGGCTTGAGAGAAAATCTGACTGTCAACATTCATCCCGGCCCCTTGCCCCGCTTCGGTGGTAAAGGCATGTACGGACGCAATGTCCACGAAGCCGTAATCAAAGCCTATCGCCGCGGAGAAATAAAGCAGAGTGCCGTTTCCATTCACTTCGTTAATCCGGAATATGATAAGGGCAAAGGAATCGTGCAGATACCGGTTCCCATCAGGCCCAATGACAGCGCCGAGACCTTAGCGGAGAGAGTGCTGAAGGTAGAACATAACTACCAAAGCATTATTCTCAATGAAATTGTACACAGAAGAATTTTCCTTAGCCACTTAAGAAATGTTCTCTTTGAAAACAAAGAACTCTCCCGCTTCGCCTTCATCAACGAATAGCAAGGATTAAGATTCAAAAAGGCAGTAATACCCTGCCTTTTTGTTTTGGCTAATTTTGATGATAATTGACAAAGATAAAAATATTTGTGATATTATAATTCCAGTAAATAGCACCTTCTAAACGTAATACTATCATGAAAAAAAGAATCCTGATTTTTAGCGCCGATACTAAAATCGGCAGTGAATGCTTTGAAAGCATGGTTGAAGCCACCAGAACTAATCCGCCGGTATTAAAAGCGGAAATTGGCGGTATTGTTTCCGCCACGGCTAACGGCTGCATCCAGAAAAGGGCCGAACGCCTAAAAATACCTTTTATTTTCTTCCCCGGCCCCTATACGGCCGAAAACTACCAACAAATTTTTGCAGACAGCCAAGCCGACTATGCTATTTCAACAGGCTGGACCCAAAAAATTGTCGGCATTGAAGATGGCCTAGCCATCAATACCACCCTCGGACCACTGCCTGACTGCGCCGGCCAATATGGCAAAAAAATGCAAAGAAACATCATTACCATGTGGCGGCAGAAAAAGATTCAGCAAAGCGCCATCGCCATTCACTTTATTAACAAGGACTACAACAAGGGGGCGGGCATTGTCCAAATCCCAGTATCCATCAGACCAGATGACACCGAAGACACGCTGCTGATGAGAGCAGCTAAAACCTCCTATTACTATCAAATTGCGGTCATGAACGAAATTGCCAAAGGCCGAATTTATTTAGTAAACGACCACCACGCATTCGTCCACAATAAAGAGCTAGGACGTTTTCATGGATAAGAAACCAAAACAAAGAAAAAGGGCAGCCCCAGGACTGCCTTTTTGTTTTGTCTAGCAAGCAATAACTTTATTTATTTTTTAAATAAATTTCATACCACTATGCTATAATATAAATTAATCACAATTTATATGACAAGCAAACCTAACAACAAAAAGATAGTAATCATCAGCACGGCTCTTATTATTCTAGCTTTAGCGGCCATTATCTATCTAGCTAAAACTGACTACAATCAAGTCCAGTCTTACAAAAGCCAGGAAGAAAGTAGCGAAGAGAAGGAACCAAAGTTAAACACCTATATCAACAGGCCCCTAAACTACCAACTCTCCTATCCAGAAAATTTAGATGTTATTGCCTTAGAAAATAATGGCGTCGCCTTTTCCCAGGGAGGCGGTCCGGGTATAAGCATTCAAATTTTCTCTAAACAACAATTTCCTGACGAAGACGCTTGGCTAGAAGTAGAGAATGAAAAACTAAAGGCCAGCCGCTATCTTAAAGACGAAGATATAGCTATTGCCGGACAGAAAGGCATCTCCGCCCATGAAGTCGCTGATGATGGAGAAAACTTCCCTAATCCCAAAATCATCCTTTTCACCAAAAACGACAAACTATTTGTTATTACAGTTTCCTTAGAACAGATGCCAATGATTATTGATAGTTTTCAGTTTGAGGAGTAGGAAAAGAATAAGAAATATAATATTCAAAAATGCGGTAATTAAACCGCCTTTTTGTTTCAAAGAATATTAATTGTCATTTTTAAATTTTATAGCAGTAACACCTCTCTCATTCTTATCACTAATATAGGTATATACCTCTATAATATTTTCACGTTCTAGCTGTCCGACTAAATCTCTACTAGCTTGAAATTCATACCCTTTAGAACCTAGTATGTGCACTAAAAAATTTTGCAGACCAACAAAACCATCAGCAGACTCCTTTGACCACTTTATACTTCTTTGCAGCTCTTCAATAAAAACATCTTTGGTAATTTTCTTAAACTCAATAAAGCTACTAATAATATATTCTTTATCTTTCTCACTAAAAGACATTTTATCAATCTCTTCGTTCGCTATTTTAATTGTGTTCATTAAACTAGAAATCAATTGAATGCTTTTTTCTTTATCCTGAAGTGTAAATAGATTATTATGAGCAATTTTATGACGTATTTTTTCTAACTCTTCCCAGTTACTTTGAAAATTATTCTCCTTAAAGGTGCTTTTAAAAAACTTATTATAATTTGTCTGAATTTCTTCTTTAAACTGCTGTAAAGCTTCAACCGTATTCTCCAGTTTTATAACTTTATTTATAATATCATCTTTGCTCAAATTTCCAGATGACTGGGAATAGATTAATTTACCAAGCTCACCAAAATCAATTAAATAAACCTCATTATCAACAAATTCTGAAAATAATGTTTCATTATTTTTTCTCTGACTAGTTTTTTTCTGCATCTCCGAATCAGCTGTCAACCTCCACCATTCTGGCCCAAGTTTAATTGCAAAAAATTTAATTACATATTTTCTTAAAAATGACTCAACTTTATAGATATTTGGGTAGATGTCCTGCGCAATAGTTAAAGACACGTGGTCTTCTAAAACATAGATTGAGTCAAAGTTTAATGTTTTTAGATAAGATAATAGTGGTATTCTAAAAGATTCTAAAGTATTAAAATGGCCACTAACTGTTACAGTGTAAGCCTGCTTTAATCCCGCCTCATAACTTTGGCTCTGAGTATCTGTTTTTTTAATATAAACTCTAATACCGGTGCTGTTATCTACGATATAGCCCGACCTAATTTCTGCATTTACCCACAATTTGTTATTAGAAAGAAGATTATAGCGAAAACCATCTTCATTATTTATAAAAACTTTACCAGTTGTATCTGTTATCAAAATTTCAAAATAATAATGATTTTTTGAATCCATATTTTTATAAATATAACTAAATAAATTCTCTTAAAGATTTTCCTAATTTAGTTATCACCCCAACAACTAAAGCGTTACCCATTATAAATGACCTCATAATATCTGGCGCCCCTGCTGTATGGTTATCTGGGAACATATTCAGCCTCTCAAGCTCTAAAGGGGTTAACCTTCTTAATCTTCCAGACTTTGTCTTAATTACATGTTTAAATCTTGACGGAGAAGATCCGCCTTCGCCGGTAACTATAGTCCTAGATGGCTTATTAAGTAAGTCGGGGAAAGCCATTGCGCCCTCTGAATAATTATATTCATGACCATCCTTAGATTTTCTTGCTTCCTTCTTTCCGCCTTTAAGATATTTCCACCTTTTTATATCCTCTTTCTTTATAAAAAATTCATCGGGGACGTCTTTTTCGTTAATTATAAAATCTCCAAGAACAGAAAATTTCCCCTCATAGGACGCCTCGACTTTGGTGGTAAAAACCTTACCATCAACCATAAGGCCCGAGTTTTCAAAGGGACTTTTTGACGGTACATGTTTTGAAAATTTATTTGAAACATATATAGGGTCGTTTCCAATTTCAAACTCATTAATTTTTAAAGTTCCGCCTTTAATTTTAAATGCTTTAGCTATTATCCCATCTTTTATAATCCAGTCTTTTTTATTCTTACAAGATAATACTTTTTTCCAAATATTAGTATTCTTTTTATAACCAATTATAAAAATACGGCGGCGGCGCTGGGGAAATCCATAATCAGCGGCATTGATAACCCTCCATTCTACGGCATAGCCTAACTTTGATAATGAAGAGAGCATAATGGCAAAATCTCTGCCCCTTTGTTTCGATGGAGATTTTAGCAAACGGTCAACATTTTCTAATAATAAAAATTTAGGAGCATTCTTTCCCTTTTTACTAAGTATATTATAAATAGACCACCATAAAACACCTTTTTTACCCTCCAAACCCTGAGCCTGACTTAAAGTTCTAGCGACAGAATAGTCTTGACAAGGAAACCCTCCAACTAATAAATCATGATTAGGAATAGACTGAAAATTTTTATTAACTACTTCCTGAATATCTTCGCAGGAATGCCCATTGTCGCCAAAACGAGCCACATAAATATCAGAGGCGTGTTGTTTTTTAGCACCGGGCTCCCATTGACTACTCCAAACTACACTAAATTTAGTATTTTTATTGCCTGCTTTTTCAAGGCCAATGCGAAAACCGCCAACACCAGCAAAAAGTTCGATAACTTTTATATTTTTCATAATATTTGATAAAAAAAATACTAATACTTACAGTATAGCATAATAAAAAAAATCGATCAATGTCCTTTTTAAAAGCTTTTTATGCTTTAACCTCGGCGCCCAAAATAGGGAAACATCTAAATGCTTCTTTTCTAGGAATAGCAGATATGCCCGATGGCGGCCTGCTAAAACTACCAGCGAAGGTGGATAATTTTACTTTATTTAACAAAACTCCAATTACATTTACACATGTCAGCAAATTATTCCTTCTGCCAGTATCTTTAGTAACATCATAACCCAGAGTATGATATTTTGTATCTTCGTTCCAAGCCAAGGCGTCTAAAAAATTAAGAAAAACAATAACAGGCATTCCATTGATTTCAGGGATACTTTCACTAATTTTATTAA
>CALJZR010000023.1 GCA_937983635.1 uncultured bacterium | reverse complement strand
GACCACCGAGATCTACACTCTTTCCCTACACGACGCTCTTCCGATCTAAAAATGATCGAAAAAGTCATAAAAAAACTCAAGCCCAAACAAATTTTACATATTCCTTTTGCTCGCACCAGCACGCACGAAGAAGAATGGCAGGGTGACTGGTTCCACCGCAATATTAAACTTAATCCGCAAATTAAATATTTAAATGCGGAAAACAGCCAAGATATAAACCGAGCTAATGCCCCTTTGCTTTTTATTAGTGGCGGCAGCCAAATCACTAACCTCGCCCGGAAGTTAAAAACCGATAAGCGCCTAGTACCCTTAATCATGGCCGCCGATTGCATTATTGGTGAATCGGCCGGCGCGAAAATTCTAGGTAAATACTTCCGCCCTAAAGGGAGTGATCCTAAAAGCCTGATGGTAAAAGGTTTAGATGTTATTAAAGACACGGTGATTGAACCGCACTATACCCAAAGAAAAAGAAGCCGTCTGCTAAGCTTAGGCGTTAAAGAAAGTGGCGCCAAATATGGCCTAGGCATTGATTCTCTGACTGCGGCCGTGATTGATACCGAGTCTTTTCCCAAGAAAATAAAACAATTAGGAAAGGGCTTGGTTGATTTTAAAAAATAAAATGCTTAATAAAAAACTATTTTTTATCCTCGTTATCTTAGCGGCCATCTTAGAGGCCGGCGGTGATATTGTTTTAAAGAAATGGGCGCTGGATAATAAAAACCTAATCTTTGCCCTTGGCCTCGCCCTCTATCTCGGGGCCGTCATTCTCTGGGCCTTTTCTCTCAAACACGAAGTCTTGTCCAAAGCCATTTCGGTCGTCACTATCGTCAATCTCATTATCGTCGTCTTAGTAGGCGTCTTCTATTTCCATGACAACCTATCATTAGTCAATAAGCTCGGCATTGTCCTCGGCATAATTAGTATCGCCCTGATTGAGGCCTAAAAAAATATTGCTTTAAATTAAGCTCTCTTTTTTGAGGGCTTTTTATTTTATAAAAACAGACAGTAGATTAAATAATATTTAATATTAAACAAAAAATTAAGTAATAATAATTATTGTCAGAGAAAAGTTGACACTTATTATCAAGAAGATATATAATATAATCCATAAATAATAAGCCCATATGGAAATTACTATTCTCAAAAAATTAGGCCTAGCCGAAAAAGAGGTGACAATCTACCTGAAACTTCTTGAAGCCGGACCAATCTCCGTGCGCCGCTTAGCGGAAAGCGTCAAGCTAAACCGCGGCAGTGTTTATGAAGTGCTTAAAAACCTGCAAGAAAAAGGTTTAGTCAGCTACTACAATGATGCCACCAAACAAAAATTTGTAGCCGAGAGCCCGGAACAACTGCAACGCTTAGTGCAAATAGAAGAAGACCGAGTGCGTGATTTAAGCGAACAAATGAGCTCTTTAGTTTTAGAATTAAAATCAATCCGCGGCCAAGCCGATAAACAACCAGTAACAAAATTATATGAAGAAGATGCCGGCATCCGCGCCATCTTAAATGATCTCTTAGAAACCCTGCAGGATAAAGAAGAGAAAGAATACTTTGTCTATTCCGCTAAAGATGCGAGCAGTGATATCAAGCGCGCCTTCCCCAACTTCAATGATGAACGAAAAAAAAGAAATATCTACGTTAAAGCGATTTCCTTAGCTAAGGGCGGCGGCACTAACGGTTTAGACGAGAGACGTTGGCTAGATAGTGATGACCAATCGGCGACTTTCATTCTCATCTATGCCAACAAGTGTGCTTTTATCTCCCGCGACAAGCAAGGCTTGCCGGTAGGGGTCTTGATTGAAAACCAAATGATTTATAATACGCAAAAAACGATTTTCCTCAGCTTGTGGAATCGTTTAGCTTAATCTATGTGCGGCATTGCCTCCTATGTCGGTGATAAGCCGGCCTATCCCATTATTCTCAATCTGCTCAAACGTTTAGAATACCGTGGCTATGACAGCGCCGGCATTGCTCTCTGTGACAATGGTCGCTTGAGTTTAGATAAAGAAGCGGGACCGATTGAACATTTAGAAAAATCTTTAGAACAACAAGAGCCCAAAGGTAATATCGGTTTAGGTCATACCCGCTGGGCCACCCACGGTCCGGCCACGAAGCTCAATGCCCATCCCCACCATTCTCAAGACGAAGAACTGACCATCGTCCATAACGGCACGGTGCTCAACTACTACAAACTTAAAGAAGCTCTGCAAGCGCAAAATATCTCTTTCTATGGCGAAACGGACACCGAGGTTTTAGTTAACTATTTTCGCCACCAGCAAGCCCAAGATCAAAGTGATTTACAGGAAGTTATCTTTAACTACGCTTCCGCCTTAGAAGGCCGCTCCGCTTTTGTTCTCCATGATCGTCAACAAGCCGAAAAACTCTATGCCTGTAACTTAGGGGGTGAACTTTTTCTGGCTCGGTCGAAAGATAAAGAGTTAATGATTTGTTCTGACCGCAACGCTCTCGCCGGCTACGCTCACGAAGCCGCCCCCATCGCCCTGGGTCAACTGGCCGTCATTGGCAAAAACGGCTTATGTAAATTATTTAACCTCACTACCCGCCAAGAAGAAGTAATTCCTTGGGAAACCCTAGATACCAGCGCCGACAGCCTGGAAAAAGGTGCCTATCCCCACTTCATGTTAAAAGAAATCTTTGAACAAGAAAAAGTAATTGCCGAAACTATTAACCGCTTTAGCGCTAACAAAGGAGAGAAGCTCATAGAAGCGCTGCAACCTTGGCAAACAAAAACAAAAAAGCTAAGAAAAATTGTCATCATCGCTTGCGGGACCTCTTGGCATGCCGGCCTAGTCGCCCGACATTTCTTTCAAGAGCTCGCCGGTCTCCCCACCTATTGTGAATACGCCTCCGAATTTCTAGCCGGGGGCGTCGGTCCCGATGATTTAATTATTGCCATCTCACAATCGGGAAGCACGGCCGACACCCTGCAAGCGGCCCAAGCGGCTAAAGAGGCGGGAGCGACCGTGCTCAGTATCTGTAATGTTGCTAACTCCGCCCTTACCCGTCTCTCTGACGCCCATTTCCTGACCGCCGCCGGACCAGAAATCGGCGTCGCTTCTACCAAAGCCTTCACTACCCAATTAGCAGTCCTCTTTCTGCTCGCTAGTCAGTGCGGCCAGTGGCGGAAAAAGATAACAGCTCAAGAAAAACAAGTACTCTGGCAAGAACTAGCGGCTCTACCTTTGAAAATAAAAGAAATTCTGCTCAACAGCCCGCTGATAGAATCCTTAGCCCTTAAATATCAAGACGCCCCCAATTTTCTCTATCTTGGTCGTGGTCAAAATTTCCCCATCGCCTTAGAAGGGGCTTTGAAACTAAAAGAAGTTTCCTATATCCACGCCGAAGGACTCTCAGCTGGAGAAATGAAACACGGCTCCATTGCTCTCATCGATGACAAACTTCCTTCTTTCTTCATTGCCGTTAAAGACGAGCAATATGATAAGGTGATTAATAATCTTTTGGAGATCCGCGCCCGGCAAGGACAGATTATTGCCATCACTAGTGGCGATGACCCGGTGGTACGAGAGAGAGTGGATGAAACTATTGTCATTCCGGAGTGCCGACCCATCTTCTATCCCTTCCTCACCGTCATTCCCACTCAGCTCTTCGCCTATTACGTGGCCCGTGGCCGCGGTACCAACATCGACAAGCCCCGCAATCTCGCCAAGTCAGTCACCGTGGAATAGTTAAATACAAAAAACGCCGCTGAACCAGCGGCGTTTTGTTAATAAAAACTATTTTTTCTTTTTCTGCGAACGGAGATGATATAGCTCCTTGGACTTGCGGGTAATTACCAAGATGGTGAGGACGGCGATATAGGCAGAGACCACCGCACTCGGGAGTTTATAGGCCTCTCCGTAAAAGTAATCTAAAATCAAAAGAGAAATTACTAAGGCCGACCAAATAACTACGAAAATTTCTCCGGGGTGACTCTCTTCATGCTGGTCATACCAACGCTCAAACTCTTTGTTGCTGACATAGATGGCCAAGATGCTGACGTAAATAGTGCCGATGGCATTTAAAATCTCTTCGTAGGCATTGGCATGAAAGAAATCGGAAATAATTAAGGCAAAGAAGATGAAGGACCAGACATTAATCAGCTGCCGCCAAAAACGGAAATCATTCTTGAGAATAATTTTTTTCATAATTGCTTAGAGACCTAATAATTTCAACATCGGAGCCGCTAAAGGATCGGCCGATACACCGTAGACCATCACGCCGCCGAGCAGGCCGGTGATAGCAATCAAGACGGCTCCCACTAAAGCTAACAAACGGAACAACCAAGTGGATAATATTTTTTTGACCTTCGCCAATAATGGTTGCAAGCGCCGACCAATCTCATTATCAAGCCATTGAGGAGGGATAAAAATAATTAATTCGAGAATCAATAAGAAGACATAGAGATTAACGGAGGCGCCGGCAAAACTCTCGTGCATTTCCACTAAAGCATGGTCGGGACGTACGAGATCACTCGCAATTTCTCCAGTCACGTTTGCCAGCCAAGCCCCTAAGAGGCCGACGATAAGAAGCACGATACGGGGTAAATGCCAATCAACCGTTGGTAGTTTTTTGGGCCAAGGGAAAAGGCGCAATAAGGAGTACAGCAAAAAGAAGGCGATGGGGAAGTGAACGAAGATGGGATGAAGATTGTAATTCATAAAATAAGATTATAAGGATACCATAACACAGATGGAGCTTAAAAATCCAGACAGCCAAACAAAAAGCCCCCGAAAGGAGGCTTTTGAGATTAAACAATTTTGATAATTTAGGCTTTACCTAAAGTCTGTTCACCACTATGCCACTCTAAGGGGCAAAGTTCGCCGCTCTGCACCGCCTTTAAAACGCGTAGAGTTTCAGAGACCGAACGGCCAACCGAACCAGCGGAGACGATGATATATTTAATCTCTCCTTCCGGATTAATAATAAAAAGACCGCGGTCAGCCGAACCGTCAGTTTCGTTGAGTACCCCATAAGCGCGTGTCAGCGCTTGGGTGGTGTCGGCTAAGACCGGATACTTTACTTCCGGAAGATCTTTTTCAAACCAGTTCTTATGTGACCATTCTGAATCCGTCGAAGCGGCCAAGATGTCACAGTTTAGAGCTTTAAAGTCATCTTCTTGTTTGGCAAAACCACGCAGCTCCGTCGGACAGACGAAGGTAAAATCGCGAGGATAGAAAAATAAGATAAGCCAGCGGCCAGCATAGTCGGCCAGGCTGATGTCTTTGAATTCGCCTTGATGATAAGCTTTAACTCCTTTAAAGTCAGGAGCGGCTTGATTGATGTTTAACATAATTTATATCGTTATAAATAATAAATCACTTGCGCCTGCTTCACACTCTTCCCGAGAATTTTATCAGGGAGAGGCAAGCTGGCAGAAATTTCTAGGTCGTAGACGCGACCATCCGCGGTATCAACCGCGTGGCCATGAGTATCTAACTTGGCGTCATAACGAGGGGCTTCGCCCGGAATAGGAATTTCGGTAATTAGTCCCAGATCCGCAAACTTTTTCAGATTCTTATAGACCGTAGCTAGAGAAATATTCGAAAATTCTTCCTTAACGCGGTGATAGATTTCTTGAACGCCGGGGTGGGCACAGGAGTTGGCTAATGTCCGGAAAATCGCTAATTTCTGCGGAGTAAGGGGTAATTTGTGTTCACGGCTTACTTTTTTAAAATTTTCTAGGCGGGCGTCGAGCTCCTGTTTACTGACCATAATAAAATAATTGATAATATTTATTAATGGATAACTATTATCCATTATAGAGAAGAACGAAAATAAAGTCAAGGCCTAGAGATTATTCAATAAAGCTTGCCAAAAGATAGGCCCTTAATTATAATTAAACCGATATCCTCGGCCTCCATAGTTTAATGGATAGAACGCAAGCTTCCGGAGCTTGTAGTAGGGGTTCGATTCCCTTTGGGGGCACTAAGATTTAAGGAAGAAAAGCCTTTACAAGGGAAAATCTTTTTGCTAAGATTTTCCCTGTACCGCTCTTGGCGGTATTATCTTAATCATTGGATCGGTAGCTCAGTTGGTTAGAGCGCTGCCCTGTCACGGCAGAGGTCGCGGGTTCGAGTCCCGTCCGGTCCGCCAATTAAAAATAGCCCTTAAATAGGGCTATTTTTTTATAGAGGACTTACTACTTTAGAATTGCTTGTGTTATAATATTAATATAATAGACCAATATGAATTTTAGTAATGACCAATATTTTTTAACTCTTCGCAATAAGGCGGCAAATCCTGACGTTGAGGGTGAAAAAGAGCTGACAAAAGAAGAAGTTTTAAATTCTAACGATGTCGAGCTCGTTGTTAAATATGCCAAGGAAAAACGCAGCCAAGAAGCGATAGATAAAGTCAGAGAACTCTTGGAATTAGCCCGAAGGACGGGAGAAGAACTTGTACAAAATTTTCTCAATGCATTTAAAGAATGTGAAGCTCAAAAAATAAATTACTTAAATTTTGAAAATACAGCCAGTGGCCGACTAGCTTTAAGTTGTTTAGAGAGAATGCCAGAACCATTTAAGACCACGGCCGATAAAAAGTTAGCAGACTATAAGGAGGAGTTGGCCTATAATACAGAATTATTTGAAAAACATAAAAATAATCAGGAAGAAATCTGGAAAGAGGTTTTTGGTTTTGATTATTATAAGGTTCCAGATTTTAAGGAAAGATTTAAAACTTTTCTTTTTAAGGATATAAAGGGTATATCGCCTAAATATTATAAAAAAAATAGTTTAGAGTTAGTGCAAGACCCTTTTGCTCTTAATTTTTTTGTTGAAGATCCAGAAAACTTTAATAAAGCCTATAACGAAGGAGCCAAAGACGCTGATGATAAATTTGGTGGATTTTCTAAACAACAAAACAAAACCACGGTTAATGTGATTAATGTAGGTGCTTCATCTCCCGAAGACGATATTCGTCGCAAGAAAGATGAGATTATCACCCATGAAGCCGAGCATGCTCTTCATAGAAAAACCAATCCAATTAATGCGGTTCTATTAGAAGCAGATGTGCTAGAGCCCTGGATGGATTTTAATTATTCTAAAGATCGCTTAAACCATGCGATAAAATTTGACTTCGAAGAAAGATTGAAAAAGGCCAAAGATGAGATTTTCGCCTATTTTAAAGGGGGCGCTGAAAAAGGAGAAGTGGAACAAATTCTACTTGATAAGACCGCAGATGCTTCTTATGATTACAATAAAGAAACGAGAGGTCTTAACAGTGAAAGCATTAATAGCAACCAAAATTATTCCGAAGCGGAAAAACAAAAACTAAAAGATGCTATAAATTTTCTACAGTCAGAATATGATAAAGTTCTGAAAAATATGGTTGAGGTGGTTTATGAAAAGAATCAATCAGTAGAATTTTTTAGAAATGTCCCTATTAATGAATTATGGAAATATTCAAACGGAAAGTATGATCGATTAGATTTTTTAATCAGAGAATTTAAATTTTAGATTATCCCCCATACCTTCTCCGCCTATTAAAAATAGCCCTTAAATATGGCTATTTTTTATATAAATTAACCACTCTGTAATCTTTGCAAAAAATAAGCGGCTACATATACGAAGTAGTAATTTCAATGTATACTAAATATAGCAATAACTTAATAAAAAACCGTCAATAATCATAAATTTATGAAAATAATGTTACTAATATTTGCCAGCTCAATTTTCCTGCTCAGTGGCTGTACGGCCACTGACAAGGTAATTGATAATAATATAAAGGCAGACGAGACACCGGTAGTTAAATCAGAGGAAAAGTTAGATTTAAGCAATCAACAATTAGAAAAAGTTCCGGCTAACGTCTTTGAGCAAAACAATCTAGAGGAACTGAATATCTCTGGCAATGCCCTCAGTGGCTCTATCCAGGCGGAGATTCGCCAGCTCAGCAAGCTCAAGGTTCTCAACGCCAGTAATAACCTCATGACCGGCGTACCGGCAGAAATTGGTCAGTTAGAAAATCTAGAGGTATTAGATTTATCCAATAATCAATTAACCGGACTTCCCTATGAATTAGGTAATCTGAAGAATTTAAAAACATTAAATATCTCTGGAAATAATTATTCCGAAGCGGATTTAAAAATCATAACCGACAAACTTCCTCAAGGTGTTAATATTATTAAGTAATATATGATGCTCAAAATAATTGGCAGCGGTACTTGTGTGCCTTCAATCAAAAGAAGCTCTCCCGCTAACTATATCAAGACTAAAGATAAGCAGATTTTAGTTGATTGTGGGCCGGGAACCCTAATTCAATTGGAGAAGAATGGGGTAAGCTACAAAGAAATTGATATTGTCTGTTTTTCCCACTACCACACCGATCATATATCTGACTTAAACGCTTTAATTCAAGCCCTTAACTGGACACCCAAGTTTGATCGGAAGAAAGATTTAGTTTTAATCGGCCATCCTGGCTTTAAAAAGTTCTTCCAAAGCTATATCGAACCGAGGGGTGGCAAAGCCAGACCCAAGACCTATAAGATAATCATTAAGGAGATAAAGGGAGAACTAAGCTTCGGTAATCTAGCTATCTCTTCCTATAAAACCAAACACGCCCCGGAAAGCCTCGCCTATCGCTTTAGTGAGGGCGGTAAATCTTTAGTCATTTCGGGAGACACTGACTTTGATCCTAATTTGGGTGAATTCTCAAAAAATGTAGATTTACTAGTGCTGGAATGCGCCTTTGCTAATAAAGATAAGGAGATAGGTCATTTAATCCCCAAAGAGTGCGGGGGATCGCGAAAATAGCTAAACCTAAGAAACTCGTCCTTACCCATATCTATCCCCTCTCTTCCGGAGAGAAGAGACTACAAGAGACTAAGAAATTGTTTAAAAATACCATCCTCGCTCAAGATGGCATGATTTTCAAGATATAATCATTAATCTACAGACCCTAAAAAACACCCGAAAGGGTGTTTTTGTTTAGTTACTAGGGATAAAATTTGCCTTTTTCAAAAAAATCAGTAAAAATGAAGCTATAAACACCTAAAAGGAGAGGTGCCAGAGTGGTCTAATGGAACGGTCTTGAAAACCGTCGCTGGTGAAAGCCGGCCCAGGGTTCGAATCCCTGCCTCTCCGCATTGAGTTAAAATCGTCTTTATTTTCAATTTTAAACAGCACTTCAAACAGCTGTTTAAATGAAATATTGGCGATTTTTTTATTCTCGATTTTAGCGTTCTAAAGTAAAGAAATAAGAACATCTCTCTGTTTATCAGGATTGAGCTTTAAAAACTCTTTTCTCCTAGGATTTTCTGGGTCAAAAGGTACTTTATTATTAAGGCGAGCATCTAAGTCGTCATCAGACATTTTCATAATAAGGTCTTTCTGGCTATCGCAATAAGCAAATTGGTCTTTCATTATAGCCTTAACGGTGGGGTTATTTTTGATAAACTCAATAAACTCATAAATAACCAGATTACCATTAAAAGTGCCGAGTTTTTCTTGATATTTCGTGATAAAGGATTCCAGTTTATTTTTGATTTTATCGGTAATCATAGGTCTATTTTGGCACAGGATACAGATGTAAACAAGATAGGCAACGATTTGGCTTATATTTAATAAATTTTTCAAAAATTATTGAAATAATGTAAATTTATTACAAAATATTTGCATTATTTTAATATTTAGTATATACTTCAAAAAGAATAAGTAAAATAATTACATTTTATGTCAATATCAATTATTGAGTTTTCTACGGAAAATTTTCAAATTTTCAAAAAGAGAGTGTCTTTTTCTATGCTTACAAGAAAAAGTGAACATTCATTTAAAAGAAATAGACAAAATTTATTAAAAACATCGTTAATATATGGCCCAAATGCTTCTGGTAAAAGTACTTTATTAGCGGCTTTTATTATTTTAAAGCAGCAAATAATTAATTCCACAAACAATCTAGAAGGCTCTAATCTGCCATATCACCCATTTTTGCTGTCAAGTGATAAAAATAAAGCTTCATTTTTTGAAGTGGTCTTTATATTAGATGAAAAAATATTTCGTTATAATTTTTCTATTTTAAAAAATGAAATTATATCCGAGAATTTGTTTGAGATTATATCTGGTGGTAAAGAAAAAAAATATTTAACAAGAGAAAGGCAGGTTATAAAAGTTTTTTATGATTTAAAGGAGAGCAAAAATGTAAAAGAAATAACAAGAAAAGAAGTCTTATTTTTATCAGCCGCGGCACAATGGAAGAATAATTTTGCTGCGGAAATTATAGGCGGTTTTAAAAATATTAATATCATTAGTGGCCCAGACAGCGGTGGCTATGGTGGATATACAGTGAAATTATTTAAGGAGAACCCAGATATGAAAAAGAAAATTTTGGATTTTCTTAAAATGGCTGATTTTTGTATTGATGATGGATCGGTAGAAAAAATGGAATTACCAGATTTTGTTAAAAAAGACATGGGGTTAAAATTTAAAGATTTCCCAAAAGAAGTTGATACAATATTTTTTTCACACAATAAATTTGACTCAAAGAATAAATTTATTGGAATTGAAAAGATTAATATGGGTGATGAGTCAAGAGGAACACAAAAATTCTTTGATATATTAGGGCCTATTGTTGATACCCTTGAAAATGGGAAAGTACTTTTAATAGATGAGTTTGATAATAGTCTTCATCCTTTTTTGACAAAATTTATTATTGATTTGTTTGAGAAAAAAAATTCAAAAAATGCTCAATTGATAGCCACTACTCATGATACCAGCATACTTTCTTATCCAGATTTTATAAAAGATCAATTTTGGTTTACAGAGAAAGATAAATATGGAGCTGGGAGTTTAATATCTTTAGCTGAGTTTTCTTTGAGAAATGATACAGAGTATTCCAAAAAATATTTGGAGGGGAAATTTGGCGCCTTGCCTTATATTCAGCTAGTATAATTATGAGCACTCATAGACTTACAAGAAGACGTAATACTAGGGAGCCATATAAAACAATATATATATTTACTGAAGGCGAAAAAACAGAGGTAAATTATTTTAATTCAAAAAAGGAGGAAATATCGCTTGATATTAGAAGAAAAAATATAGAAATTGTTGTAATGGGTACTGGGTATAACACAAAAACAATTGTTGATTATGCAATTGATTTCGTTAATAGCAAAAGAATAAATATAAACCCCTTAGAAAGCAATGATGAGTGTTGGGTTGTCTTTGATAAAGATGATTTTAAAGAACATTTTGATAATGCAATTAGTAGTGCAGTTGCGAATAATTTAAAAGTTGCCTATTCCAATGAATCTTTTGAGCTATGGTATTTATTGCATTTTAGCTATTTTCAATCATCCGTTAAGAGAGATATTTATATAAAAAAATTGACCGAGTTATTGAGAGATTTATTAAAAGATAGATTAGTTAAATACGAAAAGGCATCGCAAATTATGTATAGTTTAGTAAAAGATAAAGAAAAAGATGCCATTAGGAATGCAAAAAAATTATTATCATTACATGATGGTGCTAAGGCGTATTCAAAAAAAGACCCTTCCACATCTGTCCATCTGTTAGTGGAGAGTTTGAATAAATTAAAAAATTAAGGTTTTTAAGTATATGTTAGAAGAAAATACAACAAAAGATTCGGAGGAAGAGCAATTATACACAGTAAAAAGTTTTTTTGAGGACGTTCCCCCTGGTCGGGAGGTTAATGTAGTGGATTTAGCAGGTAAAAATGTTTATGGTTATAATTTTTTATTTCCAGAATTGAGAATGCATTGTTGTGATGATTTGTGTAAGGGGGCTCGTCTATTTAAAAATGGCCAAAGTATTCAGTTAACTAAAAATGATGGAAATAATTACTTCGTTTATTATCAATGTAAAAATTGTGGCCAAAGTTCAAAAGTATATTCTATTTGGGCGTTTTTGAATGCTGATGGTAAAACTGGTAAATTATATAAATATGGAGAAATACCAGAATTTGGACCACCAACGCCCGCAAAGGTTGTTTCAATTTTAGGTGGGGAAAAAGACTATTATTTTAAAGGGAGAAGATCTGAAAACCAAGGACTGGGTATCGCGGCATTTGCATATTATAGACGAGTAGTTGAAAACCAAAAAAATAAAATATTTGACGAAATTATCCGTACTATTAAAAAGATTGACCCCGCTAATTCTGAATCTTTGGAGGAGCTTGAAGCGGCTAAGGCGGAACAACAATTTACAAAGGCTGTGGATTTGATTAAACATGGGATTCCCCAAGCCCTTTTAGTAGACGGACATAATCCGTTATTGCTGCTTCATTCAGCTCTTAGTGATGGAATTCATGCGAAGAAGGATGAAGAGTGCCTTGAGATTGCGACGAGTATTCGCATAATACTAACTGATTTAGTAGAACGTCTTGCAAGTGCAATGAAAGATACAAAAGAATTAAAAACAGCTTTAAGTCGTATTCTTAATAACAGAAAATAAAAAAACAGTATTTAGGACATAACCGTTCCAACTACGTTCCACCCTCTCGTAAGACTTACAAAATAGCATTAAATGTGCTATTTTTTGTTTATAGATATCTTAAAACACTACATTTAAAAATATATGTTACATGTTATAAATAAATATAAAGTCCCAACTAACGAGGCGGTAGCTTTAAGAGATGCTTTAAAAAAAAGAGAAATTTTAGTCTATCTAGAACTTCATGATGGGCATAAACATATCGATTTAGCGATTCCCAAAGCTAAAATAAACATAGAAGTTGACGGAATACAGCATCTTACTAATCCAAAGCAAATTTTAGCAGATTTAAGCAGAGGGTATTATTCACATAAGAATGGATTCGATACAATTCATATACCCAATGAGATGATTAATAATCATTTAGAATTAATAGCAGAAGCCCTGGCAGAGGCTTCAAAAATTAGAGAAAGAAAGATCGGAAGAGCACACGTCTGAACTCCAGTCACATCACGATCTCGT
>CALJZR010000022.1 GCA_937983635.1 uncultured bacterium | reverse complement strand
TTAAGCACGCTGCTTAAGACCTCTTCTATAGCCGCCAAACGGGCAAGGGTAAGCTCTTCATTGCTGCCGTTCCAATTACTGGTCTGGCGTTCATCGCTGGAACCGTAAATAGTAAATTCAGAATTTAAAACATCTTGAATATTATCGGGAGTAATCTGGCTAAGGAAATTCTGAAAATTATGAGCAATTTCTAGTTTTACATTTTCATTAAGTTCACCGGAATCAGTATTAAAATAGCCGGCCATTTCCAAGCTGACAAAACGAGGCCCGTCTTCAATGCCAATCTTTAAAGGCTTGGCGTCTTCCCCGCCCTTGCCGTCATATTTATTAAAATCCTCAGCCTTAGCTTGATAGGTCTTCTCTGGGTCAGGCTCTAGGTTAAAAGAATTTTTTATTTCTTTAAGATTATCGGCGCGATCCTGAGTCTTAAAGCTAGATTTTTCTGCTCCTTGCGCCGGGGCAAATTTCAAAAAAATCATTAAGGCGACAAAAAAAGCGCGGAATTTTTTACTATTCGCCGCCTTCCGCATCAAGCTTTCTGGAGCTCCATTGTCAGGAGAATTATTTTCACGATCCAGAGCGCCCAAAGATTCTTCCAAAACTGACATCAGGGCGGCGCCGTCGATCTTTTCTTCTATTACCCTACCTTCAATGGAGGCAATAAGTTCTTGAACTTCCATGCCGCTAATCTGCAATACCTCCTCCGGACTTAAAGATTGGCCGAGATCTTTTTTCAGGCGCCACAGGGTTAATAATTTTTCCAGATTACCATCAGTATCCAACTGATCGTGGCCATCCTCGGCCACTGGCTCAGGCATCAAATCTGACGGCGATGAATCTTCTGCTGCCGGTAATTCTTCTTTTTTGTTAAGACCTAAGCCTTTAAACATCTTTAACATAAAATTAATGTAAATAAATATAATCTTATTGATAATATTAGCATAAAAAGAGAAAAAGGTAAAAAAATAGAGGGTTCGTTTTGTTAGTTATACAAAAGGAACCCTCAAGTTCATTTAATCTCAGCCCGCAGGCCGTCAGAAGATGTCTGAAAACTTAAAAGCAATGGTTGAGCGGGGTTAATAAGATCCCCGTAGCATTCACTGATAAGTACGGTGGCCTCACCATTGGGAGTAACAAATATACCCGGTAGAGTAGCCGTTGCTCCCGGCTGGATAAACACCGATAAATTACTGTACTCTACGAGCATTTCCCTGCTGGTATGATTGGCTAAAAATGCCGGTAAAGGCCTCCGAAAACGATCGAAAATGATAAGCTCATTTTCATTTTCTAAGGCCACAAAACCATACTTTTCAACTACTCTGGAAGAAGCATCCTCAATATCAGAGATATACCTATAAATATAGGCAATAAACCCCCCTGGAGGTGCTTCTGGCCAAAATAACACGCTATTGGCCGGAACAGGGATGGCAACCCCCTCATACACGAGGTTAATGTCATAGTCGCTTTGATTGCATAGTTGGGTCTGGGCCGCAACTGGGCAAAAATAGAGGGAAAAAGCTAAAATAGCGACAGCATAAAAAATTCTTTTCATGGCTTATGGTTTAGGTGGTTATACTTTTATTTGACAAAAGAACGAGAATTTATTGATATTAACAGTAAATTGAAAATAAGTCAAATGGTAATATGAGTGACTAATAATAGCAAATTTTTGACGTATAAATAAATTTACCCATTAGCGATTCATACAGAAATTTATAATATACAAAAAGACCGACTAAGGCCGGTCTTTTAAAATCAATTTTCTTATTATTTAATTGGCAACTTTTATTTGTCTAATATTATCGTTAGAAATACCCAAAGCTAAATCGTGTAATAATTTATGAGCATCAGCGGGACGGCCTAGATAATACAGCTGGAAATTGCGCGGATTAATATAATAAGCTTCGCCATTTTTTTCCACCCTTAATATAATTCTGCCTGCCAAGCGAGACGGAATTACTCCACTACTTATTTGCTTATAATCTTTTTCAGACACGCCTAGCCCCAAAGTTTTAATAATATTAAAAGCATCATGAGGCTTACCTAAATAATATCTATTTTTACTAACAACATCCACGTACCAAGCCTGGCCGCGCTCCTCTGTTTGTAACAATAAACGGCCAGCTAAGCGTTGGGCGAGTAAAGGATTAACTGTTTTTGATAATTCCCTTTCCCTTGTGATCACCTCTTTATAATAGTTATTAGACGACTGTTCGCCGACTTGAAGAGATTCTTCTTTATCTAAAGACTGGAGAGTTATTTCAGCTCGATTTATATAGATATCGGTAAAGGTAACCACGATATCAGCGATGCTATCATTATCAAGATCTACCTTCTTGCTTTCTCCTAAATTTAAATTGAGGACCTTTGGTTCTGAATAAAAAGTTAGCTTGGCAACATTATTAAATAAATCTAAATCAGAAATAATAAAATGATGAGATTCCAATTGCCAATTATTAGAACTCTGCGGCGCTGAAAAATTATTACGATTAGTGATATAGGTTAAAATATTGGTGCCGCCAGCATCAATTTCTCCAGCTTCAAGCGTGGCGCCAATCACAGCACCAACACCAGCAACAACATCGCGCTCACCGCTGCCTATACCTGAAGGAGTAAAAAAGGAAATACTTGATGTAGCATTATCTTCCTCGATCGGTGCCCATAAGGCGGCATAAGTTTGATTGCCGGCGGGCATATTAGCCGGCAATGATGGGCTCCAACCTGTAAAGATATATCCGATTCTAGTAGGATTAGAGGGCGCCGTAATAACTGCGCCATAATCATCAGTAATATCATTTATCAGACTACCACCATTACTATTGAAACTGATAGTATACTGACTGATAGCAAAATTAGCGCTCACTGATTTATTAGAGGTGACATTGGTATCTGTCCGGGGATTTTGAGTAGAGCCATCGCTCCAATCGACAA
>CALJZR010000021.1 GCA_937983635.1 uncultured bacterium | reverse complement strand
TTTTCTTAAATCATATTTAGCGGAGTCATCAGAAAAACTCAGCTCTTCGCTGCAGTCGCGCATTGACCTTTATTACAATTGGACGGCTATTAGGACAGCGACTTTCTGGCTTTTAAAACACGAGTGTGAGCCCGACAAGGCCGCCGCCGCTATCGCCAGGGTTAAAAATAATCTCAACACTAATCGCCATGCTCAAGATTAAGCGTAAATTAATAAAGAAAAAAGTTTTGTTCTGTGCGGCTGAAGCTGTTCCTCTGGCTAAGGTCGGAGGTTTGGCGGATGTGGTCGGTTCTTTGCCGGTCGCTCTCCGCAGCCAAAAAATTGACGCCCGCATCTTAATGCCGGCTCATAGCCTTATTTCTTTACGGGCACTTGGTGCTAAAAAATTAACATCGTTTGTCGTTAAGGTTGGTTCTAAAAGGGAAATCGTCAGTTTATATCAGGCACGGGTGCAGGGCACTACTTATTATTTATTACAGAATAAGAATTATTTTAAGGGCGAGGTTTATAGTGGCAACAGCGGCCCTAAATATTTATTTTTTTGTCGAGCAGCCTTAATATCCTTGACTCATCTGTCTTTTTCCCCCGACATTATTCATGCCCACGATTTTCACGCTGCCCCTATTTTAACTGAATTGAGTCGGCGGCCACGCCGGCAACGTCCAGGGCTAGTGTTGACGATTCATAATCTTCAGCATCAAGGTTGGATTGAAGCTTCGCAAATTACCACTTTTGGCTTTAATCTTGAAGATTTTCCTTTATTGGCAAAAAGCAAGGAAGATAATTCCTGGCTTAATTTATTGGCGGCTGGCATTGCCTGCGCGGATAAAGTGACAACCGTTAGTCCAAATTATGCGCGGGAAATCTTAACACCCGCTTATGGCCAGGGCTTGGAATCACTCCTATTTTCTCGCCGTCGTGATTTAGTCGGTATTTTAAATGGCATTAATGTTGATAGCTACAATCCGATTAAAGATGATAATTTAGCTCTTAATTTTAATGATAAAAATTTAGCCAAAGGTAAGTTTTTACATAAGGAGGCAATTTGTTCTTATTTACATTTAGAAAATGCTTCCGCCCCTCTTTTAGTTTTTATTGCCCGTTTTTCTTGGCAAAAAGGCCTTGATTTGTTCACGGTTGAGTCTTTACAGTCTTTAGCTAAAAAGTATCCTTTTCATTTAGTGTTATTGGGCAGCGGGGAAGAGAAATATGAAAGCCTAGCTTTGCATTTAGAGCAGAGCTTGTCTACAACGGTGCGCACTCTTATTGCCTTTGATGAGGTTTTGGCACGTAATCTATATGCCGCCGCCGATTACTTTCTGGTACCTTCTCAGTTTGAGCCTTGCGGCTTAACCCAAATGATTGCGATGCGCTATGGTGCAGTCCCGATTGTACGGGCAACCGGTGGACTAAAAGATACGGTGGTAGATGGCAGTACCGGTTTAGTCTTTAAAGATTATTCTCCGGTAGCCTTAGCGGCAACGCTGGAAAAAGCTTTACGCCTTTACTATCGCGACTATAAAAAATATCAGGGTTTACAAACTCAGGGTCGCCGGCAAGATTGGTCCTGGCGGGCCTCAGCACCGACTTACCGCCGTCTTTACGATTCCGTATAATTAATTTTTTAAAGATGATTAATAAAAAAATAAAAATTGCTCATATCCATGTTTGGGATCAGACTAATAAGGGTGATTTAGCCATCGTTTTGGCGGTACAAGAGTTATTACGTTTGGCTTTTCCTAAGGCGGTGATTATTGACTATCCGGTTGAAGTTTTAAAAAAGAAAGATAGTGCTGCTTTAAAAAAATTAAATTCAGCCGATTTAATAGTAATGGGTGGCGGTGGTTTGTTTTATCGTTATTTTTTACCTTTCTCGCAAGAGATGATTTCTGGTTTGAAAAAACCTTTTATTATTTTTGGTGTTGGCTATATTCGGGAAGTGGGAGCGCCGGCCTTAAAAAAGGCGGAGCGCGATAGTATTATCGCCTTGGCTCGAAAAGCTACTTTGCTTGGGGTTAGGGAAAATTACACTAAGCGTTTTTTAGTGAAGTATGGATTAGCTGTTGATAAGGTTAAAGTGATTGGTGACCCCGCTTTACTTTTGTCTGAATTGCCGCCACGCTTGAATCTCCACCCAGGCTTTAAACTCGGTTTAAATTTAAATTATTCCGGTTGGCTAGGCTTTGGCAAATGGCGAGAAGATATTCTCAGCTCTTATCGAGAAACTGCTGAATATTTTCAGAAGAATTTTCAGGCTTCCGTTTATTACCTTAAACATCATCCGGGCGAAGAGGCGATTTATCCAGAGCTTAAGATTAAAAACCTGATAATTTTAGATGAAGCGCCCTCCCGGCAGAAGGGGGCTTACGGCCAGCTTGATTTAGTGATTGGGATGATGCTGCATTCTTGCGTGCTGGCCGCCGGCGCGCTCACACCAGAGATAAATGTGGCCTATGATTTACGTAATCGTAATTTTGCCCGTTTTCTTGGTTGCCCGGAATTAGTCGTAGAATTGCCAGATTTAAAGAAGGGGGCTTTATTGAAGAGGGCGCGGGCGGTAGTTAAAGCAGGAAAGAGATATCGTCATCATCTTGATATTTTTCACAAAAGAGTTTCTCGTCGTACTCATGATTTTTTAAGCGAAATTGAAAATTTAGTTTAGATTTTTTTAAATATTTTTTTATGTCTGCTTCTCATTCTTCTGGGTTTTGGCCGGTTTTAGCGGCTTTCGCTGGTAATGCGACCGTCTGCGTCGGCAAATTTATAGGCTTTTTGGTTTCCGGTTCTAGCGCCATGTTTTCTGAAGCTATTCATAGTTTTGCTGATACCGCTAACCAGTCTTTACTACTCGTTGGTTTAAAGCGTTCGCGGCTCGCTCCCTCACTAGAGTATCCTTACGGACATGGTCGAGAGCGTTATATTTGGGCCTTAATTTCGGCTTGCGGTATTTTTTTCGTTGGTGCCGGTGTTACCGTTTATCATGGCGTCAGCTCTTTATGGCACCCCTCATCTTTTCGTTTTAGTTTTTGGCCGGTTTTTATTTTAATTGTTTCTTTCATTATTGAAAGTTTTACTTTATGGCTGGCTTTTCGAGAGTTGCGCCGCAGTCATCCTGGCGAGCGCTGGTTAAAAATATTTAAGAACGCCGACCCCACCACTCTGGCCATCGTTTATGAGGATGGCTTGGCTGTATTTGGCGTCTTAATTGCTTTACTTGCTTATCTATTAACGGAATATACGGGTAATCATTATTGGGATGCCGCCGGTTCCATTTTCATCGGCGCTCTTTTAGGGGTGGCGGCGGTAATTTTGATTAATAAGAATAGGCATTATCTGGTGACCACTTCCATTCCCAAAGAAATGGAGGACCAAGTAAAGAAGATTCTAATGGCCGATCCTAGTATTGAAAAAGTGCTTGATTTTAAATCAGCAATCTTGGATGTCGATAAATATCTGATTAAATGCGATGTGGAGTTTAATGCTGCCGCCATGATTCAGTATTTAGAAAAACATCATTTTCTCTCCAATGAGTATAAAGAAATTCAGGGTGATTATGAAGAATTTATGAAATTCTGTGTCGACTATATGGATCGGGTGCCGCGTTTGGTTGGCCGGAAGATTGATGAGATTGAAAAACGTATTCAGGAACGCTTTCCTCAGATTGTTTTTATTGATATTGAGATAAATTAAAGCGCTACTTTAGCGATTTGAGCTTTTTGCCCCCTTTTTGTATAATGGAAGCGTAATTATTAATTGTGCTGCCATTTTTCCGGGGCTTTACTTTTATGGGTAGAAAAAAGAAAAATGCGAATAATCCTTTGGAGGCAATCAATTTGCCGAATTTTGAATTAGATTCCCGGGCAAAGCGGAGCATCGGCATTGTTTTAGTTTTTAGCTTTGGTCTTATTTCTTTGCTCGGCCTCTTTGATCTTTCAGGACAAGTCGGTTTGTTTTTATCTAAATGGTTAACTTTAATTTTTGGTTTTGGTAAATGGCTAGTGCCTCTTGTTTTTATTTTTTGGGGCGTTTTGTTAGTGCGCAATAAAACGGTGGAGGTAAAATTTAGCGATTATTTTGGTTTAATTTTACTATTTGTTTCTTATCAAACTTTATTTCATTTTTTCTTAAGTCAGGAACAGTGGCTCTCTAGCATTAAGGAGGGGGTTGGCGGTGGTTATACCGGCTACTATTTTAGTCGCGCTACTTTTTATATTTTTGGTTTTTGGGGCGGAGTAATTATTTTACTTGGCCTCTTTTTAGTTTCTCTAGTGATTGTTTTTAACACTTCTTTAGCTAAAATTATCGGTCGGGAGAGTTTTCTTGCTTCCGTTTATAATGCTATCCGCCAAGCCTTTACCGGTTTGTTTGCGGCTTCACCCTTAGCTTCTGAAAAAGAGAATTCAGGCGCAGATTTATTAAATCAAGCGCGGGAAGAAGTTTTGAGTACTTGGCAAAGCCGGGCCGTTAGCGCAGAAGAATCAGCAGCAGAAGAGGAGGCTTTAGCGGCAGAGGTGGCGGCTGTCCAGGAAAAATTGGCGCATTCATCAAAAGAAAAAACTCAAGAGAAAATTGTTTTTCCGAAAAAGCAAATCAAGATTGATGTCCCCCTGGAATTGCTTAATAGTAAGGCGGGCCAAGCTATTAGCGGCGATACCCAAGCCGGGGCCGCAAAGATTAAGCGTACTTTAGAAAATTTTGGCATCATGGTGGAAATGGCTGAGACAAAAGTAGGTCCAACTGTCACTCAATACACTTTTAAACCGGCGGAAGGGGTTAAGGTTTCCCGCATCATTACTTTGAATAACGATTTATCTTTAGCCTTGGCGGCGCATCCGATTAGAATTGAAGCGCCGATTCCCGGGCAGTCTTTAGTGGGAGTGGAGGTGCCTAATAAGGCTAAGGCCATTGTGGGTTTACGGGAAATTTTAGAAGATAATGTTTTTAAGACTAGAAAGCATAACATGATGATTGCCTTGGGCAAGGACGTCTCTGGGACTTCGTGGATTTATGATTTAACGCGTATGCCTCACTTGTTGGTAGCTGGTGCCACCAACTCTGGAAAATCTGTTTGTTTAAATACTATTATTATTTCTTTACTTTATCAGAATAATCCCGGAGATTTACGTTTTATCATGGTTGATCCTAAACGCGTAGAACTTCCCGCTTATAATGGCATTCCTCATTTGTTAACGCCGGTTATTACCGAAGTTTCTAAAACTATTAATGCTCTGAAGTGGTGCTTAAATGAAATGGATCGCCGTTATGATGTTTTAAATAAAGCTGGCAAAAAAAATATCCAAAGTTATAATAGTGATAAGCCGGCAGAAAAATTACCCTATATTATTTTTATTATTGATGAGTTAGCTGATTTTATGATGACTTCCGGTAAGGAAATGGAAGCTGCCATTATTCGTTTAGCGCAGATGTCTCGGGCGGTTGGCATCCATTTGATTTTAGCGACTCAGCGCCCAAGTGTCGATGTTATTACCGGTTTAATCAAAGCGAACGTGCCTGCTCGTATTGCTTTTTCAGTGGCTTCTTTGGTCGACTCTAAAACTATTTTAGACATGAGCGGGGCAGAAAAATTATTAGGGCAGGGAGACATGCTGTTAACTACTGCGGAATTAGCGAAACCGAAGCGCATCCAGGGGGCTTATGTCAGCGACCAAGAAATTAACGATGTTATTAGTTATATTAAAGAGAAGAGCGGAGAAGTCGACTATCTTGAGGGTGTGACTGATCGCCAGAAAGTTGGCGGTGTGGCCGGCGTTGGCCTTGATGGCACTCATGGTGATGAAGATGAATTAATGTCAGAGGCTCAGGAGATTATTATTAAGGCGGGCAAGGCTTCCACCTCTTTATTACAGCGTCGTCTTTCTATCGGCTATGGCCGCGCTGCGAAGATTTTAGATATGTTGGAAGACGCCGGGGTTATTAGTCCTTCTAACGGCTCCAAGCCGAGAGAAATTTTAATTAGTCGGGAGCAGTTTGAAGAGATGCAAAATCAAGGTGTCAGCGCTATGCCTGTTCATCGTCGTGCTGAAGCTGCTGTTCCTTCTAGTTATTTATATAGCGATGAAGGTGATGATGGCTCCTTAGCTTTTGTTTCTGGAGAAACTCCAGAGGAAACGGAAATTGATGAAGAAGATGCGCCGATAGTTGAAGACGAACCGGCGGCTGACAAGGGTCAAGATATTCCTGCTTTCTTATTAGATAAAGATGGGCCTGATGACGATATTCAAAATGAGGATGAGATTCTTGAAGAAATTAAGCCAGCGCCGGTCGCCACTGTTACTAAAAAAGAAACGAAACCGCGGGTTTTTGATGAGGAAGACGACGGAATGTTTTTTAGCCGTTAATATTAATAACCACCTATTACTTTAAAGGCCTAATTTGGCCTTTTTTGTATAGTTTTTTCTTTTTATCTTTCTTGTTATACTGTAGAAGTATGCTTTCTCAAATCAAAAAATTAATACCCTTAAAAATGTTTCGCGCCTTGCAGCCCGCCTATCATTTTCTAATGGGCTATCTGGCGGCCTTATATTACCGTTTTCCTAGCCGGCAGCTATTAGTCATTGGTGTTACCGGTACTACCGGCAAGACTTCAACCGTCTATTTTCTAGCTCGCCTGCTTTCTGCTAGCGGCTACAAAGCTGGTTATACTTCAACAGCTCAGTTCAACGATGGTCAGCGCGAATGGTTGAATGATAAGAAAATGACTATGCCCGGGCGTTTTTTTCTGCAGAAGAATTTACGACGGATGATTAAAAATGGCTGCCGAGCGGTGGTGGTGGAAACAACTTCTCAAGGGATAGAACAGTTCCGCCACCGTTTTCTCAATTATGATTTGCTCTTGTTTACCAACCTTTATCCTGAACATATTGAAGCTCATGGTGGTTTTGAAAATTACAAGCAAGCGAAGGGCAAGCTTTTTGCTCATTTACGCCGCTGTCGCCCGAAATATCTAGGAGCGGATAATAAGGTTGTTTTGAAGTCTAGCGGCCTACAGAAGACGGAGCTTAACAAGATTAAAAAGACAATTATTGTTAATGGCGATGATGAATACGCTTCTTATTTTTTATCTTTTTCAGCGGAAAGAAAATGCGTTTATACGCTTGATCCCAGTTTGAACACTCATCGTTTAGCCACTGCAGATGGGACTGAAGTCTTGCCGCGTCCAGAATTTTTTGTCTATGAGCCCTTATTTTCTGAGATTAATGGCTCTGATTTTCAATTAGCCGGACAGCGCTTCCACTTGCCAATACTAGGTTCTTATCATGTTTTTAACGCCGTGGCTGCTTTGGTCGGCCTTATTGCCTTAGGAGCGGATTTAAAGCCACTTGCTGCCGCTTTGGAAGAAATTAAAGTTTTAGCAGGGAAAATGGAAAAGATAGATTCAGGGCAGCCTTTTACTGTTCTCGTAGATTATGCTTTTGAGCCTAAAGCGATGGCTGCATTATATCAAAGCCTAGAATTTATTCCTCATCAAAGGTTAATTCATATTTTAGGTTCTGCTGGCGGCGGCCGAGATGAATCTCGACGTCCAATTTTAGGTAAAATGGCGGGAGAAAAGGCGGATGTTGTAATTGTGACCGATGAGGACCCCTATGATGATGACCCTCAATTAAT
>CALJZR010000020.1 GCA_937983635.1 uncultured bacterium | reverse complement strand
CGACCACCGAGATCTACACTCTTTCCCTACACGACGCTCTTCCGATCTTAGTAGCCGACTTTTACCCCCTTGCTGATACTGATCCCCTCTTGAGTACCATTCACTAAAGCCCGTAGCAGTGTACTCTTGCCGATACCATTTGGTCCGGTGACCAATAAGCGCGTGCGGCGGGTCAAAGCCTTATTAATCTCGCAAAACACCGGTTCATGCTTTCTAATAACTCTAACTTTATCGAGGCGGACAATCTCACCGCTCAAATCCTCTTGTACGGGAATTTTAAATGCCCTAATAGTCTTATCTTCCCGGCGGACATCAACCATATTCTCTTCCAATTCTTCAGTTTCTTCTTTCATCTTCTGTGCCAGTTTACGCATCTTCCCACCCTTATGGGCAAAAAAATTGACTTTTTCTTTACGATCAATTATTTTCTTTTCCAACTGCGCATTCTTTTTAATTTCCCTTTCAATCCGCTTTCCAATCTCTTCTACCACTGAATAATAATCACCAACATACATCTCAGTTTGATGAGTAAAGACATCAAGATAAATAACGCCTTCGGTAAAACAATTTAAAAAATCAGCGTCATGGGAAATAACTAAGACGGTTTTGTCATACATAATCAAGAAGGTCAAAAGATGGTCAATGCCTTCTTTGTCTAAATTATTGGTTGGTTCGTCGAGCAAGAGAATATCGGGGTCCTGCACTAAAGCGTAAGCTAACAATAAGCGCGCCTGCTGACCGCCAGAAAGTTCACCCACAATTTTCTCAAAGGGTGTCTCTAAATTAACCGCTTCCAACACCTTGCTAATGCGGCTACGTAAATTTGCCGGTCTCTCCTTAAAAGCAGTGGCAAAATAATCTTCCACGCTTAAAGGCAGGTGCTCACGCGCCATCGTTTGACGGGCGGCGCCGATGCTAGGATGATTAGTTAGAGAAATCTTCCCACTCTTAGCATGGGCTTCACCCTTGATTAAAGAAAAAATCGTGCTTTTACCAGCGCCATTTTGCCCCATCAGGGTAATTTTAGCGCCTCGGCGCACACTGAAGCTAGCCTCTTTAAGAACCGGTTTTTTGGGGAGGTATTCAAAAGTCACCTCGTCAAATCTTAAAATCACTTCTTCGGCCATAATAATTAGATAAATCTTAATAATTCCCCCTTAGATTAACAGAAAAACATAAAAAAAGCTAGGGAGTAAGAGAAAAACAAAAGAGGCGGAAAAAACCGCCTCTTCTTTAAAAAAACTCTTTTAATCTTTATCTGCCTTCAAAGGATTGTAGCCATTAGCCACCTCAATACCATCAAAATAACCATCACCATCCGTATCTTTATTGTTCAAATCAGTGCCCAACTCTTTTTCCCGACGATCCGAGAGTAAGTCGCCATCGCTATCCGCCTCCCTCACAGCACCAGAATAAGTGATGGCTTGTAAAATATTCCATTCTTCGGTAGTGACTGGCGCCTGTTTATAAATATTTTTGAAGGTCTTTAAAGCCGCCGCTTCACTAGCCAAATTACGATTTTCCGCTTTCTGACGAAGACCATAAGCCATCACCGTAATAGCAGCCTGATCATTCTTGTTCTCCATATTAGGCAGACGTTTATAAATCTTCTGAAACTCTTCTCTAGCTTTATTTTCTGCGCTTTCACTAGTGCGGCTCGGTCACTGACCATTACTAATCTTAATAACATCGTTAAATTCTTCTTCATTTTTTTTCTT
>CALJZR010000019.1 GCA_937983635.1 uncultured bacterium | reverse complement strand
GTAAGTTTGGCCGGCCTGAGGCTGAAGGATTTTTAATATTTCTGGTAAAAGGACTGAAGTGTGCTGATAATTCATATTAAATACCCAAAGCTCCCAACTCCTCGGCGATACTATTGCTATTCTGTTCGGCCGCCTGCTTATAATTATTCCAAGCGGCTTCATCCCAAATTTCTAAATGATCATATAAACCAGCGATAATAATTCCCTTCTTCAAGCTGGAAAACTTCCTTAAATATTCAGGTAAAGTAATGCGTCCCTGGTTATCAAATTCTAAATCCATTGCCCCTGCCAACATGTGGCGGGAAAAAGCTCGCGCTTTAGCTTGGCTTAAAGGGAGGCTGGCAAATTTCTGAGCAATCTTTTCAAACTGCTCTTTAGAATACAAAAATAAACAGTTATCCAAACCCTTGGTAACAACTGCTCCTTTTTTTAAGATGGCGCGGAACTTAGCCGGAATCGCCAAGCGTCCTTTGTCATCTAAGTTATGATTGTATTCCCCGATAAACATGAGTAGAGGGTGGATAAAGTGTCAACAAAGTGATTCCCCTTTGTTCCCCACTTTTCACCTTAATGATTTAATTATACACCACCAAGCCCCGCTGGTCAACTCTGTAAACCCCATAAAAATAAGGGAAAAATTAAAAAAAGACAGCTTTATCCCCAAGCTGTCTTTGAAATCAAAAAAAATTGAAAAAAGTTATCAACAGGCGCTCGCCCTCGGCTTACCAATGTTGGGCTCGCTAGCATAATGAGGCTTGACCGCTTGACCGCCAGGAAAAATAAAAACCTCGCCATCAGCCAGGGATCTAGCAGGCACTCCTAAGGCATAAGCCAGAGCATTGGCGGTTAAAACGCCAACGCGCAAAGAAGTAAAACTGGCCCCCTGATTTTGAACGCGGACCTCTTTAATATCCTTCCAGTTTATTCCTTTAGACGCCATCAACTTTACTATTAAAGGCAGAAGCTTCTCTGTTTGCAGTCTTGGCGCCTTCACTTTCTTAACTATTTTCTTATCACCCCCAATTAAAGAAATTTGAATGTAGTCGTTTAAAGTTGTATCAATTGTTAAAACCATAGTCTTTTAAAATATCTTCTAATTGTTTAAGAGTAGAGACCTGCACTAAGCGGCTCCGCAAATTACTGGCGCCCGCTAATCCTTGGACATACCAGCAAGACTGTTTGCGCCATTCTACCAGAGCAGCCTCGCCCTTCAAAGAGACTAAAAGAGAGGCGTGTCGATAAAGTAAAGCACAAATCTCGGCTTGTCCGTAAATAATCTCTCGATCCTCCCTAATCTCTTGAAATAGCCAGGGACGAGCCAGGGCGCCTCGGGCCAAGCCTAGACCATCGGCGCCGCTTAAAGTTAGTGCTCGTTTAGCAGCAGCTAAATCGTTAATACCGCCATTCATTAAAATAATCCCTTTAAAATAAGGTCGGACTTTCTCGGCTAGGCTGAAGTCCGCTTCCCCGGCAAATCCCTGATTCAGACTACGGCCATGAATCATAATCGCGGCAATCGGTAAATCGGCAATATTTTTTACAAAATCAAGTGCCTCCACCTCTCCGGACTTAGCTCTAATCTTGACTGCCAAAGGTAAGGAAGAGTTAGCTAAGACTGCCTCAATCACTGCCCGGGCGCCTTTAAGATTTTTCATTAAATCTGCCCCTGCCCCTTGCTTAATCACTTTACTAACTGGACAACCAAAGTTGATATCTAAACCCTGGGGCTTAATGGTTTTTTCTATGATTTTAGCGGCTACCGCAAAATGTTCAGGTTTGGAGCCAAATAACTGGACAACGAAATTAGCCTCTTTTTTCTCATCCCACTGTAAAAGACGCAAAGTATCATTATCATTATCACTCCGATGATAATAAAGGGCCGTAGCTGAAGCCATCTCGCTATAAACAACATCCGCTCCGTAAGCGGAGCAGATTTGACGAAAAGCAATATCAGTAAAACCAGCCATTGGCGCTAAAGCCATTATCGGCCGACCCGAACTCTTTAATTTTTCCCAAAAATTATTAAACATCAAATAATAAAATTATTTTTTACGACTAAGCCGATAGGCAGACTCTCCTTTAATGTCTTCCATAATATAACCCTCATCCTCCAAAGCTTGGCGCAATTTATCTGCTTGCTCCCAATCCTTAGCCGTGCGTGCTGCTAAACGGTCCCGCACTAAAGTTTGAATTTCTTCTGGCAAATCTGACAAAATTAAATTATTATCAACCTCATCTTTTTTTTCAGAAAAATTTAATCCCAAAATCCTATCAAAATCTAAAGCAGTTGCTAATTTGTCTTCCTTACTTAAGTCTGATTTTAAAACTTTAAAGAGAATAGCTAAAGCTTGAGGCATATTCAAATCGTCATTAATTGCCCGATTGAATTCCTGGCGAACATTTTCTTCAACTACTCCCAGCTCTGAGCCTAAGGCAATAATCTGAGAATACAGAGCAGAAAGACCCTGTTCGGCTTGGCGCAAATTACTCTCGCTATATTCCATCGGCTTCCGATAGTGTACTTGCAAAGCGGCGTAACGATAAGCGAGGGGATTAAAACCTTTTTTCAATAAAGCATTATCTAGCGTTAAAAAATCACCGGTACTTTTGGCCATTTTCTTGCCGCCATTGATATTAAGGAAAGCTCCGTGCAGCCAGTAATTAAAAAACTTCTTGCCCGTAGCCGCCTCGCTTTGGGCAATTTCATTGGTATGATGAACATTGATATGATCAATACCGCCACAATGAATATCCTGCTCTTCTCCCAGATACTTTAAACTCATGGCCGAACATTCTAAATGCCAGCCTGGGAAACCAACCCCCCAAGGAGAGTCCCATTCCATTTGTCGTTTACTCCCGGCTGGTGAAAATTTCCAAACAGCGAAATCGGTCGGATTCTTCTTTTCGGGATTCTTCTCTACTCTCGCCCCTTCCTTTAACTCCTCTAAGGGCAAATGGCTTAAACGATTATAGTCCTTAAATTTAGAAGTATCAAAATAAAGGCCATCGCTAATCCGATAGGTATAACCCTTATCTTCTAATAGCTTAACCAAAGCAATCTGCTCGGGGATGTTGTCAGTCGCCCGGCACCAAATATCGGGAGCGATAATATTTAAAGAAGCAATATCTTCTTTAAAGGCGTCGGTATAATAGGCGGCAATATCCCAAGCGCTCCGTCCTTCTCGTACCGCTCCCTGTTCAATCTTATCTTCACCCATATCCATATCGCCACTGAGATGGCCAACATCGGTAATATTCATGACCCTTTTCACCCGATAACCATTATAAACTAAAGTGCGCACCAAAAAATCTTCAAATAAATAAGTGCGCAAATTACCAATATGAGCAAAATTATAGACAGTCGGGCCGCAGGTATAGACGCCGACATGGCCGGGCACCAGGGCTTCAAATTTTTCTTTCTCTAAACTTAAAGAATTGTATAAATATAAATCCATAAAATTATTCTGACCAAGTCTCTAAAGATTGAGCAAACAGGGCCACATTGGCTTTAAGATTGCGGCCCAAGGGCAAAGATTCGTAAGACTTAATCTGCTGCAATAAAGAAGCGCGTAAACGGGAAAAAAGCTCGCGCTCAGTTGGAGTCGCTTCATCCTGACTAAGATCCTGACAAAGTATCGCTAGTTCTGAGGGACTTAAAGAAAGATAAAAAGCAGGGACATTCTTTAAATTTCCTAATTGCAAAGATTCACCCTCAACCTTAACTCCATATTTTACCTGGGCTCCGCCATTAAGCATTTTTCTGCGGATTTTTTCTTCTTTTTTACTGGGCCCGGTATTGCCAGCACGATCAATAACCTCATCAATACCACAAACCACTGAGCCATTCGCGCGGTCGATAATCAACTGATCAACCCCATTATAATCATCATAGCGGGCAGAGCGGGCCACCATGAAGCGCTCCGGTAAGAGGCGCTGCAAACTTAAGGTCAAAGCCATCTCTGTTAAAGAAGCCGGGTTCTTTTCTTTATCAAGCAACCATTGCTCTCGACTCTTGCCGCTCTCTGTTGCCCACTGTTTCTCCTGTTCATCTGCTATAATTTCATCTTTCTCCCAATCTGGATGCTCAGGAAGATTAATGCTTCCGTCGGAATTAAGCCAATTCTGAGAATAGAGCTGATTATATTTTTCCGCTTTAGCTGCCAATTTTTCCTTCATAAGCGGCAAAAATGACTCCGGACGCAAATGCGAACGTTCGGGCCGCCGAGAAGCGCTAAGATCAATTTTCATCCCCGGTTGAATACCGGATAAATACTCAATTCCCATATAATTAAGGTTGAAGGCGTACCGGATAAGTTACTTGGGCCTCATTTTCCGGTAAACCCGAAGGATTATCTTTCTTAATAATCAATTCCCCCATCTTTTCCGTGCTGGTGCTAAAAACTAAATTCGCTTCAAAGGGCACCCAGTCGCTAGTCATCCAATCGCTCTGTGCCTGTCCGTAGGCCTCAACTAAAATATTTCCAGCCGTATCTTTTAAAACCACCGGCAAACTCGCTTCAAAAAACCAAGAACCGCGCGCTCTACCCTGAACTTTATAAGGACTAATTAATAATTCACCCGCCTGAGGGGAAATTAGCTCCACTTCCGCTACCGGTAAAAATTTATTAGAACCAGAACTGGCAACAGGGGTACTAGTCGGAGTCGAAGAGGCGGTAGGTGGTTTTAATAAAGATGACAAGACCTCAATTTCTGATTCAACTGAATTGGGGTTAAAACAGGCTTTTTGCGGAGCCGGCGCACTCGGTTTTCCCTGAGCCCGCCATTCGCCTTCGACGCAAACCCAGCGATTACGAGGCGTCGCCGCCCGCAAAAGCAAAGCACAGGCGAGGATAATTAAGCCGATGATGAGCCAAAGATTAGATTTTTCCATATATTTTCAAATCTCTTTCATTTTAGCATATATTGTTAAAAAATCTATTAAACCAGCTACTTAATTCACCCTCTTGACAATTTTAAATATAAATAGTAATATAAAATGGTTCTTTCCCTAAAATAAAAAATATTAAAATACATACCATTGCTAAGGTTACTGCTTTTTCCTTAAAAATGGCGAAGGGGGCATTTTCGGTGCCCCTTTTTTTATAGCAAAAACACCCCTGGAGGAGTGCTAAAAATTAAATGTTAAGATTGAACTCATCCGGTGATAGCTGGCAAAACTTTTCATAAGCGGGCAGACTGAAAAGCTCCCCGGCTTCGTGTTGCTCTAAAATTATTTGTCGAGCAGCTAAAAATAATTCCCGACTTTCTATCTGGTGGCCTAAACGCTTAGTGGCTTTTGACATTAACTCCTCTAAACGTTCCTGCCAGCGCCAAGCTTTTTCCGGAGAAATTTCTAAGCCTTGAATAAAATCAAGAAACTCCGGACGATCTACCAGGTGATCGAGAATAAATTTAGCAATTTCTTCAGCACTCTTTTGCCAGTTACGAGCATGCTCGCTATAAGGCAAAGAAAGGCTTTCAAAATTATCTTTCATAAAGGTGGTCGTTAGTGGACTCGAACCACTGACCTCTGCGATGTGAACGCAGCGCTCTAACCAGCTGAGCTAAACGACCAGATATGTTTTTTGTACCACATCTTGTGGCTTTAATCAAGCTTTCTTTCATCTAGAAAAAGTTGCATCACGCAGCGCTGGCAGTCAAAAGCGAGGCGATAGCGACGACCCTCATTTTCTAAATATAGAGGCTCAGCTAATTTCTTTACCCGGCCCCGCTTCGGACAAGCCCCCAAAGAAAAACGCAAACAATGCTTAGTGGTCATTAGAGGGCGCCCGCTAAAATCTCCGCCTAACTCTAGCGCCATTTCCTTGACCTTAGCACCGTGTCTGAGGTAAAAATCCCGGGCCAGCTGATTGGCTACATTATAACTATAATCAAGCTCTTTCTCGGGATAGGGCTGCTGACTATCGTGTAGCGGTTTTAAAGGTAAAATCTGATAAACCCTGAGGCTATCTTTTTCTAAAACTTCCACCGCTTGCCGGCGCCACTCGTTGATTAGGCTAAGAGCTAAAAATGGGATTTCTCCAGAAACCGAAAAATTACGACCGTAGAAATAACTGCCCCCAAGTTTAAATAACTGTCTCTTTAAATTTGCCTCCGCTAAATCCTGATCTTTAGCCACTACGCTGCCATAGAAAAAATCCAGTTCAGCTGTAGCACTATTTTCCGCCTTTACAGTCAAAGAAAGTTTATTTTTAGAAAAATGACAGGCCCAGTCACTAGCTAACAGCCGCCGCGCCCCTTTTTGAGCTTGCTTTTCAAATTCAGGATTCTCATTACGAAAAACCAAATCACCTACTCGCAAAGCTAAAACTTTATTGAATTTATACCAAGGGCCAGCTTGATTAATATAGGCGCCGCCAATTACCTCTTTATCTCTGGCAAAAACTAAGCCATCTCCCGGCTTTAAAACAGTGGCGCCTTCAATTTGATATTTACCCGACTGTACCGCCCTAATCTGACCAATTTTTTCTCCTAAAGAATTAGGAGCAAGAGCCAACCAATCCTGACGCTGAGCCTTTAGAAAATAATCGCTATAGCCGCGGTTAAAACTCTTATTCAAATCCGGCTGATAGGACAAATCAATTCTGCCAAAAGAAGCACGGATATAAGAACCATGGCTCTGAGCAATAATTTTGTCCAGAGCGAGACGATAAGCGGCGGTGACATTGGCAACATAGGTATCGTCTTTCAGACGCCCTTCAATTTTAAAGGAAGTAAGCCCCGCCTCAATTAATTCTCCTAAATAATCTTCTGCCTTAAAATCTTTCAAGCATAACCAAGGACGGGCGGCACCGCTTAAAAGCCGGCCCTCCGCATCTAATAAACGATAAGGTAGGCGGCAAGCTTGCGTACAAGCGCCGCGATTAGCGCTCCGCCCGCTCATCTGTTGACTTAAATAACAACGACCGCTATAGCTGACACACAAGGCTCCATGGACAAAACCCTCTAATTCTATCTGACTATGACGACGAATCTCACCAATTTCATTAAGACTTAATTCCCTGCCCAAAATCACCCGCTGGCAACCAATTTTTTCCCAAAATAAAACTTGTTCCCAATTAATATTATGCGCCTGGGTGCTTATAAAGATAGGCAAAGCCGGCAAACGGAGATTAAAGATTCCGGGGTCTTGGATAATTAAAGCGTCGACACCGGAGTTCCCGGCCTTATCTAAAGCATCTTGCATCGCCCCTATTTCCTCATCAAAAAAGATAGTATTTAAAACCAAATAAACCCTGGCGCCAAAAATATGGGCATAGCGGGCCAAGGCACTGACATCCTCCCAAGAATTACCAGCCGCCTGGCGGGCGCCAAAACGGGGAGAGCCGATATAAACAGCATCAGCTCCATTATCAATAGCCAACTTACCCGCAGCTAAAGTACGGGCTGGTGCTAAAAGTTCTAAGGGGATTGCTTTATTTTTAAGCAATGTTTTCATATTTTTATTCTATTATGCCTAAAGGAAAAAGGCAAACAAAAAAACGCCATTAAGAAGGCGTTTTTAAATGTGCCCGAAGGGGGACTCGAACCCCCACCCCCTTGCGAAGACTAGCACCTGAAGCTAGCGCGTCTACCAATTCCGCCATCCGGGCTTTATCAATTCTTCCTATAGATTGCCACAGGCAAAATACTTTGTAAAGAAGAGCTATCTTCTTTAAAAAAACAAGCGCCCGCATCCTTTTAAAATAAAGATGCGGGCTTGAGTACTAATTAAAGTAAGATAAAGCCTCTTTGAGCGTGGCCAAATACTCTTTCTGAATCTCGTTATCGAAATAACTTGATTCCTCATTTTCAGCCCAATAATGATAGATGCCCACACGATGCTCATCCCAACTACCGTTGAGATGATAGTCTTTGTAACCCTGTAAGTCATCGGGTCCGTCCGTCCCCTCTTTCCGCACGTAAATGGATAAAAACTCATCATTGATTAGTGAAGGCTCGCCAGCCTGCCACTGGTAATAGACAGAAAATCTCTTGCCTTTGTGAACAAAGACAAAGAATTTTTGATAGACACCGGGCTCGTCGGTCAGGACATCGCCAGAAAGCAGAAATTTTTTCTCAGTATTGGTGATGCTGTTGGCGAGTTTCCTTGCCAAGACAATGCCCTGTTCATCAATACGAAAAGGTGAAGAAAAAGATTGCCCGACCCCAAAAAAAGATACGAGCGTGAAAGAAAGAATCAAAATTGCTTTTTTCATGTTAATCTGAATTTAAGTTAAAAATGAACGAAAATTATCAATTCAAATTATCATTATTTTATTTTTATGTCAATAACCAAGAAAATGGGAGAAAATGCTATAATAAATAAATATGCTCGACCTAGCAACAGAACAAAAAATATTTTCTTTCGGTTATAAATTAATCGGCGGTCTTGATGAAGCCGGCCGCGGCCCTCTGGCCGGTCCGGTGGTATCTGCTTGCGTTGTTATCGGCCCTGACTTTAAAATTGACAGCTCGGAATTAGAATTAGTCGCCGATTCCAAGAAACTCACCGCCAAACGCCGAGAACAGCTTTTCAGCGTCATCCGCCAAAAAGCCCTAGCGGTCGAAATTGGCGTAGTTAATAATAAAGTGATTGATAAAATTAATATTCTGCAAGGCACTTTTTTAGCCATGCGCCAAGCTCTTAATCGCCTAGATGTCTCTCCGGAATATATTTTAGTAGATGGTAATCTAAAAGTTCCGGGAATCAAACAAGCCCAAAGTGCCATCATAGACGGTGATGCTAAAGTTTTTGTAATTGCGGCCGCCTCCATTATTGCCAAAGTCAGCCGTGATTGGCTGATGGCCGAAGCCGATAAACAATACCCGGAATACGAATTTGCCCGCCATAAAGGCTACGGTACTAAGCGCCACCTGGAAAAAATTAAAGAATTCGGCCCCTGCCCCCTTCATCGCCTCAGCTTCGCTCCCTTTAAAAGCAAAGAAAAAAAGCATCCCTGACAGAGGATGCTTTTTTCACAAAGGACAACAAGTGGCTAAAACAAATATTGCAGAGCCGCGGGAATCTCAGAAACGCTTTTAAAAATACGCGAAGTCGGTAAACCCGCCC
>CALJZR010000018.1 GCA_937983635.1 uncultured bacterium | reverse complement strand
ACGAGATCGTGATGTGACTGGAGTTCAGACGTGTGCTCTTCCGATCTATTATTGGTGGGGCGGGGAAGAACGGTTCAATCGGACGTGACGGTGTAAATAGCAGAGGTGCGGCTGGTTCTAATGGCGGCGCCGGGGGATCCTCAAGTATTATTTATGCTGGCGGTTTAGTGGGCTATAATACTTCGGATATCATCTCTTCTTATGCTAGTTATAATCCTATTTCTGGAACTGGAAATATAATTGTTACAGGAGGTACAAATGGTAACGGCGCTAAAGCCGGTAACGGTGGCTCAGGTTTAGTTGGTGGAAGTGCTGGTGGCGCTGGTGGTTCGGGTGGTGTCGGTGGTGCCAGCGGCGGTGCTTATGTCGGCGGACTTTTAGGTTATTGTTCGGCGACGGGCGTAGTTACTTCTTCTTATTCTGAATTTATAAATATAAGTGGTAGTGAAAAAGTTGGCGGTGATGGCGGTGATGGTGGTGATGGCGGTGTGGGTGTAGGGGCTTTCATTGGCGGCGCCGGTGTGGTCGGCGGTGCCGGTGGAGCGGGCGGTGTTAGAGCTTATGGTGGATTAATCGGTGATAATGTGGGTGTTGTTAAGGCCTCATCTTATTCTTCAATTAATATATCAGTGACTGGTGGTAATGGCGGTAACGGTGGTCATGGGGGCACGGGTGGAACATCGGGTAATACCATTTCTACTCTGACAGCAGCGGCAGGCGGAATTGGCGGTGCTGGTGGAGCGGGGGCTACTGCTTTTGGAGGTGGCTTGATTGGCCGCATGATTGGTACTAGTCAAGCCAGAATTGGCGAATCATATGCTTCGGGTCAAGTTAGTGTTGTCGGTGGTAATGGCGGCAATGGCGGTATCGGTGGTAACGGCGGTGACGGCTCGACGGCTCTTGGTACTCATGCTGGTTCGGTTGGAGCCATTGGTGGAGCGGCCGGTGTCGGCGGCGAAGCTGATGCTGGTGGTTTAGTCGGCTATAGCAGTTTTGGTGCGGGTACCAGTAATTTTTTAAATAGTTATGCAAACGGGAGTGTTTCCGCGCTGGGCGGTGATGCAGGTATAGCTGGCAATTCTGGTGACGGCGGTCTTTCCAGAACGGGAGTGACTGGTGGTGCCGGTGGAGGCGCGGTAGCCGCAGCGTTAGGAGGTTACGCTTATGCCGGCGGTTTGATTGGTAATAATAGAATTACAACCGGTTTAAGTGACATAATTAATGCTTATGCGACCGGGAATGTTAGTAGTACGGGCGGGAAAGGAAGTATTGGTAGTATTGGCGGCAATGGCGCTAATGGCGCTTCTGGTTCAATCGGTGGTGCTGGTGGTGCTGGTGGTGCTGGTGGTGCTGGTGGCGAAGCCGATGCTGGCGGCTTAGTTGCTTATTCTAGTGTTACCACCGGAGGTAGTAATTATTTATCATCATATTCAAATGGTACGACAGTAGTCGCTACTGGTGGACAAGGGGGTGATGGTCGCCAAGCTGGCACTTCTGGATCGGGTGGAAATAATGCGGTCGGTGGAGCGACCGGTGCTGGTGGTGCTGGTGGCGCTGGTGGTGCTAGTTATGCTGGCGGGCTAATAGGTCAAAATAGTGCCACAGCTAATAATAGTTTAGTAATTTCTAATAGTTATTCTACGCGCAACGTTAATGCGATTGGTGGAAAAAGCGGAGACGGAGCTATTAGTGTTATCGGCGGTACGGGCGGAGCGGGTGCAATCGGCGGTACGGGCGGAGCGGGTGGGGCAACTGGTGCTGGTGGCGCTAGTTATGCTGGCGGTCTCGTGGCTCTTAATACTGGTATTATTGAAAATAATTCTCATGCCTCTGGCGATGTTAATTCTATTAGCGGAGAAACTGGCCTTCCTCAGGCAGGGGCAGCTGGTGGTCCGAGCGGAAATATTTCAGCGGCAACGGCCGCAGCTACGGGCGGTGCTGGTGGTGCCGGCGCGGCGGGTGGTGCTAGTTATGCCGGCGGT
>CALJZR010000017.1 GCA_937983635.1 uncultured bacterium | reverse complement strand
CTGTCACCGTGAAGGTATAGGTTGTGCCGTTAGTTAAACCGGTAAGTGTAATCGGAGAAGAGCCGCCGGAAGCAGTCAAACCACCCGGACTTGAAGTAACGGTGTAGGAAGTGATAGCGGAACCACCATTGTTAGCAGGTGGTGTAAAAGTAATTGTTGCCTCCCCATTGCCCGCCGTGGCTGCACCAATAACAGGAGCATCGGGAATAGCGGCTGGTATCACTGAATTGCTAGCGGCCGAAGCAATACTTGTGCTAATCGCATTAGTCGCTGTCACCGTGAAGGTATAGGTTGTGCCGTTAGTTAAACCGGTAAGTGTAATCGGTGATGAACCACCGGAGGCAGTCAAGCCACCCGGACTTGAGGTGACGGTGTAGGAAGTGATAGCCGAGCCGCCGTTATTAGCAGGAGGAATAAAAGTAATGGTAGCTTCGCCATTACCCAGAGTTGCCGTACCTATTATCGGGGCGTCCGGTGCGGATGCTGGAACAATAGAATTACTGGTAGCGGAAGAAGGACTAGAGCCAATCGCATTAGTCGCTGTCACCGTGAAAGTATAAGTTGTGCCGTTAGTTAAACCGGTAATTGTAATCGGTGAAGAACCACCGGAGGCCGTGAGACCACCTGGACTTGAGGCAACGGTATAAGAGGTGATGACGGAACCACCATTGTTAGCCGGAGGCGTAAAAGTAATCGTCGCCTCACCATTACCAGCCGTAGCTGTACCAATAACAGGAGCCTCAGGAGTAGCGGCCGGAACAATAGAATTACTGGTAGCGGAAGAGATACTCACGCCAACAGCGTTAGTAGCCGTAACCGTGAAAGTATAGGTTGTCCCATTAGTTAAACCGGTAATAATAATCGGCGAAGAACCGCTGGAAGCAGTTAAATTACCTGGATTTGAAGTCACCGTATAAGAAGTAATCGTTGCACCACCATTATTAACCGGCGGTGTAAAAGTAATTATCGCCTCGCCATTGCCAGCCGTAGCTGTGCCCATGGTCGGAGCATCGGGAACGGTGGCGGGCGTGACAACATTGCTAACCTCCGAAGTGAGGCTCGTTCCGTAGGCGTTGGTCGCTGTCACAGTAAAGGTATAAGAAGTCGCATTAAGTAAGCCGACAACAGTAATCGGTGAAGAAGTACCAGAAGCAGTTAAATTACCCGGACTTGAAGTGACCGTATAAGAAGTAATCGGCGAACCACCATTATTAACCGGCGGCGTAAAAGTAATTGTCGCCTGGCCATTACCGCGCGTCGCTGTGCCTATTATTGGGGCATCCGGTACAGTCGCCGGAGTAATGGAATTGCTAGAGTCTGACGGCACGCTATCGCCCATAGCATTAGTCGCCGTCACCGTGAAAGTATAAGTTGTACCATTTGTTAGACCCGTAATCGTAATCGGCGAAGAGGTGCCGGTCGCTGTAAAATTACCCGGGCTTGAAGTAACCGTATAAGAAGTAATTACAGAGCCGCCGTTATTAGCGGGCGGCGTAAAAGTAATCGTCGCTTGGCCATTACCAGCGGTCGCAGTACCAATGGTCGGCGCCTCTGGCGCCGCCGCCGGAATAACGGAATTGCTAACCAGAGACGAAGTACTTGTCCCATAAACATTTGTTGCCGTCACGGTAAAAGTATAAGCGGTCTCATTTGTTAAACCCGTAATAGTTAAAGGCGAAGAAGTACCGGTTGCCGTAAAATTACCCGGACTTGAAGTGACTGTATAAGAAGTGATGGCAGAACCACCATTGTTAGCCGGAGGAGTAAAAGTAATGGTCGCTTGACCATTACCAGCCGTAGCCGTACCAATAACAGGAGCGTCGGGAATAGTTCCAGGGGTGACGGAGTTACTAATTGCCGATACCGTGCTCGTTCCCATAGAATTTGTCGCCGTCACAGTAAAAGTATAAGCGGTCTCATTTGTTAAACCCGTAATAGTTAAAGGCGAAGAAGTACCGGTTGCCGTAAAATTACCCGGACTTGAAGTGACTGTATAAGAAGTGATGGCGGAACCACCATTGTTAGCCGGAGGAGTAAAAGTAATGGTCGCTTGACCATTACCACCGGTCGCCGTACCAATAGTTGGCGCATCCGGGGCCGCTGCTGGAGTAATTGAATTACTGGCCGATGAAGCAATACTCTCACCATAAGCGTTAGTCGCGGTAACAGTAAAATTATAAGCCGTCCCATTATTCAAGCCCGTGACTGTTAAAGGCGAAGAGGTGCCGCTTGCGGTCAAGCCGCTAGGATTAGATGTAACAGTATAAGAAGTAATCGGCGAACCGCCATTATTAGCGGGCGGAGTAAAAGTAATCGTTGCCTGACCATTACCAGCGGTAGCCGTACCAATACTCGGAGCATCGGCTATTCCCTCAAAACCAAAATATGGATAAGTTGAATTTTCTACTATCTTCCAAATGGGGGTAGAAAAATCCCAACCAGAAAAAGTAGATTGTGTTTGCATTTGACTACTATTCTTACCAGCCATGCCGGCCGGGTCAACACCATTGCCGACACCGTCACCTGGAGCATAGCCAGAAGTTTCTGTATTCCAATAATTAGAAGTATAAAGACCGCCCAAAGGATTGCCGGTAATACCGCCAAGATATTGAAGAGCGGCTGCACCCGAAGCCCCTGAACCGCCTCCTGAACCACCAGTACCGCCCGTACCTGCTACACCGCCGGCCCCACCAGCGCCACCACTAGTCTTTGTACCTGAAGGAATACCTAGGGCATAACTATTTGTAATAGCCGAAGTATTGTGACTGCCTAATAACCCGCCAGCGTAGGCATTTCCACCAGTACCACCTTGACCACCAATAGCACCATTACCGTTAGCACCAGCACTGGCACCACCAGCCGCACCGCCGTTGCCACCATTTCCACCCATCCCTCCAATTCCAGCCGTCCCCGCTAAAGCAGTAACATTGCCACGTTCATAAGTATTAGCAATTCCTCCTGTATTCTGCCCTACTAACCCCCCGCCCAAAACATTACCGCCAACGCCACCGGCACCACCGGCCGAACCATTAGTAGCTGTCCCACCGTTGCCAGCAGTGCCACCAATTCCACCATGTCCACCCCGGCCACCGATAGCACCATTACTACCATCGCCACCAGCCATATTAATATTACCCAATGAATAACTAGTATTGAAAGAACCTGAAGCGATATTGCCGCCAATCAATCCTCCAGCATAGCTTGTGCCGCCGGCACCACCAGCACCACCAGCCACGCTAGCACCACCAGCGCCACCGGCACCGCTACCACCATTTCCCCCGGTGCCCGCTGTTCCTGCTAAACCCGCTGCGCCACCATCACCGCCAAAAGTATTAATATTGCTAGCCGACCAAGAATATTGAATCAAACCAGCAGTATAGTTATAACCAACTAGACCGCCAGCATAGAGATCGCCGCCCGCACCACCAGCTGCGGTCGCACCCTCAGCTCCTCCGGCACCACCAGCACCGCTCGGACCGCCATCGCCGCCATTACCACCAGTGCCGCCATTACCACCAGTGCCACCAGAAGCACCATTTATAATAATGTCACCTAAAGAATAGTCTGTATAAATTGTCCCTAAATTATAACCAGCAAATCCTCCGCCAAAGGTATTACCGCCAACAACACCAACAGTTCTTGCGCCAGCTTGTCCGCCAATGCCACCCGTACCAGCCGCCGCGCCATTACCGCCCTTACCACCATCACCACCTTGACCACCATTACCACCGCGGCCACCAGATAAAGTCAGGGTGCCAGTTGAATAAGAATCTTTAATTGTCCGGCCGGTATTATTATAGCCAGCAAATCCACCACCATAAGCAATACCGCCAGCCCCACCGGCTGCGGCTGATCCACCAGCACCGCCATTGGCACCAGCACCGCCAGTACCAGCAAAACCATCAGCTCCAGATCCACCTTTACCGCCAGCACCGCCAGTACCAGCTACGCCAAAAACATTATTTGTTGAATAAGAAGAAAGAAAAATATTACCATCATTATAACCAATCAAACCACCAGTAAATAAATTACCAGCCGCCCCTGCTACTCCGCCTGTAGCCCCTGCTCCACCAATACCAACACTACCCGGAACACC
>CALJZR010000016.1 GCA_937983635.1 uncultured bacterium | reverse complement strand
TCGCTCCTGCCTTTAAAAAATGATAATCATGGCAGGATTAGAGCGCGCCGTTGGTTGGTTGGTGGTATTAGTTTTTTGGTTGGCGGCACTTGGGTTTTTAGCTCTCTGATGTTTACTCTTTTTGGCTCCGAAGAAGGGCTGATGACTTTGTATTACAATCATTTTAGTGATCGGGAAAATGCGCAAGCGATTTTAGCGTCTACGGAAAGCGAGGCGGTAATAGTGACCCAGTATCATGACAAGCAATTATTTCCGGAACGGCGGGTGGTGAATGCGCTTTTAACTAATGACGCCGTTAATGCTAGTCTGGGTTTAATTTTGCAAAATTACCCGGTTTATTATTATAATTTTTCTTTTCCCGATAAAGATTTAAGCTATCTTAACGAACGTCGTTTACCTGTCTTTGGCTTTACTTTAGAATTGCAAGAACGGCGGGGTCGCTTCGGCTTATATCAGCTATTACCATTTACGGCCACTACTACGGCCACCAGCTCTTTACCTTAAATTTTTAAGCTTATGCTCTATCATATAATTACTATTGGTTGTCAGATGAATAAGGCGGACAGTGAACGAATCGCCTCTTTTTTAGATGCTCATGGCTATCAAGCCAATGACTCTTGGTTGGGGGTAGATTTAGTGATTCTCACGACTTGCGGAGTTAGGCAGTCGGCTGAAGATCGCGTCTATGGGCTCGTTAATCGTATCCGTCAGAGTAATCCTAGGGCGGCTTTGGTTATTACCGGTTGCTTGGCTAATCGGGCTGATGTTCATCGTCGCTTGCGGGGGCGAGTTGATTTGTTTATGCCTATTAATGAACTGCCGAATCTCTGTGCTTTGTTAAAAAATTGCCGCCAGGAGTTAACTTTGAGTTCGGAAGAAGTGCGTGAGCTTAGTGGGGAAAAATATCTAACAATTACCCCTAAATATCAAAGCCAATTTACCGCCTATCTTCCTATTGGCAATGGCTGTAATAATTTTTGTTCATATTGTGTGGTTCCCTATGCGCGGGGACGAGAAGTCTATCGTCCTGCTACCGATATTATGCGGGAGGCTAAGGCTTTAGTGAGACGAGGCTACAAGGAAATTGTTTTAATCGCTCAGAATGTTAACAGCTACCGCAGCGGCAGCGTTGATTTCCCCAAATTACTCCAGCGTTTATCTCTATTGTCTGGTGATTTTTGGCTGCGTTTCTCTTCTAGCCATCCTAAAGATTTATCTCCGGAATTAATTAAAGTTTTAGCGTCTTCTGACAAGATTTGCCATCATTTGCATGTGGCTGTCCAGTCTGGTGATGACGAGATTTTGCGGGCAATGAATCGTAATTATACGGCCGCTCATTTTTCTGCGCTAATTAAGAAAATCAGGAAAGCTAAGCCGGGAGTGGCTATTACTACCGATGTGATTGTAGGTTTTCCGGGGGAGACAAAAAAACAATTTCAAAATTCGGTGAAATTGTTTAAAGACTTGCAGTTTGACATGGCCTATACCGCTCAATATAGCCCTCGCCCCGGCACTGCTTCCTGGAAAATGGAGGATAATGTTTCGCGGGCAGAGAAGCGTCGACGCGAACAGATTTTGACCGAGATTTTACGTAAAAGCGGGCAGAAGGCTAATAAGGCTTATCTTAGGCAGGAGATTAAAGTATTAGTAGAAGGCAAGAATAGGAAGAATAAATATTACGGTAAGAGTTCCAGTTTTAAAACTATTCTGTTTAGCGCTCCTGCTGACTTAAAGCCGGAAGAAATTATTGGCAATTTTGTGATGGTTAAGATTCAAAAAATCCAGGACTTTGGCCTGGAGGGAGTGCTGGTAAAATAAATCAAGCCTCTTATGCCAAGAAAAAAGGCAAATATGAATAAGCCAAAAGTTTTCGTCTTGCTCGGGCCCACGGCCTCTGGTAAGACGGCTTTAGGCGTGCGCTTGGCTCTTAGGTATAAGGGGGAAATTGTATCGGCCGATAGTCGCCAGGTCTACAAAGGTATGGATATTGGCAGCGGTAAAGACTTGGGGGAGTATAAGGTGGGTAAAAAAGTCGTGCCCTATCATTTAATTGACGTGGTTAGTCCTAACACGGAATTTAATCTGGCTAAATATCAAAAATTAGCTTTGAAAGCAATAGCTGATATTATTAAGCGCGGGAAATTGCCGATTATTGTCGGTGGCACCGGCCTTTATTTACAGGCTTTAGTTGATAACTATCGTCTTAGTGTGGTTAAACCTGATCTAGGAAAAAGGCGAGAGCTAGAAGCCTTGAGTCGGGAAGAACTATTTCAGCGCCTGGAAAAGCTGAAACCAGATTTTGCCCATAAGCTTAACAATAGCGATAAAAATAATCCTCGTCGCCTGGTTCGTTACTTGGAAATTTTAGAGCAAGGCAGTTCTTTAGAGATGAAAAAAGAATCGCCTTATGATTTCTTAATTTTAGGTTTGACTTATCCTGACGAAGTTTTACGGGAAAGGATTATTAAGCGGATTAATAATCGTTTAGAACAGGAAGATATGTTGGGAGAGGTTAAGCGTTTGCACGCAGAAGGAGTTTCTTGGCGACGTTTACTATCCTTTGGTTTGGAATATAAATTTCTTTCCCAGTATCTTTTAGGTAAATTAGACTATGAGAATATGGTTCGAAAGTTGAGTGATGCTTCCTATCGTTTTGCTAAACGGCAAAAAACTTGGTTTAAACGCTGGGAGAAGCAGGGACGACAAATTTTCTGGGTAGAAGGATTGGCTAGCGCAGAAAAAATAATTGATGATTGGTTGAAATAATCTACCAGATTGACATTTTTATTTAAAAATCTTAAATTATATTGTTCATTAAATCTTTATTTGTTCACCCTAAAACCTCTTGTTATGCAGCAAAATGTGATTAACCAGAATCTTTTGGACTCCTGGAAGGAGTTCTACTCCCGTTACTTCAACCTTCAGGTTGAACTAGACCTCGACATCATCCCTGATTACGTTCAGGGCTATAACCGCCTTATCGTGGTCGTACCTAAAATTAATCCCGATAAATTAATTCGGGCCATGCGGATTCATTTTACCAAGGTAAGAACCGAAATCTCTGATGTTACCCGCATCATTATCAGCGATGAGCGCAGTGCTTCAGAATTTCCTTATGCCATTTGGGTAAAGGATGAAGATAACCCCATCTGGAGTGATCCTCAGGATTCTGAGAAAGCTCTTCCCATCGGAACTTTATTAGAGTGTTTGCTTCTTCCCACTGAAACTTTACTGGAATATCTTCTTCATTTCTTTAAGACTTGGGATGAAAGCAGGCGGACACTCAATGTTGAGACGTCGATGTTGTGCACAGGCACAAAGATGGTCGGCGGCTGTCCGCTTCTTAGGTATTATCCAGAGAGCGAAGAGTTAAAAATCACCACCTTCAAAGAGGGCGATGACATCAGTAATTGTTATCCGCGCTCGGTTGTCTTAAGAAAATAGTAAAAGCTCTTTTTCACTTTATTAAAAAACCCCCAGAAAGGGGGTTTTGTTTTTTATTCCATCAGTAATTTTTCTAAGAGGGGTTTGAGTTTTTCCGGATTAGCTTTACCTTTAGTCTCGGCCATGGCTTTACCAATAAAGAATTGGATTAGGGGTAGCTTGCCACCCTTATACTCTGAAGCTTGTTTGGGGTTGGCGCTGATAACGGCACGGATGGCTTTTTCTAATTCTTCCTCACTGTCTAGTTGCTCTAAGCCTAATTTTTCCATAATGTCACCAGGGTCGCCGCCTTCCCAATACATTACTTCTAAGATTCTTTGACCGGCATTGGAATTGATTTTATTTTGCCAGATGAGAGTTAACAATTCGGCAAAGTTTTCTGCTGTCATTTTTAAATCAGCAACCGCGCGCTTGTCGGTGTTGAGATTTTTCAGTAATTCGCTATTAATCCAGTTAGCGGCCATCTGGGCAGCATTCTTATCCTGTCTTTCAAAGTCGTCACCGTTAGCTTCAATCCAAGCCCCCATTTCTGAAACGGTGTTTTCAAAGAAAGCCGCTAAATCTTTGTCGTTAGTGAGTATTTCTGCGCTTTCTTCTTTAAGCCCATATTGATGGATGAAGCGTTTTTGTTTAGCCGGCGGCAGTTCGACTAGGCTTTGTTTTAAGGAATCAAGCCAAGCTTGGTCGATGATAAAAGGAGGGATGTCGGGTTCTGGAAAATAGCGGTAGTCGGCGGCGGTTTCTTTGCGTCGCTGGGCCACTGTTTCGTTTTTTTTCTCATCCCAGCCTCTGGTTTCGGGAATTATTTCCTCGCCCTCATCTAAAGCGGAGGCTTGTCGAGTAATTTCGTAGTTAATTGCTTTTTCAACGGCACGGAAAGAATTAATATTCTTTACTTCCACTTTAGCATTTAAGGTTTTTTTACCAGTTGGCAGAATTTGGCCGCCTTGATATTGCCAAGATCCTTTTTTCTGGAGGCTGATATTAGCTTCACAGCGCATCTCTCCTTTTTCCATGTCGGCGTTGCTGACTTCTAGAAAACGGAGAATACGTTGATAGGCCTGGCAGAATTTTTTCGCTTCTTCGGCGCTAGTAATAGTTGGTTCCGTGACTAGTTCCACTAACGGGGTGCCAGCGCGATTAAAATCAATTAAGGTGTCTGTCCGTCCTTGGGGATGGAAAGATTTACCGGTATCTTCTTCCAGGTGAACACGGGTGATGGCAATTTCTTTATCGCCCACCGCTAGGCTTCCTTGAAAACAGAAGGGCTGGTCATATTGAGAAATTTGATAACCTTTAGGCAGATCTGGATAGAAGTAGTTTTTACGGTCAAATTTGGAATGTTGGTTGATTTGGCAATTTAAAGCCAGACCAATTAAGAGAGTCCAGTCGATGGCCTGTTTATTCGGAACGGGTAGAGTGCCCGGGTGTCCTAAGCAGATGGGGCAGACAGTAGTGTTAGGGGCTTTGCCCGTACTGTTATTATCACAGGCGCAAAACATCTTGCTCTTAGTTTTAAGTTCGGCGTGGATTTCCAGGCCGATGATAACATCATATTTCATATATCTCTATTTTAACGGAAAAAGGCTTTTCGGGAAAGATGAAGGGATGTCTTATTAAAAAGCCCCGGGATGGGGCTTTTTTAATAGAGACCGCTGCTGCCGAATCCTTTATCGCCTCGTTCCGCCTCATCTTCTATTTTAGTTTCAATAACACTAGGAGTTTCTATTTTTTGAATAAGTAATTGGGCGATTTTTTGTCCGGCCTCAATGTTATAGATGTCTTCGCTGAGGTTTTTAAAGACGACTTTAATCTCGCCGCGATAGCTGGCGTCGATGACGCCGCCCATGGTTTTAAAGCCCTGATTGGCTAAACCGCTTTTATCCCAAATTAAGCCGACAAAACCCAGGGGAATAGCCATTTTGATGCCGGTGCTGATGGCGGCTTGGCCATAGGCGGGAATAGAATAGTCTTCGGCGGCGTACAGGTCTAAACCGGCGTCACTGGCATGAACGCGGGTTGGTAATTTAGCGGAAGGCCGGAGACGTTCGCAGGAAATACTAGAAATTGATTCTGTTGCTTTATTTTCGGGCAAAGGGTTGTTATCAATATTTTCAATCGGGGCGGCATTTTCTTCAGGATGGGCGGGCAGTCCTTTTTCAGAGTTATTATTAACTAGAGGCGAAGAAATTTCGCCGATAGCCGCTCGGGGCGCCATCGTTAATTCCGGTAAATTAGGAGTTAATTTCCCCTTATTAATTAAAATATCGCTTAAAGTCTGGAAGTCTGGTGCTTTTTTATGATCACCGCCGATATTTAAGATGCGGTTAGTGTAGAGCCAGATTAAATAGTGAATATCTTCCCGGCTCATAATTTCGCCGTTGCGGGTACATTTGATTAGGCGGAAATCTGGTAGGTTTTGAGCGATGTCTAAATAGGTTTTCTCTGCTTTTTTTAAATGATGGAGACTGTCTTCATGAATATCTTTAGTTTTTCCTTTCCAGTCTTCACGTTGCCGTTCTTGGGCCAGTTTCTGGGAGATTGCGGCATCGACGTGAAGAATGAGATAGAGGTCTGGCTTGGGAATATTGAAAATTTTATATTCGATTTCGCTTAACCAATTGAAAAACAGTTTTCTTTCTAAGGCGTTGTCTATTTTTCCGCCCTGATGAGCAAAATTGGAAGAAATATAGCGGTTGGACACAACTATTTTTCCTTGCTTTAACCATTCTCTAATTTGAAAGCTGGCATCGAAACGGTCCACCGCATAGAAGAGGGAGGCGGCATAGGGGCTGACATCGTCCGCACTGCCATATTTACCAGACAGATATTCTTCTACCATGCCGGCGGACTTAGTATTGTATTGGGGGAAGTCAGCAATTTCCACACTATAACCTTCGGCCTGTAATTTTCCAACTAAAAGTTGCAGCTGGGTGGTTTTACCACTGCCGTCAGTGCCGTCAATTACGATGAATTTTCCCGAATAATTGGACATAATCTCAATATTTTCTCCTAGAGACAAGAAAAGAGCGCCGCGGTTTTAGACCAGGGCCCTCCTCCTATTTTTTGTTCTTTTTAATTTTGTATCTCTTGCAGGATTTTGTCAATCTGCGCGTAGAGAGCGGGGAAGTCGCCGTTGTTATCTAAATGGAATTTAGCGGCGCTCATAACCTCAGGAATTTGTAATTCTGCTTCCCGGCGACCGTCTTCTAAAAATTCTTCAAAGCTCTTTTCGGCATCGCCAGCATTCTCGTTACGTTTTTTCATGCGTTCATAACGTAGTTCTGGGTCGGCATCAATACTGATTAAATAGAAGTTGGGCAAATCCTTTAAGCAAACAATATCAGAGAGACGACGGACGCCATCGATAACCACAATTTCATGCTGGTCATTTTTTACATCTTCAGCGATGACGCGGGCAAGAGTATCGCTGCCAAAGCGTTGGCGCAAATCGAGAGAGAGGCTTTGCATGTTTTCACGGGAGATGGGGAGATAAAGGCGGTTTAGGATGTCCCGCAAAGAAGTGGAGAAACGGGCGCTACCGGCATTATAGTTTTCGCTGATATATTTTTGACAAACGGCTTTGCCGCTCGCTAATTTGCCAACGAAACCAAGGACGATTTTAGGCATATTAATTCTTATTAGTAATATCATGGAGGCCGCGGCGGACATCCCAGTCGTCTAAATCTAAATCGCAATATAATTTTATTTCCGGTAAAGCTTCATTTAAGGCGTGATACATTTTATGAGCGATGCGGCGAAGGCTGGGGTGAACGGTCTTGCCGGAGCGGAGTTCGGTGACATAAACAGCCGAAGGTAGGGGGTGATGGAGATGGCAGGCAACGTTGAAACCCATGGCAATATAATATTGTTTTTCTTCTTCACTGACGCTTAGGTTTTCAATTAATTGTTTTTGAGCGGCAATTAACTCTTCCGCCTCTAAGCGCATATTAGCTGGGAGCTGTTCCAGATACCACTCTTGAAAGCCGAGTCTAGTAGTAAGCAGGGGCATCCGGGCAATAGCACTCCGGTGGCGCTGGATATCCCGAAAAGAACCATAGTCAAGGAGAAATTCAAAGTCACAGGAACCAAGGTCACCGAGGAAATAGGGAAGATTAGTTTTGAGCGGACGCTTTTCAATGGTGTCTGCGTATTTTTTCAGCTCTTCCCGTTTAATGTTATGGCTAAAAGAGAAAACCGGGGGATTAGTGGGGGCAAAATAACTGTATTTGGCTGTCATTTCTGCTCGATAGGCCTCTTGTTCAGGGTAGAGGGCATGAGAAAAACTGTTTTCGTATTTTTCTTTTAGTTTGTTTAAAATTTCTTCAGCAATTGCCCGGACCTCGTCCAAGGGGTGATGGCGGAGTAGGGCGAGTTTGTCCCAGGCTTGGCGGAGATTGCTGTGCCAGCTAAGTTGAGTGGTGACACCGGCAGGCAGGAAGCCGCGCATGATATCAAAGGCCCGGGCGCTAATAGCTTTTTGGTAAACTTTTTCATCTTCGCCCGGATTGATTGGATATTTTTCCGTTAAATACGGTTTCAGTTTTTCTTGACCGGTGATATAAAAATCCATCCATTTTTTTAAAATATCTTGGGAGGCGGGAGTGTTGAGCGGATCGATAATAGCTTGTTTAGCCATATCGATATAGCGGGTGCTGGTTTCTTGGCCACTGTATAGAGGCCAGTCTTGGATGGCTTTATCAGCGAGGATGCTGATGCCTTCGATAAAAATAGTGGTGCTGCCACAATCAGCAATCGAGGCGTGGCCGTAGCCGACATAGAAGGTGGACATAAATTTACCCGAACCGCTTTGCCGCACTTTCTCTACATGTTCTTCTACGCTTTTAGGACTGCGCGAATAGAGGGCCTGCATCATCGCTACATCCTCTGGTCCAAACTCGTCGTAGATAAAAATCTTAGCCATAAATTTTTGCTTATGCCATGTCTTTATAAATAGTCATTTCTTCGGAGAGCAGGGAAAACTCCAGTCCGGCCTGGGCAAATATTTCTTTGCTGCGCTCTCCGGCGTGGTAATCTTGAGCACAAACGACCCGTTTGATGCCAGCATTGATAATCATCTTGGCGCAAGTGTAGCAGGGTGTCATTTTGCAGTATAAGGTGCCGCCATCAATGGATATGCCCATGCGGGCGGCTTCGCAAATAGCATTTTGTTCGGCGTGGGTAGTCCGAATGCAGTGGCGACTAGTGCTGCCGTCGGCATGAGTAACGGTGTGCATTTCGTGGCCGACTTCATCGCAATGAGGCAAACCAATGGGGGAGCCGGCGTAGCCGGTAGAGATAATGCGGCGGTCGCGGGTGATGACGCAACCAGCGCGCCCCCGGTCGCAACTGCCGCGGGAGCCAATGAGACCAACAATTTGCATGAAATATTCATCCCAAGAAGGGCGGACATAATTGTTTTCTGCCTCCATATTTTTATTTTTTAGATAATTTTTATAGGTCTCTTAATTGTAGTATAGAAGTGAAATTTATAAAATATTGACAAGATCTCGTTAATCTTTTTTACATTGATTTTTTCTTTTAAAAAGGCTAAACTAGGGGTACCCTCCGCTTTCTTTTCTTTTTTAAATTATTTAATTTTTTTATGAAATATTGGCTATATTTATCTTTTATATTGCTTTTATTTACCGCTTTCTTGCCTCAATCAAGTCAGGCCGCTTCTTTGTCAGAAAAATTGTCTGGACGGATTGTTTTAAGCGTTGAAGAAAAGGGTGAGGCCTGGTATATTAATCCGCTGGATGCGAAGCGTTATTTTCTTGGCCGTCCGGCCGATGCTTTTCGGGTAATGCGGGAGTTGGGTTTAGGCATCAATGAGGCTCAGTTTCAAGAATTAGCCCAGGCAGGCATGCCGGTTGAAGGTAATCGGGAACTGGCAGCGCGTTTATCGGGCCGGATTATTTTACAGGTAGAAAAGAACGGTGAAGCTTGGTATATCAATCCCCTTGATTTGAAAACATATTATTTAGGCCGCCCTGAAGACGCTTTCCGCGTAATGCGGGAACTGGGCATAGGTATTACTCGGGCCGACTTAGCTCGTATTCATAAGCCCGGCTTAAGTGAAAGTCTTGATACTTATAGCTCCTACGGCTATGAAACTGTGCAGACCGAACGAGGCGACTTTGCGGTTGACGTTATTAGAATTAGTTTGCAGAATCCAAGTTTGCAGATTATGAGTTTGGCGGCGGATAATCAGGTTTGTCGGGACGGTGTTTGCGCCGCTAAAAGCTTAGCGGACTATGTTTTTACCAATAATGCCTTCGCCGGCGTTAATGGTAGCTATTTCTGCTCCTCTGCTTCTTGCGGGCAGTTTAATTATTATTTTTTCCCCGTCTACGACAGTCAGACCCAAGTGATGGTTAATCAGGATCAGTTGAAATATTGGACTACTGGGCCCTTGATGGCATTTGATGAGAATAATAAATTCTATTATTTCAAAGACTCGCGTGAATTTAAGAGCCCGGCTGATTTTGAAAAGACTTTCGGGGTAAAATTACAAGCGGCCTTAGGAAATAAGCCCCGTTTGGTGGAGAATAAGATGAACGTTTTAATTGATTGGGAGCTTGATAAGGGGCAGAAGACGGGAAAATATTGGCGCAATGCTATTGGCTACAAGGAGTCAACGGAGAAGCCTGGTTACGGTGAGCTTTATCTTGTGATCGCTCGTCAGGCAACGGTTGATGATTTAGCGGTTATTATGAAGGCGATGGACATGGACTATGCTCTCAACCTTGACGGCGGCTCTTCTTCGGCTTTAATTTATAATGGCGAATATATGGTCGGCCCGGGTAGAAATATCCCTAATGCTTTGATATTTAAACAATAATTTATGGATATTTCTGAATTACGACAGAGCCTGCAGGAAAGAGGAAAAATTTCTTTTCATGTTAAAGTTTCACCGGGAGCAGATAAGACCGAATGGTAGGTGCCGTTAAGCGATGGCTCTTTGCGTTTAAAAATTAAATCGGCACCGGAAAGAGGGCAGGCTAACGCTGAATTTGTGGAATTTATTGCCGCCTCTTTCGGGGTTAGTAAAAAGTTGGTGGCTATTACCGCTGGGGGCGGCGCTCGCCTGAAAAGAGTGAAAGTTAAAAAATCATAATATGATGGATATTGCTATTATCATTGTTGCTTGGAAGGTAAAAGAAAAATTACGGGCGAATCTGGAGGCACTTTTGCCGTCCCTGATTAACTTACGGGCCGAGGTTTTTGTTGTTGATAATAATTCTGGCGATGGCACCGTGGAGATGATTAAAGCGGAATTCCCATCGGTGCATTTAATTGCCAATCAAGAAAATGTTGGCTTTGCTAGGGCTAATAATCAAGCTTTAAAAGTTGCTCAGGCCGATTTTGTGCTCTTGCTTAATCCTGATATGCGGGTTTTTCCGGAAACAGTCAGTCAGATGTTGGCTTGGGCGCGCAATCACCCTAGCGCGGTCGTTAGCGCTTGTCGTTTGGAAAGCGAAAACGGAGCATTGATTAGACATGTCCGTCGTTTTCCGCGTTTAGCTGATCAGTTGGCCGTAGTGCTGAAGCTGCCGCATCTTTTTCCCGGAGTTCTTAATAATTATTTATATAAGAATTTTAATTATGAAAGTGAAGCTCGAGTTGATTCAATTCGCGGGGCTTTCTTTTTCATTAATGTTGCCGCTTGGCAAAAGATTAGTGCTAATCAAGACTTGCTTTTAGACGAGCGTTATTTTATTTGGTTCGAAGAGGTTGATTTTTGCCGGCAAGTTTATCAAAAGGGCGGTGAAGTCTGGTATACGCCCGCCACCCATTGCCTCGATTATATTGGCCAGAGTTTTAATCAGCTTGGCACCGGTTTAAAACAGCGATATTTTCAAAATTCGATGCTGAAATATTTTCAGAAGTGGCACGCTCATTGGCAAGTAATAATTTTAAAGACAGCCTGGCCCTTGGGTCGCATGCTTGCTAAGATTTTTTCTTAATATGAAGATTGCTGTTGTCTTATTAAATTACAAAGATTATGCCCAGCGTTTTTTAGCGCCTTGTTTAGAGTCTTTGCGGGCGCTAGACCCATCCTTACCCTTTGATTTGGTAGTTGTTGATAATGCGAGCACGCCGGAGACGGCCGCTTACCTGCGTACGCAAGCGCCTGAGGCGCGCCTCCTGTTTAATAGCGGTAATGATGGTTTTGCTAAAGGCAATAATGATGCTATGCGCTTGCTTTTAGCCGAAAATTATGATTATATTCTTCTTCTGAACATGGATGCCTCGCTTGCTAGCCAAGCTCTGGTGGAGTTGCTGAAGGTGGCAGAAGCTAACCCGCAGGCCGGTGCTATTCAAGCTCGTTTGATGCTTGATCCGGACCGGGAGCTTATTAATAGTCTAGGCAATGTTACTCATTTTTTAGGTTTCGGTTATTGCCGCGCCTATCGTCAAAAGTTTTCTGATTATAGTTCAAAGGCGGAGCTGATTGCCTATCCCTCTGGAGCTTGCGTTCTATTACGCGTGGCTGCTTTGCGGGAAGTGGGTTTGTTTGATGAAGAATTTTGGATGTATAATGAAGACCAGGACCTAGGTTGGCGTCTCTGGCTGGCCTCCTGGCAGTGCCTGCTCGCCCCTAGAGCGGTTGCCTATCATCAGTATGAGTTTAGCCGTTCGGTCAGTAAATATTATTGGATGGAACGCAACCGTTTAATTGTTATTTGGAAAAATTATTCTTTATTATCGTTAATTTTATTTTTTCCGGCCTTGCTGGCGATGGAATTGGGGATGACTTTCTTTTCTCGGCGTTCCGCTTGGTTTCCGGAAAAGAAAAAAGCTTGGGCTTATTTTTTTCAGGCCCGCCACTGGCCCTATTTACGCCAGGCGCGCCATCAGGCGCAGAGTTTGCGCCGTTTACCGGACTATAAGATTCTACCCTTGTTTTCTGGAAAGATTTGGTATCAGGAAATTGACCATCCTTTATTAAAATATGTTGCTAATCCGATGTTCTCCGCTTATTTTTTCCTAGCTCGCCTTCTTATTCGTGCCTTTAAGCAATAATATGGATTTATCAATTATCATCGTTAATTATAAAAGCGCGGCTAAATTAGAAAATTGTCTGCAGTCTTTAGCAGTGGCTGATTTTGGTAATATCGATTATGAGATTATTGTGGTAGAAAATGCTTCTGGCGACAATCTAGAATCTTTAGTAGCTCGTTTCTCTTCCGTGCGTTTATTGCGCAGTCCTCAGAATTTAGGAATGGGCGGCGGTAATAATTTAGGAATTAAAGCGAGCCGCGGTCGCTTTATTTTAGTGGCTAATCCCGATTTGGTATTTTCAACTGCCGCCATTAAGCAGATGTATGAATATTTCCATGTTCATCCGGAAATTGGAGTTTTAGGACCGAAGCTTTTAAACCCTGATGGCAGCTTACAGTATTCTTGTGCCCGTTTTCCTAATTTTTTTCTGCCGGTGATAAGGCGGACGGCGGTTGGTCGCTATCTTCCTGTCTTAATCGATCGTTATCTAATGAGGCGGGAGGGGCATAATGAGATTAGGGTAGTTGATTGGGTTTTGGGGGCCTGCCTATTGGTGAGGCGAAATGAATTATTTGTAGCGGGCAATCTTTTTGATGAAAGATTTTTTATGTATTTTGAAGATGTTGATCTCTGTCGTCGGGCGCGCCAGCTGGGCAAGCAAGTGGTCTATTATCCTCCAGCCTTAGTAATACATGATCATATGCGTGATAGTGCCCGTTTGCCCTGGTATCAGGCAGTTTTTAGCGACAAGCTGGCCAAAGCCCATTTAAATTCGTGGTGGAAATATTTTAAAAAGTGGGGTTTGCGCTAAACGGCATCCTTACTATAATTATATGCAAAAAATTAAAAAAGCAATTTTACCAGTCGCTGGTTTTGGCACTCGTTTCTTGCCCGCGACTAAAGCTCAGCCTAAGGAGATGCTGCCAGTTGTAGATAAACCTGTTATTCAATATTTAGTTGAAGAGGCCGTCGCTGCTGGGATTGAAGAAATCATCTTTGTTACCGGTCGCGGTAAGCGGGCGATTGAAGATCATTTTGATTATTCTTTTGAATTATCAAAAACACTAGTAGAAAAGAACAAGCTTGATTTAGTGAAGAAAGTTCAAGCGATTGAGAATTTGGCAAAGTTTTCCTATGTTCGCCAGCCCATTCCTTTAGGTGATGGTCATGCGGTGATGTGTGCCGCTCACCTTGTCCGTGACGATGAACCTGTTTTAGTGATGTTCGGCGACACCCTTTATGATTCCCCAGTCTCTCCAGTGAAACAGGTAATGGATGTTTATGAACGTTATGGCGACGCCGTTATCGGCTTATCTGAAGTGGAGCGCAAGGATGTTAGCCAATTCGGAGTTATTGATGGCCTTGATTTGGGCGATGGTGTTTATGAAATTAAAAAATTTATTGAAAAACCTCCGGTCGAAGAAGCTCCTTCGAATTTGGTGCAGGTCGGTATCAATATTATTACTCCGGAAATTCTTAGTGTTTTGCGTTCAATGGAATCTGGCAAGTCCGGTGAAATTCGTTTGGCTGACGCCTATGACGCTATGCTAGAGCAGGGTCGAGTCCTTTACGGCAAAAAATTAGACGGAGAGTGGTTGGATACGGGTAATAAATTCAATTTAATTAAAGCTAATATCAAGATGGGCATTAAGGATAACGAAATCGGTGAAGATTTAAAAGAATTCTTAAGGAAGATTGCTAAAACTTTTTAAATTTAAGATCATTAGCAACAATTAAAAAACCGCCACTAGCAATAGCGGCGGTTTTTTTTATGTTTTATAACTTTATTGTAATTGTAGCTTATAGATTCCGGCTTGTTGGCCGATTTGGGCGTAGAAGTAGAGCAATTGATTTTTTTCGTCCAGATAAAGTTTAGAAATTTTTTCTGCTTTCAGTAAGACGATCGGTATTTTTTTATCTAAGCTTAAATTAACGATTTGAATCTGAATATCGCTGGCATAAATTAGGTAATTTTTAGCTTGGTTCCAGGCAATGCCGCTTAGGGGCTCGCTCACGCGGATTAATAATTCTTGGCGGTTGTTGGCGGTGTTGAGGGAATAGATTTCAAATTCATTGTGCCAGATTAGAAAGCCTTCATTAAGCCATTGCCAAGAGATAACCGGGCGAATTTGTCGGCTAATAGGTTGGGCCGAGTAATCGCTTAAAAGGTAGAGCGATTGCTGTTTACGGTCGTAGAGGTTAATGTGGTAATTATCTTGATTGAAGCTGTAGTCACCGCTGGGGAGCAGCGAGCTAGAGCGAAGAAGGGCGCTGTCCGCTTCGTAAACTTTGAGATAATTATTTTCTTCTTGTTTTTCAACGGTATAAATTAATCCATCTCTTACCGCGTAGGCGATGTAGTCACCTCCTTTTAAAATTGTACTAGCGGTATTTTTATCTGTTAAAACGCAGGCAATACTGCTGCCTGAGCGGTAATATATTTTTTTATTTTTTTCATCCCAATAAAAGTCGCTGGCGCTTTGGCCAAGATTACTTAGGTTGTAGCTTGAAGTACCGCCGTCGAGCTGAAGAATGTCACCGTTAAATAATATTTGGGAGCTGTCTTGAGACCATTGAATATTGCCGTTTCCGCCTCCAGTGACCAGTTGTTTGCTATTTTCCGTCTTCAGATTAATAATAGTGCCATCATTCGCCAGGAAAATATTTTTACTATCCGGACTGATAGATATTTCTTGGGGTCCGCAGAGAGCAAGATTAAGGGGGAGGGAGCGTCTGAAGAGGATAAAATCTTCAGCAAAAGTGCTTTGCCCTGGATAAATTGATATTTTTTTTTCTAAGGGCCAGTAGCCTTCTTTTTCCAAGCGCAGGGTGTATTCACCTGGCGGTAAATTTTTAATTTTTACCGGAGTAGTAATTTCATCGCGTCCTAAGTCTAAAAGAAAAGAACGTCTCTGTTTGTTGCCATTGAGAAAAATTGAAGCTCCTGTCGGTTCGCTGTCTAAAATCAACATTCCAGTTTTTTGAAAAACTTGATCAAAGCGTGGCGGCCAAGAGATGTTTAGACTGTAGCCAACAGCGTAGACAGAAACGAAGAAGGTGATAAAGACGAAGAGAACGATGAAAGCAATAAAAAGAAAGTCGCGAAATTTTTTAGACATAGAATTTTTATTCGGCTCTAGTGATATCGGCACCTAAGCCGCGAAGACGTTCTTCTAATTTTTCATAGCCGCGATCAATCTGATAGATATTATCTATTTCTGTTCTGCCTTCGGCAATGAGTGCGGCAATTACCAGGGCAATACCCGCCCTTAAATCCGGACTCATCAGTCTTTTGCCGTAGAGCGGGGTTGGTCCTTGGACAACGACGCGGTGAGGGTCGCACATGGTGATGCTGGCGCCCATTTGGGAAAGCATATCGGTCCACAGCAAGCGCCGGTCGTAAATGGTTTCATGGATGAGAGCGCGGCCCTTAGCTTGTGTCATGAGGACAACAAAAGGGGATTGTAAGTCCGTGGCGAAGCCGGGATATTCATGGGTTTTAATATCATGGGCCAGTAAGGGGCGAGCACCTTTACGTATTTTAAGCCAATCTGGTCCGATTTCTAAATCTACTCCGATTTTTTCCATTATTTTTAAAAGAGTCATGATGTGTTCCGGGTTGCAGTGTTCGATTTCGATGTTGGCATTGGCGGCGGCAGCAAGGATGGCAAAGGAACCGGTTTCAATACGGTCAGGGATAACTTGGAATTCGCCCGCACTGATTTCTTCCTTCCCATTGATTACCATGGTGGGGGTGCCGGCACCTTTAATGTCAGCTCCCTGGGTGTGAAGAGAGGAGGCGAGGGCTTCGATCTCTGGTTCCATAGCGCAGTTTTTTAAAATAGTCGTGCCGGGTATAATACTGGCCGTCATCATCATGCTTTCGGTGGCGGTGACACTGACAAGCGGAAAGAAATAGTCGGCAGCGTGTAGAGCTTTGGCTTTAATATGGTAAAATTTACCTGACTCCTCTTTAATATCTGCTCCGAAAGCACGGTAGCCATCAATAAAAAGATCAATGGGGCGACCGCCCGCACCAATAACGCAACCACCAGGATGAGGAAATTTTACTTCTTTAAAACGGGCCAACATCGGACCAACAAACATAATTGAGCCGCGGAATTTATCGGCCATTTTCGCGTTTAGTTCGGTGGTGTTGAGATTGGCGGTCTCTACTAATGCCTCGCTGCCTTTTCTGGTGACCGTTGCCCCTAGATTTTCTAAAACTTCAAAAGATCTCTCGACATCTTCAATTTGAGGGAGATTAGTAATCTTGAGGGTTTGGCGAGAGAGAATGGCGGCCGGAATAATTTTTAAGGCGGAATTCTTGGCCCCGCTGACTGCGATTTTACCACTCAAGGGGTGACCGCCATTAATGATGAATTTAGGCATAAGGAGGATAGATTAGGCTTTTATAATAACTCTATCTTATCTCATTTATTGACATTTTTCAAATATTTGGTAATATTGAAGAGTAAATCGGCGCGAGCCGGATTTTTTCTAACTAATTTTGCTAATATTAAACGTATGGCGAAGATCGCAGTGATTGCCACCGGCGGCAAACAATACAAG
>CALJZR010000015.1 GCA_937983635.1 uncultured bacterium | reverse complement strand
TATTGATGGGACCTAGATTAGAATTGGTAATGGTAATAGCAGGATTAGTGCTGTCAATCGTAAAAAGGCCGGAATTCGCGATGGTGAAATTACCGTCATTATCATAAGCCACCACCCGCACCTGCCGACTGCCTAAGTTATACAAAGGCACAGTCCAGAGATAAGAGGTGGTGGTGGAAGCGGTACTATTGCTGATTAAAGTCCAATTACTAGTGTTATCGTAATAATAAAGTTTAAAATGATTGATATCACTATCACCTGGTAAACTCCAAACTATATTCGTCTGGCTACCACCAGCTAAGTAGGTGCCACCCGCCGGAGCGGTCACATTAAATGCCGCCGGATTCCCGTCCCAATTAAAAGTAACCGTGTCAAAAGACTGATTACCGGCTTGATCAGTTACTAATATAGAAGCCACATATTCGCCGGTCACCGTGCCAGAAAGAAAGGGGTCAAGAATATTAGGATCAGAAAAAATAATAGTACCGCCGCTAGGAGCAGAGACTACCCCCCAAGCATAAGTAAGATTAGCCACTGCGCTAATATTATCCGAAGCAGTTGCCCCTGGACGCGTCGGCGTCGATGCCGAAAAATTAGCACCCGCATCCACGGTCGGCGCCTGATTATCAAGAGCAAACGCGTTATTAGAGGCATCACTAGTAATATTACCGGCTAAATCAGTAGCAATAACCGCTACTTTTACCGTTGCACTGCTAACATCAGGCGGATTCCAAGTAGTGGAAGTGGCACTGGCTGGTAAATTGGCAATAGTGACACCATCAAGAAAGGTGCCAGATAAAGAATAGACAACGCGTATCGGGGTTGCTCCAAAATTAGCATCCGTCGACTGGTTCCAAGTAATGACAACATTATCAGTCGGGTCAAGATAAATCCCAGAAGCATTAGGATAAGTCACCGTCGGCGAACTTGGCGGCGTCCCGTCAACTACCACTGAATTTAAAGACTGAGCACCGAGTTCGGGAACAAACATTTGCAAACCATAAAGATTGTCCGCCACCGCTCCGACATTAAAATTCTGAGAATAGCCCTGAGAACCGGAATTGAAAGTAGTGCTATATTGATGACTGGTGTAAACCGTGCTATTTCTAACAAGCTCAATCGTATAAAAAGCACTAAAACCGGGAGGGTCGGCGGTTACGTAAAATAAAACCGGAACTGTGCTGCTAGGCTTAACATAGGCTTTATTGAGAGCGGTCGGCGAAGAAATAGACAAACTCGTTGCCAAAGCTTGCGCAAAATGACTATAAGCTAAAATACCCACGCCCAATAATAAAGAAAAGGTTAAATATTGCCAAAGTTTTATCTGCCTATTATTAAACATACGCTAAATAAAAAGCTAAAAAATTATAATTTAAAAACTTATTCCTTATATAATATACCACGTAAGTAAAAAAACTAAAAATAATAAATTTAAAAACCGAATTGACAAGCACTTGATGATATATTATGATATCTTTTAGCAGTCACAAAGTAAGAGTGCTAAATATAAAATAAACAATAAATCAACATATGTTTAATAAATTTACAGAAAAAGCCCAAGAAGCGATTATTAATTCTCAGGCAATTGCCGCTAATTTCGGCCAACCTAATATTGAGGCTCTACACATTCTTCTCTCCCTGCTCCAGCAGCCGGAGGGCTTAGTAAAGCCGGTTCTAGAAAAATTAAAAGTTGATCCGGAAATCCTGGAAAACTATACCGTGGCCGAGATTAAAAAATTACCAAAAAGTAAAATTGATTTACAAAATGGCCCCATCCAAGCGGTCTCTGGTACTAATGAGACGGCCTTAATTTTAGAGCGTTCTAAAAAAGAAGCCGATGGCATGAGCGATGAATTTATCTCTACCGAGCATATTCTCTTAGCCTTAATCGGCGTGGCCTCTCCGGCTCAAGCTATTCTCTTAAATTTCAACGTCGAATACCAAAAGGTCTCGGCAATTTTGCAGGAACTAAGAGGCGGCGACCGCATTACCGACCCCAATCCTGAAGGTAAATTCAAAGTCTTGGAAAAATACACTAGCAACCTCACCGAACTCGCCCGCCAAGAAAAGCTTGATCCGGTAGTTGGCCGCGATACCGAAGTCCGCCGTGTCATGCAAGTCCTTCTAAGAAGAACCAAAAATAATCCGGTTCTTATCGGCGAAGCCGGCACTGGTAAAACCGCTATTGTCGAAGGCTTGGCTCAACGCATTATTGCCGGTGATGTTCCAGAAAATTTGAAAAATAAAGAAATTATTAGCTTAGACTTAGGGGCTTTAGTAGCTGGGGCTAAATTTAGAGGTGAATTTGAAGACCGCCTCAAAGCCGTCTTAAAAGAAGTTCAAAATCAAAATGGCCGCATCATCCTCTTTATTGACGAACTTCATACTCTTATCGGAGCGGGTTCTTCCGAGGGCTCAATGGACGCCTCGAACATGCTCAAACCGGCCTTAGCTCGGGGCGAACTGCGCACCATCGGCGCCACCACTACCAAAGAATATCAAAAATATATCGAAAAAGATGCGGCTTTAGAGCGCCGCTTCCAGCCTATTATTGTTAACGAACCGAGCGTTGAAGATACTATCAGTATGCTCCGCGGCCTTAAAGAAAAATATGAAGTCCACCACGGCGTCCGTATCACTGATGACGCCTTAAGTGCGGCCGCCAAGCTATCCAATCGCTATATCAGCGACCGTTTCTTACCGGATAAGGCGGTAGACTTAATTGATGAGGCCACTTCTTCTCTGCGCATGGAAATTGATTCTATGCCAGACGAATTAGATCAGCTTAAAAGAAAAATCAAACAGCTAGAACTAAATAAAGCCGCTCTTCTTTCCGCTGATAAAAAATCCACCAAATTACGGGCGGTAAATCAAGAGTTAAGCAAATTAAAAGAACAAGCCAACCAATTAGAATTACATTGGAACAACGAAAAAAATATTATCTCTGAAATTCGTCAGCATAAAAAAGAAATTGATGAACTAAAAATTAAAGCGGAAATAAGTCAGCGCCAAGGCGCCGATCTAACTGAAGTTGCTAAGATTAAATATGGGCTTATTCCAGAATTAGAAAATAAGATTAAACTCAGCCAAGAAGAATTGATTAAGATTCAAAAAAAAGGCCAACGCATCTTAAAAGAAGAAGTGGGCGAAGAAGATATTGCTAAAGTTGTGGCTCGCTGGACAGGCATCCCCGTCAACAAAATGTTAGCGGATGACTTGCAGAAACTAGCTGCCGCCGAGACAGAACTAACTAAGGAAGTTATCGGCCAAGAAGATGCTATCAGCGCTGTCGCTAAAGCTATCCGCCGCTCCCGCGCTGGCATCAATGAAGAAAAGAGACCAATCGGCTCCTTCCTCTTCATCGGTCCCACCGGAGTTGGTAAAACCGAATTAGCCAAAGCTTTAGCCCGCTTTCTCTTTGATGATGAAAACTCCTTAATCCGCTTAGACATGAGCGAATACATGGAAAAACATTCTGTAGCCAAATTAATCGGCTCCCCTCCCGGCTACATCGGCCATGACGAAGGCGGACAATTAACCGAAAAAGT
>CALJZR010000014.1 GCA_937983635.1 uncultured bacterium | reverse complement strand
CTGGCCCAAGGTTTAAATTTAGACGATGTTAAAGACGGTAATTTTAAGAATCTCAGCCCAGAAAGAAAAGCCGCTTTTCTGCAAAGCTTAATCGCTTTAGAACCAGAGTTAAACGGCCTAAAAGCCAATCTCAATCTCGCACTCCTTAATCTCAACCATATCCAGCGCTTCGGTATTTTATGGCCCCTACGCGGCCAGTTACAGGCAGTTAAAGAACAATTAGCCGGCGGGGAAGAGCTGCTGACTGAATCTTTGCCTATTTTACGCTTACTTCCCGCTTTTAGCGGCTACCCCGAAACCGCCCGCTACTTAATTATGCTGCAAAATAATGACGAATTACGTCCTACCGGCGGCTTTTTAGGCAGCTATGTCCGAGCAGATATTAAAAACTTCGGTGAAATTGAAAACTTAAAATCTGACGATGTTTATCACTTAGATATGCCTGCCATCGGGAAGACCCAATATCAAGCACCCGCGCCAATCGGTAAATACTTAAAAGTAGAGAATTGGTACCTCCGCGATGCTAACTGGTCGCCGGACTGGCCTCAATCCGCTCGGCAAATCCAAGAAATGTTTATTGCCGAAAGCTCAGCGGGAGGTCAAGAAACGCCCCCCTTAGACGGCATTTTAGCTATTACCCCTGACTTTGTTGCCAATCTTCTCAAAATCACCGGACCAATTACGGTAAGAGGAGAAAGCTATGCTCCTGAAAATATGCAGGCCCTACTTCAATACAATGTAGAAGTGGCTTATAAAGATGACGACATCTCTTCTTGGGATCGCAAGGATATTATTAATGAGTTGATTAATGCCCTAAAAGATAAGTTAATGAATTTACCGCTTAACCAATATCCCCAACTAATTACCCGTCTTAATGAAAGCCTTAGCCGCGGCGACCTTTTGCTTTATTTTAACAACCCTGAACGCCAAGCTATTGCCCTTGATTTGGGCGGAGCCGGGGAAATTAAAAATGTTTCCGGAGACTATCTTATGGTAGTAGACGCTAACTTAGCCGCCTTCAAAAGCGACGCTGTCATGAAGAAAAATATTAGCTACCATCTAAGCACCGAACAGCAAGCCCTCAAGGCCGAGCTCCGACTTAATTACCAGCATACTGGCGGCTTTGATTGGCGCACCACCCGCTACCGCAGCTATACGCGCGTCCTGGCACCCCTAGGGAGTGAGCTAATTGATATTAAGGGAATTGACCGGGCTGCCGCCGATTTTGCCAGCTATGATGACAACGCCTTAGGCAAACATGTATTCGGCTTTTTCTGGAGTATTGAGCCGGGGAAAAATGGGGAGATAAATTTAAGTTACAAGCTTCCCGCTAAACTTTACGAGAACTTAAACATCAATAAAGTGTACACACTTTTTGTCCAGCGCCAGCCGGGCAGCCGGATTGAGGCTTTAAATATTAATTTGGAGCCGGGGAAAGAAATAGTCCAAGTCAGTCCGCAAAATCTAGAGGGGGAAATCAAAAAAAATAGTGCTTATTGGACGATAAATCTTGAAAAAAACCAAGCCTTACAACTATTGACTAAATAATAGAAAAATATTATATTAATATATCAGATTCCTAACTTTCTTTAACAATTTAAAACCCACCGCACCCATGAAAAAGATATTTGTTCTCATGATTTTACTGTTATCCAGCATCGCCCTCAAAGCTCAAATTAAAACCGCTGTCTATTGGACGGCGCCGACAATGAGTGCCGAGGATGCCACTAAGCTAAAAAAGGACCAGCTGGTCATTGTCGATTATGAAAATATTGCCAATAACTGGCAATACACCAAAAAAATTAAAAGCACAAAAACCAAGCTTTTGATTTATTCCAACCACATGGAGATATGGAGTTCCGGCCAGGTGCCTGACCGCCCGATGGCCAACAAACTCTGGTACCAGTTACCAAAAGAATACCGGCTAAAAAACAAAAACGGAAAACCGGTAATCTTTTGGCAAGATATGTGGATGATGAATATCACCCGGAATTGTCCGCGCATCAACGGGAAGAACTACAACGAGTATTATCGGGAGTGGCTCTTAAAAAATGCTCTTCCAGACTCGCTTAATCGTGATATCGACGGCTATTTCCAAGATAATGGTAATTCCACCGTTTCCTGGATTGATCCGAGTATAGACTCGGACAATAATGGCGAAGCCGATAATCCGCGCGTTCTTGATGCTGCTTGGCAATCCGGAATGATTGATTTTCTGACAACAATCAGGAAAGCCAAAGGAGATGATTTCATCATCATTACCAATAAAGGTGAAAAAAATCTTTTCTTCTTAAATGATGGTGTGATGTTCGAAAAGTTTCCTAACGACTACCTGGGCGATCATCGCGCCGGTGGTTGGTATAAATGCATGCAAATCGCCGAAGCCGCTGGCCCGTATACCATTTTCCAGGTAGACTGGGAGAATCTGGAATTTGGAATTGCCAGCAGCTTATTACTTGATAACGTCTACATAGCCGTAGGCCAGAACCTCCAAATCCCGGACCAATACCGGGTGCCTACCGGCAAACCGCTTGGCGAACAGTACAAAAAAGGTAATCTGTACTGTCGTGACTACGAGTTAGTCACAATTGAGGTTAACCCGGAAAAAAGAACCGGACGCCTGGTGCCAAGGTAAGAGCTAACCCCTCTCCTAAAATATAGGGGCGCTCAAAATAATCTACTAATCCGAAAAGGAAACACGGAGACCCGCAAGTAAGCGGGTCTTTTTTTATTCCCCTTTTTCCGCTATCATTATCTTATATGCTTACCTATCTTAGCCTCGCTGGCGGCCTTGCCGGCATTATTATCCTTACTCTTAACCCAGCGCTTAGCGTCTTCCTGCTGTCATTTTCTACTCCGGCTATCAATTGGGTAATAAATATTGGCACCCTAGAAGTGCCGTTTTCCGACTTAATCGCCGTCGGCGTTGTTTTTACTTGGCTTTTATCTCTAATTTTTGCTTTAATTTTTCAGCCTAATAAAGAGGTGAAATTAAAATTTCCCTTATTTTTTCCATTTTTTTGCTTCTTAGCGGCTAACGCCCTTTCTCTTTTAAACCACCCCCAACCTTTAAACGGCTTCTATTATCTCAGCCGCTGGCTGATCTTGCTTTATGCCGCCTATATCTTCCTTCCCGTCAACCTGATTAAAAAAGAGAAAACTTTGAAAATAGCGGTTAGCGGACTGGCTCTAGCCTCTTTAGTGGTGATGATCAGCGGCTGGCTCAGCCTCTGGGGGCAAGACTGGCAAAATAGCTTTTTCCGCTTGAAATCTAGCGCTTGGTGGGGAATATACCCCTTCGGCGAAAATCATAATTTAATCGCTGAATTCTTAAGCGTCGGTGCCTTTCTCTGGCTAGCCCTGAAAGAGTGGACTCAAGACGCAAGAATTGGTCGAATCTACAAGAGCCTTTTTGTTCTTAGCATCGCCGCCGCCATTATGTCTTTTTCCCGGGCCGCCTGGATTACTATCTTTTTGCAATTAGGCACTTTAATAATCTGGCGCAATCGTCAATTCCTGAAAAAACAGGGGGGCCTAGTTTTATTAGTAATTATTGCGGGATTACTGTTAATGCTGCCTGTCTTTTGGCGCATGAAAATTCTCCAGGCTGATAATATCAGTTCCACAGAAAACAGAGTTCTGCTCTTAGAAATAGCTTATAGAGCCTGGCAAGATAAACCGATATTAGGCCAGGGAAGCGGCCGCTTTACCGACTTGGTAGCCGATAATATCCGCTTTACCGCCAAATATGGCCCGCCTATCGACTCCCACGGCTTTATTCAAAAAGTAGCCGCGGAAACCGGCAGTATCGGCTTGATCGCCTGGTTCTTCTTATTAATTGTTATCATCAAAAAAGCTTTAGCTGGTATTAAAAAATATGGCAAAAATGCGCCCTGGCTTCTGCCTTTATGGTTAGCCGCGGGCGGGGGGATTTTCTTCCAAATCTTCAACACCTCCTACTATAAAGGTAAGGTCTGGCTGATTATTACCCTCGCTTTAATTGCCACCGAACTAGCGCAAAAAAAATATGGCCCCAAAGATTAAGATTGCCTATATTATGCCCAGCATGGCGAGCGGGGGAGCAGAGCGCTTCCTCCTCGACCTTTTACAGACAATCGATCGCGAGCGCTTTGAACCCTTGGTTATTCTTTTTAAAGAAGCGGGCAGCTGGCATCAAGAACTGGAGAGATTATCTTTACCTATTTTTGTACTCTCAAAAAAATCAAAAATCTCCTTAAGTAATTGCTGGCAGATATACAAAATATTAAAAAGAGAAAAGACCGAAATTGTTCACACCCAATTAGGCGGTGATTTACGTGGCCGCCTAGCCGCTAAATTAGCCGGGGTAAAAGTTATTATTTCTACCGAACAAAACATTAACCGCCAAGAACGCTGGTATCAGCAAACAGCAAAAATAATTACTTCGCTCTGGGCAGAAGCAGTGGTCGCAATTTCTCCAGCCGTAGCTAAAGATATGCGCCGGCGCTATTTCCTGCCTTGGAAAAAATGCGAGCTAATTATTCCCAACGGCATTCCTTTGGAAAAATTTGAATATCAAGAAAAAAGACCGGAAACAGGAATTATTGCTGTTGGTGCCGTTGGCCGCTTAAACAAACAAAAAGGTTTTGATGTCTTGATTGAAGCTTGGGCAAAGGTTAAAACAGACAAAACTCGGCTAGTAATTGCGGGCGAAGGCGAAGAAAGAGAGACTTTACAAAAACAAATTGAAAGAGCGGGATTAAATCAGCAAATAAGTCTAATTGGCAATGTTCAAGACATGCCCGCCTTTTACCAAAGCCTCAACCTTCTCGTCATGCCTTCACGCTGGGAAGGGTTAGGCATAGCCGCCCTGGAAGCAGGCGCCTGCGGTATCCCCGTAGTCGCTAGCACCGTTGATGGCCTCGGCGATATTATCAACGAAAATACCGGCTGGCCCCTTATTCCCGATGATAGCCGAGAGTTAGCGAGAGTTTTGCAAGAAGCCCTCTCTCAACTAAACAGCGAGGTCACTAGGGTTAAACAGGCTAAACTGCGAACACTAATAGAGCAAAAATATAGCATCAATCAGGTAACGGCTAATTACGAAGATCTTTATTTAAAACTATGGCGCCAACACTATGAAAATATTACAAGTTAATAAATATCACTATCCGCGCGGCGGCGCCGACCGCTACTATCTAGACTTGGGTAAACACTTAGAAGCTGAGGGGCATGAGCTTGCCTATTTCTCCATGCAGCACCCCAAAAACTTAGCAACCCCTTGGTCTAAATATTTTGTCAGCCGGGTTAGCTACAACGAACAAGTCTGGCGCTATGCCTGGAAAATACCAGGTAGAACTCTATATAGCTTGGAAACAAAAAGAAAATTTACTCGCTTGCTTAAAGATTTTCGCCCCGACGTTATTCATCTCCATAATATTTATCACCAATTATCGCCCTCGCTTCTAGATGTTGCCGCCGCCTTCAAAATTCCGGTAGTCATGCATTTGCATGACTATAAATTGGTCTGCCCCAATCACTCGCTCTTTACCCAAGGTAAAGTTTGCCAGGAATGTTTGCGCGGTTCTTACTGGCCCTGCATTAAGCGCCGCTGCGTCAAAGATTCTAGTCTTGCCAGCCTGCTCGCCGCTGGGGAAATGTATCTGCACCATAATATTTTAAAGATCTACGAAAATAAAGTTAATCTCTTTATTTCTCCCAGTAATTTCCTGAAAAAAATCTTAGTGGCTGCCGGCTGGCCAGAAGAAAAAATTATCGTGATTAATAACGCCTTCCGAGCTGATCTACCCTTACCCCTAAACGATAGTCGTGAAAACTATTTTCTCTACTACGGCCGCTTGAGCCAAGAAAAGGGAATCGACTTAGCAATACAGGCAACCCTCGAAGATAAAAATTTACGCCTAAAAATTGCCGGCAGCGGTCCGGAATCAGACCTACTGCAGACAATAAGCGGTGAAGCGGCTAGAAACGGACAAATAGAATTTTTAGGCTGGCAAGAAGGTCGCGCCCTTTCCACCTTAATTGCCCAAGCACAGGCAGTAATAATACCTTCGCGCTGGCTAGAAAACTTTCCTCTCAGTGCTTTGGAATCGCTATCCTTAGGCACGCCGGTAATTGCCGCCGATATTGGCGGTCTGCCGGAAATAATTAATGACAGTAATGGTATGCTGGTGCCCGCTGAAGATATTGAGGCTTTAAAAGAGGCGATGCTAAAAATTGTTAACCAGAAAAAACATTGGCAACGAAAAGAGTTGCAAGCAAGCGCCGGCCGCTTCAGCCCCGAAAATAATATACAAGAAGTATTAACCGTTTATCAAAAATTGCTCTCTAAGTAGCTAACAAAAAAACGCTCCTGCGGGAGCGTTTTTTATATAAGCATTAAAATTGATTATTCGATGGTAAAAGCGATGCTGTAGCTCATCTTAGAGCTGACGCCATCGACTTTGATATCATAGCCGCCGCCACTGACGGTGGGAACGGTGAGAATCTGTTGGAAGCGACCGCGTTGGTCTGCTTTTAGAGTTTGCTTTTTACCGGCAAAATCTAAACTTAATTCTTCATTGGGAAGAAAGCCGCCGCCGCTGAGAGAAACTTGGCTATTAGCGGCACCACGGTTCTTATCAAGCTTTAAGAAAAGGGACTCACTGGCTTCAACGCTGTTATCTTCTTCATCCGCCAAGAAAGCGGCTACTTTTTCTAACTTATCGTTCAAGACAAGGATATTGGCGTTATTGAAGACGACAACCTTGTCGCCGCTTAAATTAACAACCTCCATACCCATTGCCCAGCCGCGGGGACCGGCTAAACCGCCCGTCCAGACCCAATCAGTTTCCTTCATGGTATCTTTATTTAACTTAACTACGCCGATGCCGTTAGAGAAATAAGCAAAGGAAGTAAAGCCGGAAGCATCAATATCATAACCCTCATACTCTAAATGCTTAAAACTGGAAAGAAGCTGGCCGTTAAAGTTAAATTTTTTGGCATAGTAATCATCGACTACAAAAATATCATTATTAGCGTCGACAAAAATCTTGTGTGCGCTGCGATTATTCTTAAAGTTCAAAGCTACTTCTTTAACTAAACTGCGGGTCTCCCGATCATAAATCATCAGCTTGCCGCTCTGGACGTTAAAAAAGAAACGATCGTTGCCACGAACATTATAGGGAACTTCGTCATTACCAAAATTATATTCATTAATAACCTGTAAATCATTATTCCAAATTTTGACACTTTTAGCACTGATAGTAACTAAATTGTCCCCCATTTCATCAACACGGTTATACCACTCCCAATAAGAATTTTTAATGGAATTAACCAGATTAAGCTGGTTGCCCACTAATTCGTATTTATAGAGACTAAAGTCAGTCACCGTATAAACAAAAAGGCGGCCGCCTTCTTCGCGGAGATGAGCGTCGTAAAAGCTCCCATATTTACCAAATTTCTGGTCAAATGGTTTAATTTTCGCAACACGCTCTAATTTAGTGCCTTCCAGTCGGAAGAACTCCAAGCTGCCGGTATTAGCAGTGGCCACATAAAGCTTATTTTTGTAAACAAGCGCGTCGCCAGAGTAGTAAGATTTGGTTTTACCTTGGGAATAAGAGGCAAATACTAAAGAGATAATGCCTAATATTACGGTAAAAATAGCAATTTTTTTCATAATATTTAATAAAATCAAATAATCTTGTAAAGACAAGTCTATTGATAGTATCTTAATTATTTAAAAATGTCAATAGCAAAACTCTAATTATCCACCGCCACCCCTTGACAAATAAAAAGTAATATATTATAATATAAAATCAAACTAAAATTATGGATTTAAAAGAATTTCTATTTTTAATCAAGCGCAAGAGCCAAACAATCATCTTGATGATTTTAACGGCCGTCATTTTAACGGCCGGTGTCTCTCTCCTATTTCCTTTGCGCTACGAAGCCAGCTCCCGCCTCTTAATTACCCAGGAAACGGGCATGGCAGACGCCTACACGGTTTCTCGCTCTAACGAATACTTAGGCAACCTTTTTGCCCAAGTCGCCCGTTCTGCCTCCTTCTTCGATTTAGTGGCTAACTCCCAATATAATATTGAGCAATCATATTTTCAGGGAACTTATGCTCAGAAGATGAAAACCTGGCGCAATACTGTCCAAACTCGCACTTTAAGTGATTCCGGCATTATTGAGGTTAAAGTCTATCACACCAGCCCCTATCAAGCCCAACAGATTGCTTTAGCGGTAAATGATGTCATGGTTAATAAGAATACTAATTATCAGGGCAACGGCGACAAAGTTAAAATCAACATCATTGATCAGCCCTTAGTATCCTCCTATCCCGTTAAACCGAATATTTTACAAAATACGCTCCTGGCCATTGTCTTTAGTACTATCTTCGCTCTCTTCTATATCTACATCCTTCCGGAAAGCCGCTATGACTGGCGCCTCTTCGGCTCTAAGAAACAGCAGAAACGGCATTACAAAGAAGCCGCCGCTAACGCCGTCTGGCAATACCTTCCTTATGAAAATCAGAATCAAAATAGCGACGTGGAAACACCAAGCCCAGAGCCGACACCAGCAGAGAATCTTGCCCCCCAAGGCAACATCAATAATATTTTAAGATAATTGTCCTTCTGAGAGGAGCGCAGAAATAATAATTTCTGCGCCTCGCCCAGGATACCAGTTATCCGGAAATTCACCAGATCATTACAACTAAATATAAAAGCCATGAAAAAAAAGCTCTGCTTGATGTTATTACTCTTGTTGAGCGGGGCTATCATAGCCTCTGCTCAGACGCCTAACCCCATAGGACGTCACTCCAACTTGTCTGTTTTTAGTGGATATTTTGCTAAGCAGCAAAATTCCAACAATAACGGTAGTTGGATTGGCATCTATGGCGACCTTCCGCTCTATCGCTCCCTGAGTGAAGAATGGAATGTCTCCGCATGGGGAGTTTATTCCGCCTCCGAATGGACCAACAACATGGCTCCATACGTATCCAAAACCCAGGATTTTTCCTTGGGGCTAAGCACCGGCAAATATGAAGAATTTTTTTCATATACCCACTCATTCTACGGCGGTCTCGCCGTAGGATACAAACATTCCAAAGAAATTGGAAGGGTAGAAAAGAAAAAGTATTCTTCTGAGGGAATTCAGAAAGACCACCTCTTGGTGGGCAATCTGAATCTTAACCTGATGAAATACTCAGGTTATCATCCCTACCTTTTTCCCAGGACCCAGCTAGTTCTGTCGGGACAATATGCCTTAGACGCTCAGAAAACTCTGAGTGAAAATGGCCAATCAGCCCTACCGAACAAGCCCTGGAATAAAGGCTTTTTGGAGACAACACTCAAACAAAGCCTTTGGGATATACCCCTGGGCATGAATCAGAACACCTTTCTCCAACCAAAGATTGGCGGCCAATTCAGCCGCTATTTCGACGGCGAAGAAAGGAATTCGTATGGACCCATCATCGAGATGAGCCTACATAAGGCCGGCAATGATGATTTTCTCTCCCTTACTTTGATGCACAAACATCAGGGGCAGGGAAATGATTACCTTTTTATAATGCTTAACCTGAACTTACTGAAATTAAAAAATAATTAATAATCACCGTAAAATTGAAAATCATGAACAAAACTGTAATCGGAATCATTGTTGTTGTTGCCGTCTTCTTAATCGGCGCAATCGTATGGCTTGGCATATCATTGTCAAAGTCAAACTCAGAAAAAGAAGCGCTCGCCGACCAGGCTCGCAGCGCACAAAACGTAAACCCAGCACCCGCCAATCCCTGTGCAGATACTGCGCAGATGAGGCTTGACGCTGAAGCGGCTGATAAAGCGGCTAAAGATGCCGCCAAAGATGCCGCCACCAAAAAGCAGGC
>CALJZR010000013.1 GCA_937983635.1 uncultured bacterium | reverse complement strand
TCGATCATTTCAGCAATATTGAAACTCTGTACCATTTCCAACATTGCCGCTTCCATTGCCGCGCCTGCTACCACTTTCGCTTTCTGATTAGTCGGGGCGTACTGGTCAACCGCTACACTCAGCAGGTTAGCGATCACTACACGACCAATCGGCGTATCGATATAACCTTTAATCATAAACGGCGCTTTTTTAGCCGCTACTTTCGTAATTTGAGTCAGTGCAATTTTACCCGCTTCCAGTTTTGCAGCGTTTACAACGGCGGATTTATTAGCGGCAACGATGTTAGCAATCTTGGTCATGGTATTTTTTCCTTTGTTTTCAATAGTTTGAGTATTAACGCTTTGAGTGTTAGAATTTACAGCATGTTTTTCTATATTGTCAATAATCTGATTCTCATCTTTCCAGAAAATAAAACCCGCTTCCTCTATCAGATCATTATATACATACGGGTATAATTTCGAAGGTAACAAAAAATTGCCGTCGCCATCAAAAGCCATTATACCGGTATATTGAGATCCGTCGTTATCCGGCTTATGCCATCCAGCTGGTAAATACTTCCAGATAACATCTAAAAATCCCTCAATGCTAGAAAGTCCATTTATCAGATCAAGCCCAATAAGCTCAAAACCATTTATATTAAATGATTGACGGCCTGAATAGCTATGATATGCAACAATAGTATTGCCCTGCGCAACAATAAAATCGGTATCCGGCCCCGCTCCCCTGCCTGTAAAGATATGGCAATCCCTATTATATAAAACTAGTGTTGCCCCTTGCTTATATAAGGGTAGAAAACTATCCATATCATAGGCGTCATATTCATCAAAAAAGTTTTGATGAATAGCTTCAACCTTGTTAATAAAATGTTTAATGCTGGTTGACTTGCTACCGTCCAGCAGGTTACGCAGCGCACCTTTTAAGACGGTTGCGTTATCTGGTTTATATAGCCTCATTTGTTCGGCCTCCCTCGTTAATCGGTGAGTGAATGATAAAGGTAATTTTCTAACATAGGCAAAGATTATTTTACTTTTTTATTTTCCTTGCCTAACGCCTATTTTTATGATAACCGCGCAGCGGTGTAATAAAGAGCAAAACACGATGAGGCCACCAGGGCACCACACTGAAGCCACCTGACCGACGTGTCACGGCTTTACTTTAATATTACCCCGCAGCGTTTAGCTCGTTAGAAAGCGTTTTAGGCGGCCTAAAATTGATTGCAGTTGTTAACACTACCTTTTTACCCTGTATATTTATACAGTAGGATAACCTGTATATAAGTCTGTGTAAAAGTCCCTATATTGCCGCCTATTGCGTCAAGTTATTTTGTGCTGTGGATAACTTTGTGCATAACCTAAATGATAGTGGTTCTCACTTAGCTGATAGTTTCTTATAGTTATTATTTCCCTTTAATTTATAAGTATATTATATAATATGAAATAGTTAGTTGGCTAATAGGTTTTTAGAGTATTAATAGTCTGCTAACTGTTTCGGCTATTACAATCCACCAGCGTGATTATCATCCTAGCGATTATTAGTCTGCTAATGATCTGATACACGTCCAGACTTATTTGTCAATGCAAAATAATAGCAGAAAATACTTTTTTGAAAAATCAAGTGGATAACTCATTAAATTTCATTTTTGCTTTTTGTATAAGTTATTAACAGGGTCTAAAACGCTCTGTAAGCGATTCTAAGCGCCTCAAAGGAAAAGATAAGCAATCATAAGGGGTACACCGAGAAAACCTCACCACGAGGATTTTAGATTTTGTCAAGTAGGCAAGAGCAGATATAAATGAAAAAATTACTTGCTAAAATGGTTGTTTTAGTGTTATTCGCGCGCCCGTTTCATTAAATTTAGTGCGCCTCTTGTCGTGGTGCGGGTAGTGGTTTTCTTTACGTTTCTTTACAAAAATAAGGTTGCGCCATTTTCGGGAATCCCCTATTATTTATCTCGTAGGACGGCAAGACGGAAACGAAAGGCCAGACTACAACGGCGGGGAAGTTTAAACCGCTATGCTCTTTAAAAATTAGGGAACATCTTAAAGCCTATCGGCGGTAAACTTATACATTATAAGGAATCGCAGATATGA
>CALJZR010000012.1 GCA_937983635.1 uncultured bacterium | reverse complement strand
AAAAAATAAAAAAAATAAAATTAAAAACGTTATTTGTTTTTTGATAAGAATAATTTTATATAGTTAATTATAAGTTTGTAATTACTAAAAACAAAGAGAATCGATGGGATTAAGTTTAGAAGCCCGTCGTGCCGGATAATAACCAAAAATAATACCAATACCCGCCGATACACCAAAGGCTAAGAGGATTGAAGACCAGGAGACGCTGGTCTCTAAAGAGGCAAATTGCGAAACACCCCAAGCAATCGCAGCGCCCAGAGCAATGCCAATTAATCCACCCAGAAAAGTAAGGGTAATAGCTTCGGCTAAAAATTGATTACTAATATCTGATTTCTTCGCACCAATCGCTTTACGCAAACCAATTTCCTTAGTTCTCTCAGTAACATTCGTTAACATCATATTCATAATACCGATGCCACCCACCACCAAAGAAATGCCGGCGATTGCTGCTAGCAGCATCGTTAGAGTTTCAGCAATAGAAGAAGCGGCCGAAACAATATCCGCCTGGTTCATGATACGAAAATCAGCCGTATCCTCAGTCTTACCGTGCTCACTTAAAAGTACAGTACTTACTTGTTCTTGCACTGAAGTTAAAATTTCTTCACTCTCCGCGGAAATACTAATCGTACTGACATACTGATTGTTAGTAAAATATTTCTGGGCCACGGTATAAGGAATACTAATTTGGTCATCTTGAGTACTAGTACCACTGCCGCCTTTGGATTTAGTAAGGCCAATTACCTTAAAATTGATATTATTTATTTTAATCGTCTTGCCGATAGGATCAGCGTCTTCGCCAAAAAGATCATCACGAGTAGTCGGGCCGATAACTGCCACTTTACGGGCGCCAGTAACATCAGCGGCCGTAAAAAAATTACCAGAGTCTAAAGTTAAGCTGCGAATCTGCTGATAATCAACGCTCGTACCGACAATCGAGGTGTTGGTATTATTACTGCCAGCAACCACTTGATAACGCTTAGAAATTTCCGGAGCAATGGCTTTAATGCCGACTACTTGTTTTTTTAAAGCTTCGATATCTGATAACTTCAATGACTGGGCGCTACCCATGCCGCCGCTTACTCCCGCCGAACGATTGGCGCCAGGCATAACCATAATCAAATTAGAGCCAATTGATTGGATGCTCGATTTAACCGAGTCCTGTGTGCCCTGACCAATAGCAATTAAGGAAATAACCGAAGCGATGCCGATAACAATGCCTAAAATAGTCAGCCCAGAACGAGCTTTGTTAGCGGTAACAGCAGCAATAGTTTCCGAATAAAGATCAGCGAGCATCATATAAGTTAAAATTAATCGACCATGCGACCGTCTTTAATATAAATTATTCTGTCGGCGTGCTTAGCCACGTCAGCTTCGTGCGTAATTAGAATAATGGTATGGCCCTCTTCTTTATTTAAACGCCGAAAAGTTTCTAAAACTATTTCTCCAGTCTTAGTATCTAAATTACCGGTCGGTTCATCCGCTAA
>CALJZR010000011.1 GCA_937983635.1 uncultured bacterium | reverse complement strand
AAAACGACGACCGCGACAAACTTCGCACTCCACTAAAACTGCGGGCAAGAAATGCATTTCAATTAAGTTTGAACCAGCCCCCTCGCAAGCTTCACAGCGCCCTCCCGGTCGATTAAAGGAGAAGCGGGAGATGGAATATGCTCTTTCCTTCGCTTCAGGCAAAGCGGCAAAGAAATCACGGATGGGCGTGAAGATGCCGGTGTAAGTGGCAGGGTTAGAACGCGGAGTCCGGCCAATCGGCGACTGATCAATCACCACAATTTTATTAACATATTCTGCTCCTTTAAGCTCATCGAGTCCACTGAGCTTATTTTTTTTACCAGGATTATTCTTAATATAAGACAGATTCTTATAGAGAACGTCGTAGAGTAAGGAGGATTTTCCGGAACCGGAAACGCCACTGATACCGACTAAGCGGCCAAGCGGTATTTCGGCTTTAAGATTTTTTAAATTATTTACTTTCGCGCCAATAATTTTGAGACTGCCGTGGTTTTGGCTGCGGCGTTTTTCGGGGATGGCAATTTCTTTGTGTCCGGCCAAATATTGCATGGTGAGCGATTGACTGCCTGGTTTCTTCTGTTCCGCCGCCAAGAGTTTAGCGGTTTCCCCCATGGCTTCAATCTGGCCGCCATGAACGCCAGCCAAGGGACCGAGATCAACTAAATAATCTGAGGCAAGAATAGTACGCTCATCATGCTCAACAATAATAACGGTATTATTTTTATCGCGCAGAGTTTCTAAAGTTTTAATTAAGCGCTCGGTATCGCGTTCATGCAAACCGATTGTTGGTTCATCTAAAACATAGAGGGTGCGCGATAACTGGGAGCCAATCTGGGAAGACAGGCGGATGCGCTGGGCCTCTCCACCGGAGAGACTTTCCGCCTCCCGATCGAGAGACAGATAGTTTAAGCCGACTTTATTTAAAAACTCTAAGCGGTTGAGAATCTGGCCCATAACGTTGTCAGCGATTGTCAGCTGTCTCTTATTCATCTTCTGGTAATATTTCCAGAAGAAATCATAGGCTTTATCAATACTTAAGCGGCTGGCAGCGGCGATATTTTTGCCGTTGACTTTTACCGACAGCGACTCGGGACGGAGACGCTGACCCTGACATTCCGGACAAAGTTTATCGGCCGAAAAACCGATTTTACCTAAGCCGGAACATTGCGGGCAAGCACCGTGGGGCGAATTGAAGGAAAAGAGGCGTGGCTCTACTTCCGGAAAAGAAAAACTGTCATTGGGACAGGTCCAATTAGAAGAAAGCAGAAATTCTTGTTTTTGAAATTTAACAATCACTAAACCTTGGCTATATTGAAGAGCATTTTCCACCGCCTCAAAGAGACGGCCTTCATCACTAAGCATGACTTTATCAATGACGATATCGATGTTATGTTTAGTCTTGGCGTTTAGTTTAATAGTTTCGCGCAGATTCTTATCTTCCCCGTCGACTCTGGCTTCAGCATAACCGAGTTTAAGGTAGTCATAGAGTAATTGATAATATTCACCTTTGCGGTCACGTACCACCGGACTTAAAATTACCGCATATTCTTCTTGATATTCTTTGCCGCGGGAGATAATAATATCAATCATTTCTTCCAGGGTAAGCTTTTCAATTTTGATGCCGCAATGAGGGCAAAAAACTTCACCGACGCGGGCGTAGAGTACGCGCAGATAGTCGTGAATTTCGGTGAGGGTGCCGACGGTAGAGCGCGGGTTGTGGGATAAAGCTTTTTGATCAATAGAAATAGCCGGGGCTAAGCCTAAAATTTCATCAACATCCGCCGGTTTTTTCTGGCCCAAGAATTGGCGCATATAGGGCGAAAGCGATTCCACATATTGTCTCTGTCCTTCCGCAAAAATTGTATCAAAAGCCAGCGATGATTTACCCGAACCAGAAACACCGGTAATAACCGAAAGACTATTGTGCGGTATTTCCAGGTTGATATTTTTTAAATTGTGCATCCGCGCTCCGCGGATGATTATTTTATCTTGCATTTAATTACTATTAATCATTATAAATCCCCATAAGTAACATCGGCTAAATAACGTTTAATCATTAAGCCGGTGGCTTCAAAAATTGGCTCCGGTAAATTATTCAAGTCAAACCATTCCCATTTTTCCCATTTTTCCGGCTCAGTTATCATCGGTTCGCCGGAGACAAGGTGAGCTAGAAAGCCGACATTAACATAATGTTTGCCTTTATCTAGACTGCCCATTTCGTCAGCCAGGGAGACTAGTTCTAATTCGGATGCTTCTAGACCCGTCTCTTCTTTAGTTTCGCGGATAGCCGCTTGGGCCATTGTTTCCCCAAACTCTAAATGTCCGCCTGGGAAACTCCAAGTACCTTCGCCATAAGGAGATTTACGTAAGCCTAAAAGAATTTCACCATTTTTATTTTTTACCATCACGCCCACCCCGACGAGTGGCCGCTGTTTTTCGTTTTCCATATTTTTGTTTTTTAGCTTTTTCTTTTTCTTGCCGTCTCCCCTCTATTTCCTCCCTTTCTTCTTCTAAACCGAGCAGACTTTCAATTTTTTTAATTACCGTCTTCGGAGTAACATGGTGTTTTTGATTATAGGCTAGTTGTTTTTCGCGGCGGCGGCGGGATTCCGCTATTGCTCTTTTCATGGCATCGGTTTCTTTGTCGGCGTAGAGGATAATTTTACCGGAAACATTACGAGCGGCTCGGCCCATCGTCTGCATCAGCGAGGTTTCACTCCGCAGGAAGCCTTCGCGGTCAGCATCCAAAATAGCTACCAGTGTTACTTCCGGTAAATCTAAGCCTTCACGCAAGAGATTAACGCCGATAAGGACATCAAAGGCGCCTTCCCGGAAAGCTTTAAGGATATCTGTGCGTTCAAAGGTTTTTATATCGGAGTGAAGATAGTTAGCTTTTAGGCCTTTTTGATTAAGAAAGGTGCTCAAATCTTCCGCTTGTTTTTTGGTCAGAGTGTTAATAATTACACGTTCATTCTTAGCAGCCAAGCGTTCTGCTTCTAATATAATATCATTGATTTGGCTGTAGTTCTCAGCTTTATTAAATACTGGCCTTATTTCTATCTCCGGATCAACTAGGCCGGTGGGCCGGATAATTTGCTCGGCTATTTGCTGAGAATTTTCTTTCTCATAGTCGCCGGGGGTGGCGGTGGTAAAAATTACCGGACCGACGCGTTTTTGGAATTCCGCAAATTTCAAGGGGCGGTTATCTAAAGCACTAGGCAGGCGCCAACCGTATTTAACTAAAGTATCTTTACGCGAACGGTCGCCGTTATACATTCCTCTAATTTGCGGAATAGTGATATGGGACTCATCAATGATGGTGAGAAAATCGGGCTTGCCGTCTTTCCAGGGGAAATAGCTTAAGAGGGCATCTGGCGTTTCCCCGGCTAACTTCCCTGATAATTGGCGGGAATAGTTTTCAATGCCGTGGCAGTAGCCGAGGGTATGGAGCATCTCTAAGTCGTAACGGGTGCGCCGCTCTAATCTCTCCGCTTCTAAATATAAGTCATTAGCTTTAAAATAGGCTAAGCGATCTTGTAGCTCTTCTTGAATGTTCTTTAAAGCCTGTTCAATCTGAGGTTGGGTAGAGATGAAATGCTTGGGTGGAAAGATTACCATCTCCTCTAGATTATCAATAATATTTTTACTAGTGTTATCAATAATACATAAATCTTTTATTGCCTGTTCCTCTAAGTCCACGCGATAGACAACATTTTCTGACATTGGTCGGATTTCAAAAGCATCGCCACGAACGCGAAATTGTCCGCGCTTTACTTCCCCGTTTACTCTTTCAAACTGCATACCCACCAGTTGTCTAATTAAATCTGCTCGGGTAATAGTCTTCCCTTTTTCTAAATAGAGCGAGGCCTCTAAATAATTTAAAGGCACACCGAGGTTGTAGATACAAGAAACGGAGGCAACAATAATAACATCAGGCCGACTCAAGAGGGCGGAAGTAGCGCCGTGGCGGAGTCTGTCCATCTCTTCATTAATCATCGCTTCTTTATCAATGTAGGTATCGGTGATGGGCAGATAGGCCTCTGGTTGGTAGTAGTCATAGTAAGAGACAAAGTAGTGGACAGCGTTATTGGGAAAGAAGTTTTTATATTCGCGATAAAGCTGAGCCGCTAAAGCTTTATTAGGGGCAATTACTAAAGCCGGTTTATTGTAAGCAGCAATTAAATTAGCGGCGGTAAAAGTTTTACCCGAACCGGTAACTCCTAAGAGGGTTTGATATGACAAACCCTGCTCCAAGCCTTGAAGCAGTTTTTTGATAGCCTGAGCCTGATCACCGGCTGGCTCGAATTCAGATTGGAGTTGAAAGATGCCGGGCATAAACTAAAAAGTGTAGATTTAATCTCCTGATATTTACTTAAAATTAAAATAAAAAATAGATTAATTGTTAATTAATTTTTAATTAATCTTTGCTGATTGTAGCATAAAAGTAAGAAAAAAACCAGCCGTTGCTGACTGGTTTTTCTGTCTGCTGTCTTTAAATTTAAGCCATCATTCCCCTTCTGATTGGCCCCGGTATTGGTACAATGTAATGCCCGTCGAAACGGATTTTTTGCTTTTGGGCAATGATTTTACCGATTTCTTGATGGATGTCACGTAGGCTGCCCTTTTTTTGCTTTATTTTAAGCTCAAAGTAATGGCCGTTCATAGTCCGGAAGAGCAAGGTGATAAAAAATCTCTTTACCTCCATCTTCTCGATGAAGCCGATAATCTTAATCTTATTTCTTCTTTTTCTCATGATAAGTATATTTAGGTACTAGGGATTTATTAACATAAAATAATAGATAAGTCAAATATAAAAACAGAGTCCCAAGGCCCTGTTTTCTATGATTATCAATTAAAGTAGCTTTCTCCCCCGGAAAGCCATAAGTAGTAGACCTACTAGGAATAAGATTAGCCCCAGGATGCCCCAGAAGACTTGAGGTGAGCCGGCAAAGGGTAAGCTGACATTCATACCATAGAAGCTGGTAACCATCGTTGGTAGGGCTAATACGACTGTCATCGCCGTTAGCAGTTTCATCGTACGATTTAAGCGGTTAGTAGAGATTACTTCATAGGCTTGGCGCAGGTTGGTAGAGTTAGTGAGATTACTTTTACAGCGTTCAACTAGCTGGTCATTGTGCAAGCGCAAATCTTCTAAAATTTCTTCGTCATCGTGATAGAAACTAAGCGTCTTCCCGCTGGAGGTATTACTAAGAATATGTCTGATTGGTAAAAGGGCGCTCAAAAATTCATTTAGGATAATTTCAAAGTTAACAAAGTTGGCGATATCTTTGTCATTAATCTTATCCATGTTCAGAGAAAAGTAGTTAATCTTTTTATTAATCTTGGTGAGCATGTGGTGATAGTCGGCTTGAATCTCTCCAAATATCTGCAAGAAGCATTTAGTGCGTTGTGTGGTAAAAAAGTCGGGTCTACGACGCAAGTCTTTAAAAAGAAAGTCTAAGTCTTTTTGAGCAACTAACATTAAAAAACCATCGCCTACAATTAGTAGTAGCGGTAGGGTGGAAGTACGGCGACCGTCTTCACTGGGAATGCGGGCAAAAGCATAAATTGCATTCTTCTCAACTTCCATGCGCGGCACCTCGTAGGGATCAAGGGCATCAGAGAGTAAATCTCTTTCTAATTTAAATTTTTCCGCTAGCGAGTCTAATTCTTTTTCACTGGGACTACTTACTAAAATCAGACTGCCCACTTGGTAGTCTTTCAGGTCTTTTATTTGAGCATCTTTGATGCTGCGTTGATAGTAGTTAATCATATCTTTAATTCCCTATTATTTTCTTATCACAGTATACATCCAACAATAGTCGGGAGCAAATATTTTTTTATTCAAAAGGAAATTCAGTCATTAATTCTCCAGAGTAGTAGAATTCGTAAGCAAGTGAACCAAAGAAATATTTTTCACCTTCAATCTCTAAAGTAGAGCCGCCGACCATGGGTTCGGCTTTGGGTTGAGAGCGATCAAAACCGATATTAAAAAGAGTGGCGATAATTTCGGGACGATAGTTGATAATAAAACCGGATTTTTCCCACTGGCTTTGTAACTGCTTGATAATTAGAGCGCCGTAAAGATAGGAATAATAATGGTTTTTTTCGTCGGTTAAACGAAGGTAGCGCTCTTTGGCGATGTCAGCTCCAGCGGGGAAAGATAATAATTGTTCATAGTCGGAGCCGAGATAAAAAGCTGACTTAGAATCACGGAGATGTTCTTCGGTGGCGATTGCCATTTTCTCCTTAATTGACATTACTCCCCAGGCCATCTTGTTGGCATTGGCTAATATTTTTAAGGGTTTAAAGAATTTTTCATAAAATTCTCTCTGGGTATAATATAGACGGAGCTGTTCAACAATCGCCACGGAAACTAGCAGTCGAGGCTGAATACCGGCTTTTAGCGATGCCTTTTCAATCTTCTCCTTATCTTTTAAAATTGCTTCTTTGATAATCTGCCAGTACTCGCTGTTTTGCCAACTATAGACGCTTTGGCCAGAGGGCTGATTTAAAGCTGTTTGTAGTTTTTCTTCATTCCAAATATTTATTTCGTTTTTACAGCTACTTAAATCTTTTTTAAATTGGCTACTGGGGCTGGCTCTTAATTCCAAAGCTAAAAGCATACGTTTTAGTAACTCTTCCGATTTAGTTTGGCGGTAGGCCTGAAAAATGCCGGCGGCGTCATAGTGATAATTTTCGGCAGCCGCACCCAGCAGGCACCAATTTAAATTTTCATTATCACCATAGATTGAAGAATTTTCAGGGAGGCCGGGATTAATCTTTTCTTCTAAAGGAAGCTCGGCGGCAATGGAGTTGTAGGCAAAGGAATTATCATCTTCTTCGCCGGCGACATTGGTGAGGCCCCAGCGGACAGCAAAAAAACCAGCTACTAAGAGCAGTAAAAATGCCAGCAATAAACTGCCGATAATTTTAAGAAGGTAAAAAGCAATTTTAGGCATAGACTATTATCATTATACTAAAGGCGCCTCTGAAAATAAAGCTTAAAAAATACCGCTCAGTTGAGCAGTATTTTTATTTTTTATCTCAGACTTTTTTCGGCTTCCCTTAACTTCTCAGCTGATTTCTGCAGTAACCTCTTCTCTTCGGCGGAAATATCTAAGTCAATCTGGCGCAAGACCCCCTGATTACCAATTACTACTGGCAAGCTCAAAGAAACTCCTTTGATGCCAAATTCACCATTTAGGGGATGAGAGACGGTAAAGACCGTCTTCTTATCAAATAAAACCGCGCGTGCGAGCTGGACCACGCCGGCGGCGATGGCATAATAAGTGGCTTGTTTGCCTTCAATAATTGCGTAGGCCGCATTCTTTGCTTGTTCAAAGATGTGCTTCCTTCCCTGCTTTGATAATTTTTTGAAACTGTTAATCGGAGCATTGCCAACCATGGCCGTACTCCAGAGCGGGACTTCGCTGTCGCCGTGCTCACCCACGATATAGGCGTGAACACTTTTGGGGTCAACTAACATTTTTTCTCCTAAGAGCAGACGGAAGCGAGCGGTATCAAGAATGGTGCCAGAGCCAAAAATTTGTTTTTTCTTACCCGGAAACATTTTGACGGCAATGTTGGTAAGAATATCAACAGGATTGGTAACAATTAAAACAATGATATTAGGATTTTCTTTAAATATCTTAGGCATCAACTCTTTAATAATAGCTGAGTTTTTCTTCAAGAGGTCAAGTCTGGTTTCCCCTACTTTCTGGGCGGCTCCACAGGTAATGACCACCAAGCGGCTGTCTTTTAGGTCGGCATAAGTGCCAACCTTCAGCTCCGTATAACCCCAAAAAGGAACAGAGTGCTGTAAATCCATCACTTGGGAAATTGCTAGTTTTTGATTTAGATCAATCAAGGCAATCTCTTCGGTGATATCAGCGGCAATCAAGCCATAAGCACTGGTGCTGCCGACCATGCCGGCGCCAATAATCGTGATTTTATTTTTCATATTTATTGGATAACTATTTTTTAATAACTTTAAATTCATTAATTTTGGCATACTTAAATCTTTTATTATTTTTTAACGCCACATCACCTAATAAATATTAGCATAATCTTAAAATATTGCCTACCTAATTTTAGTTATGTGCTAATTTTTTTAGCACAAAAAAACAAGCCTTATTTTTAATTTTGGGCTTGTCTTTTTAAAAAGAAAGTTTTTACTCGATCACGGGTATATCCGTATACCCAGCCTAAGAAGATATTATCTAAAACGTAAAGAATAGCGGTAATGATCATGCTTTTCAAACTAACCTGCATAATCAAGGCGCTGATGAAATAAATCGGGAGTTGGTATAAAGAGAGGGCGCAGGCATCAGCCAAGGCTTTACGGATAAAACCGCCTTTTGGTGCTAATTTTGCCCTAATCTTTTCAATCAAGTCCCCAAGGAGATAGGCGCCAGCAAAGCGGAGGATGTTATATAACACTCTTACCCCTAACCATTGCCCCGGACTCGTGCCAGCTAATAACACCTCGTAGATGATGGTGGTGAAGCTGGTAACTAAGCCAAAAATAATTAAAGCGATGACATCAGTCCGATAGCGTCGCCAAATTTCTTTTCTTTTCATACAATTGGTGGTTTTTAAGGAATGTCTTTATTTTGGTATATTTTTAGTATTTTGTCAATAATGAAGATAAAAAGTGAGACCGCTGTGGTGGGCGGTCTCAAAAAGAAGGTACAAATTAACTAGCGATTGTTGGAGCAATTACCCCGTACATGGCAGAGGCAATAACCTCATCAGTGGAAATGTCGATTATTTTTCCACCGGTGCGATTAAATTCATTCCTGATTATGGTATTACCTGCCAGTACTTTGGCAAAGGGGTTATTGAAGAACAAGGTCTGTTTCCAGCCGTTTACACATACAGGGTGAGTGAAGGCAAAAAATATTGCTTTTGCTCCCTTTTCTTTCAGGGAACGCCCCGTAGAATTGGCGGTTCCTCCTGAAGACATTTCATCATCAATCATGATGATGTTCGCGCCTTTGATTTCATTTTCATCTAGGTAGCTAAGGAGATTGAAATCAAATTCTTCGCTGTATTTTTTTATTACAGCTTCGATTTCTTCCTTTGACGGCTGACGGATCTCTGTTTGGTTATTGTCTTTTCTGATTTTTAGGTTAAACATCACCCTGGACCCAGGAATTTTCTTGGCATGAGCGATGGCTCTAGGAATAGAGCCTTCGTCAGGAGAGTAAAATATAGTTTTCTCTCCCTCTCCTTTTGGCACAACAGTTTTAAGAGCCCTGCTAAAGTCCATGTAAGCGGCTTCAAAATTAATTCCGACTTCTTTGCAATTTTTAGCAATAGAGTCAGAGTGAGGGGCACAAACAATCATATCGGTTACTCCGGCAAAAGCCATAAGCTCAATATAATGCTTTAAGTAAGCAATTTCTTCCACTTTTTCTTCGTGGTCGCAACGACGCACCAATAAAAAAGGAATAACTGCTAATAAACTAGCAGCGCCATATTGTTGGCGGAGAGCCATGCTAAATTGTAGAAAATCAAGCATCGACTCTTTGGTAGTTAATGAATCAAAGAGGATAATTTTTTTTCCTTTAACCTCTTCAAAATTGATTACTTTGTCATTCGGGCAGCCGTCCCGCCAAACCCCGAAATCGATAAAGCTAAACTCTAGGGGTTTTCCTATCAGGTACTCACCCAGAAGCTTTGAAACTTCAACCCCTAAGGGTCTATTATTTCTTCCGCAAAAAAACATGTAGCCCAATTCTTTCAATTCTTTCATTTTTTATTATGGTTTTTAATTTACACTCCGTTAGCTGAATAAAATAAAATAGCATAAAAAATGCTATTTTGTCAAGGTTATAGTTTATTGTTTTTTTAGACTATTTCTTTACTAATTCTAGCCTTGCTTCACCATCACCAAAATGATTATCATGCCAGGCTTCAATGATAAAACCAAGAGAAAGATAAAGAGCGATGGCGGCTGAGTTATGGGGATGGGCGACTAGGTCAATCCGGGGGTATTTTTTTAATTTATTCAAAGTGGCTATTAAGGCGAGGCGAGCAAAGCCGTGACGTCTAAATTTTGGGTCAATAATCAAGCCGTTAAAGTGTATTCTCTTTTTACCAATTAATTCATAGGCCAGTAGGCCAACGGTTGTTTGTTGGTTTTTAATCAAAAAGACTGCTTGTTTAGTAATAAATCTTTTTAGTTCAGCTGGAGTGGTTCTGGCGGAATAAGTTTTTGAGCTCGCTCCTTTTTCTAAGGCCGCAACCATCTCAATATCTTTAAGCGTTGCTTTTTTTAAAGTGATTTGAGCCATATTTAGTAATAATTCTCATTTTTTAATATTAATTTTGCCAACACGATTCTCTGAAAAATATTAAACTCAAAAAACACCCCAAATTGAGGCGTTTTTATTATTAATTTATCTCCTGTTTTTAGATAAAACTTCATCCATCGCCTGCTTGGCTTTTTCCAATTCTTCCATTATTCTCTTCCTATCCGCAATAACAGCCGCTTCTCTTTCTGGCAGATTATTCATTACCGCTTCTAATTCTTCGAGGCGATTTTGAAGCCGAGCGGGTAATTCCGCTACCGTCATTTCTTGATTAGCTAAGATATCCTTGGGCCTAAACTTTAAGTAGAAGGCCTTAGAATTGGAGGCTTCTAAGAAATTCAATCTTTTCTGATCATAGGTCCTATACTCATCGTTGTTGGTTTTTCTTTTTTCTGCCAGCTCTTTTAATTTGGTGAAATCTTCTGGGGATAAATTTTTAGAGGCATAATTCCAATCAATTTGTCTGTCTGATTTTAAGTAGTCAAAAACCTGCCATTGTTTATTTAATTCCTCAATTTTTGACTCTTTATTAAATGTCAGCAAGGCTCTTCTGATGGCGCCCATTGATTTTTCTAATGCATCTTTCTTTTCGGCCGTAAAAGTATCAATCTCTTGTTGAAGATCTTTTCTTTCCTGATAGTTTTTTTGATATTCTTCTTCTGAGCTAACATCTTTAATTGCTGTCTGCTCGGAAAAGCCGCCATCAATTAATTTAATTTTTCTATCTTGAAAGCGAGGATCTTTAATCAACCTGCTCGTTTCCAGCTGGTGGCGAATATTTTGGGCTAGATTATCATTATAATTATATTCATCCAAAATTTCTCTATTCTTTTCTCGATGCCAGCGTTCAAATCCCTGAGCCCAGCGGAAATTAACTAAGGCTTTGCTTAGTTTTTCTAAATCTGCTTTTTCTTTTGCCCAATCGCGGCTGGCATTCTCAGCCTGTTCCCAGGCTCGGCTAAAGCCGCCATTGCTTTCAATATAGCTTTTAGGAATTGAGAATTTAAAACCATGCGGCCAGTCTTCTGACTTAAATTCATCTAACCCTAACTGTTGGCGAAAATCTTTATCGGCGAAATTATTTAGAACCGAACCCTTGCTTGTTTTATTGCCGACAAAATTACTCTCCGCGTTAGTTTCATTTTTAAGGTAGTTAAAGAATTTATTAAAATTTTCAAAGCAGGCATGGAAATAATCTGGCCGATGGATTTCATTTTTAAAGTCCCGGTTGTTAAGGGCGGAAGCATTTTTTTCGAACTGTTCAACTAGATTGCTAAAATTCTCAGAGCTTCGGTTAAAACCATAAATAATATGGTTCATTTCCGCCATATGCTCCAGGTAGCGATCGGCCAAAATGCTTTCTTCATCCCAGCCCTGATATTTAGCTTTATCTGAATAACTACCTAGGCCATATTCTAAAATTTTATCTTTAACTTCCCTATTTTTAAATATTGAACTTAAGTGTTTTAAAGTCTCTTGATAAAGAGCTTGTGATTCTTGCATTTCTTGGCGGTCATATCTTGCCTCAGCCAATTCTTTTAATTCAGGATAATTCTCGATTGCTTGCTGTTCTTTAGTTTTGTTATAAGAGTTGTTTTGGTCTTTATTTTTCTCAGCCCAAGCTTTTGATTGGAGTTTTTTAGTTAGTTTTTCAGCATAAACTTCTTTAATCGCTTCGCTGCCGATTTGTTGGCTCAAAATCAAAATATTGTCCTCAAAATAGAAGTTATCAGGGGCGTTAAGCTCAACATTATTAAAAGTGTAGTCAACATTTCTAGTTTTATTAATTAATTCTCTTTTGCCTTCACTGGTTTCCAAGTAAGCTTCTTCTTTTCTTTTTTGTAATTCAATCACCTCTTGATCTAAATTTTTTAAATATTCGGCCACGGCAGCATAACTAGATTCTCGGTTGCTGACTTCCGCACCCTTTTTCTTGGTGGCGGCAAAATTAAGCTTAACATCCGGCATTTCGGCTTGAATAGCGGCTTTTAGATCAGTTAAAGTTTTTACCCCTTTATATAGAGACCCGGTGGCCCCCTCTTCTTCATTTTGGCCCTTGGGGGCGCGTCCGCCGCTTCTTCGATACTCCTTCACCTCACTCTCATCGGCGTTAGCTTCGAGCATCTCTTCAAAATCATTAATCCCATCTTCCTCTAAAATATCTCGATGCTCTTCAAAGGTAGATTTTAATTGCGCTTTTTTGTCTTTAAAGTTATCTAAAGCTTGATTGCCGCCTTTAAAGGCCCAATCTAAATCCCTCAGCATCGCTTCTAAGCGCGCTTTTTTCTCACTAGTGGCTTTAATAGCAGCGGCTAATTCTTCAACGCTTTGTTTTTTCTCGGCGTTGATTGCTTCTTTTTCTTTATTAATTTTTTCAGTTTTTCTTTGGTTTAATTTATCAAATAAAGGCATAGATTTTATATTAAATCTAACATAAGTAATAACTTATAATAAAAGTAGAAGATGTCAGGATTATACCATTTTTTCTGAAAAAAATCCAGTTTTATAGTAAAATATTAACAAAAACACGCCGAAGGCGTGTTTTTATAGAAAACTTTAGTTTGTCTGATGACAACTTGGCTCATCCTAGGAATAATTAGCCTTTATTTGCCTTTTTTGCTTTTTCTTCCAACATCACCCGCTTTATTTCTAAGCGTTTTTTGGTTTTGTGAGAGTGGGATTTTTTGCCCTTCCCCACACCAGTACTTCTTTTAGCCATATAAATGTTTAAATTAATAATATTTATCTTAACCTCTTTTTAGAATAAAATCAAATTATTTTTCAAATAAGCTTATTTCTGCCTATATATTTTGATGATTTTGCATATTTATCATTTAAACCTAGACATGACAATCTAAAATTAAAGAAAAACTATTTTTAGCATTTTTTTTCAAGATTGTCTTAACTTCCGCTTGCCACTTTTGAAAGGCGGGATAATTAGCACTAGCAATATCAACATTCATAAAGGCCTGATGGGGCCTGAGCAGTTTTAAGTCAGGCAATAAGACGGCATCAGGAAATCGGTCGTAGGCCTCAATATTTATGAGTAAATCTTCGGTCATTTTCAAATCATAGACGGAATAATCATCGAAAAAGTTTAACTTTTTTAAAGCCGGCTCCATCTTTTTTTGGCACTGGGCAATGAGATTATCTTTAAAGAGGCTGGTCATTAAATATACACCCTTTTCATCAACTCCAGTCTCATTACCGGTAAGTTCAGCTAAAGCTTTAGCTACAGATTCGTGGCTGGATAAATCAGTCCCAGGAATAAGGACGGCCGACTGTCTGATTATTTCTGAGGGATAGCTTTTAGTCTCCTTTTCTAAATTCTGGCGGATCTTCTCTAAAGTTTTATTATCGGCCGGAAAAATAACGATGGTGGTAAAATGCATATATTTAATCAAGGTGAATGTATTCTTTAATTTTTTTCTCAAAATCGTGACTATAATTATGTCCGGCGCCATCAATTTGTTCCACTGTAAATCCCCGCTCCTTTAGAGTCATCATAAACTCCCTATCGGCCAGGTAAATATCCTTTTCACCGCGAAGGATAAATAATTGCGCCGGGGCCATCTGTTTGATAATTGCCAAGGCGGGGACGCGGAATAATTTAATAATAGTTATAAAAGACAAAAGTAAGGGTAAAAGTCTAATCCCCGCTCGCAAAGATTGGGGCACGCCTTCATATTTATTAAATCTCAACCATCTTTTTATAATCCCCTTCCTGGAAATAACAGGATTAATTAGAATTATTCTAAGGTTTCGATATTTTTGCCAATTAGACAGAGCGGCTAAAGCGCCAAGGCTGTGAGCAATTACATAATCCGTTTTTAAGTCTTGATTAAAATTAACAAGCCCTCCCCACAATTCTAGGCTACGACAAAAGCCATGCCGTTGGCCGCTATCTAGCCAGCCGGGTATAAAAATAATTTTATTATTATTTTTGAAATCAAACATGGGGTGTTATTATCTGAAATAATTATAAAAAATATCAATACTATCAAATTTTGTTGTCTTGATATTCTTCGTAAGATTCAGAATTTTTCCAAGCTTCCCAATCTATGCCTTTACTGGCAATGCCGTTATCTTCTAAAAATTTTCGTATATCCGGCTTATCATCATATTTATCCCTTTGTTGCTCATAATTTATTTTTGCTGTATTTAAATCACCTTTGCGCAGGTCCTGAATGATCCAATTTAAATAAGGGATTGTTTCGCTTTCAATTTTAAGCCTCTTTAATGCATCTTTTTGCATTTTATCCAACTCATCAGCCAGGAGCTTGAGTCGAGATTTTTCTAACTCATTCAAATTTTTCGGACTTTCTCCAAAGTTCATATCACTATAATTTAGTTTGTTATAAGTTCCTAAAATAATCACTAAGAACGCTCTGCGTAATCAAGCTATATTTTTCCGTTAAATAATTATCTTTAGCTGAAATTAAAACGTAACCTTGCCCTTCGCTCACTTTAATCTTTTTTAAATCTATATTCTCCACTAAATAAACATAGCAATCACAATCTTCACCGTGCGTAGCACTCCTCTTTTGATATAAGCCCAGATAACTAAAGTCAGAGACCGCCAGATCAACCTCTTCTTTAATTTCTCTTTTAAAGCAGCCTTCTTCTGTTTCTCCAAACTCTACTTCCCCACCAAATAAAGTAATTTTACCAGGATTAGTAATTTCAGTATTGTTATCTCGTTTTTGCAAAATTGCTTTACCAGATTTTTCGATTAATAAGGCTCCGGCCCATTTTTTCATATTAAACAATAATTACCCCTTTATTTGTAAGATATATTGCGCCAATTAGTAAGAATTAATTAGATATAAATTGACAGAATTATTGTAAAAAGTTAACCTTTCATTATATCTCAATTCTCTCTTCAGTAATAAACTAAGAGAAAGGAAGCGAGCGTCCCGCCACCTTAAATGCCGGGAAGGCGTCCCGTCACGCGACGCTACACATGCACAAAGTCATGAGTTTTGAAGAGGGGTCTCTTTTGGCCCCTTTTTTATTTCCTATCTATATTAGAATATTTTTTCTTAATCTTTACTAATCCAATAACACCAATAATAAATATGATTAATCCCAATAGTTGGGCTCCGGGGCTATCATCATATCCACCGTATATAAATACGAAAACGCCAAGCAATATTAGCGAAATAAAAGATGTAATTTGCCAATAATTTATTTTCATAACGCTTTATTATAGGCAACTATTAAATATAAAATTCCCGGAATTAGAGGGGCTAACAAATTAATACTAAAATTTGCCTCCGTTATTAATCCCACCAGAAAACCTATTATTACCGGAATTACTATTAAAAATCCACCAATCTTTTCCAATTTCCAACCCACCGCTAGGCCAATAAAAATTAGGGGCATCATAGTTAAGGCCACATTTTCCCATAACGAATAGCCAGAGTTTATAAAAGGTAAAGGGTTCCCGTAACCAAAATAAAAAGGCAGAGTAAATATTAAAAGACAAAGAGAGGTTATTCTGGCGATCCATTTAATAATTTTCATATGTTTAGGCTGCTGTTAAAGATATTTTACTATTTCTGATTTTTCAGCAGCCGGATTATCAATTTTATATCCAGGATTAGCTCCGCTCCATTTAGAAATATCTGTCCATTTGAGTCCATGAAATCCAAATTGATTATTCCAGGAGTAATTATCTAAGCTCTCTCCCTCAAAAGAAAATTGTTTAGCTAAATCAATCGGGGCGAATTTTATTCCATTTTTTTCTAAAAGTTCACGATGATAAACACAAATTGAGACATCCTCAGGGTGATATTTTTTTAATTCTCCCTGTTGCGAGAGATTAGCCGTTAAAGATAAGAGTTTTTTACTGCGCAAACTAAAGCCACCATTACCAACTATGTATTTCCCTAGTAGTTTTGCAGGAAAATCATATTTATCTACTGACCAGTCAGCTACCAGCCAAGGAGCGCCAAGGTAGTCATATTTCAAAAATTCATTGGTCCAAGCTTTAGGGTTGAGAATAAAGCCGTCATACTGAATAATCAAAACGTGCGTAGTGTTAATATGCTGATGGAGCTCATTGATTACAAAAGATGAGTATTCTTCGGTTGATTTAATGGGGGCTATTTTACAAATATTATCAAAATCATTTGATGTTAAGGAAGATAAGACTTTAACCTCGGCAAATTCGAAGTAATTAAGACAAATTTCCATCACCTGCTTTACCCTTCCTAAATCCACACAATCAATTGCTAATAAAGTGACGCTTTCCAGTTTTATTTTATTTTCCATAGATATCATTTAAGCCCTACTCTTTCATTAATATATTTTGTGGACAGCCCTTGAGAAAGGCCTCAATATTCTGTACAGCAATTTCGACACCATTAGTAGCCGCCTGTTTGGTCGACCAAGCGACATGGGGTGTGACTAGTATCTTCGGCTGGCCTAAAGCTTTTTGATAAAATTCATTACTAGTATCCCCAAATTTTTCTGGATCACAGTCAATAGCCGCACCCGCAACAATTCCCTGTTTTATAGCCTCTATTAAAGCATCCAGATCGTAGGTGTGTCGACGGACAAAAGATATAAAATATGCTCCTGATTTTAGAGATAAAAAGAAGTCCTTACTTAAAAGATTTTTACTTGAAGAATTGCAATTAAGGGAGTTAATAATGAGATCGGCTTTAGCGGCCTTATTTATCAAATCATCCCCTCTTTCAAAAAAATCTACTTCCATGCCAAAGGCCTGACAAGGAATGGCGATTTTTGCGCCGATACTTCCCTTGCCCACAATTAAAACTTTCTTGCCATCAAGGCTCTCCTGAAGCTGTAAAGGCATATTTTCTTTCACTCTGATAAGAGGAGAAAACTTTCTAAATAGCTCCAAGGCCATAAACATTACCCATTCAATGATAGAGGGGCGGTTGCCACCCTGGGCGTTAGCGACAATGACGCCCTTCTTTTTTAAATCCTCCGAATTAAAAACCCCTAGTTCGATGTAGGGATAAGTTATAAAAATATTATTTAAGGCTGGCAGACTATCTAACAGGAAGGAACCATTGCTAAGCAAAACATCCGCTCCCTCTGTTTGTTTTATCAATTCTTCCGAATTATTTGGGCTAGAAAAATAAATAACTTCCGCTAAAGCCTCTAAGCGCTTTTTTTGGCCATCATCCAAAGTGGCACCGGAAACAATTATTTTGGGCATAGATTTAAATTTGTGTTTATATAATAAAAATACCACTTTTAACACTATTTTGTCTATATAGAACAATTTGATTCAAATAAAAAAACCGTTGGGTAACGGCTTTTTTGAGAAGGATTAAATAATTATAAGAGCTTCAGCATAATTGACTCAATATTCTCCTGATTGCAAGTTATTAATTCCATGACAATTTCTGTTGTCATCTTATTATTCCTACAATTTAAAGATACAATTGACTCGAGAAGAGAAGCGTCAAATTCTCTTTCAAAAGTTTTTCTATCTTCACCATACCTTGAATAGGTGTTTTGATAAAGATAATCAATCATTTTCTTTGAAAAATACTCAGAAAAATACTCAGTGTTTCGTCTGGTAAAAGCTGGGCTGATTAAGCAACCATTATTATAGTGTTGAAATCTGTGCCTAACTTCATGTAGGCCGCAACAAATGGCTCCAAACTCTAATTTGCTTAAATTTTCCAAATACTTACTTTCTCTAAATATAAAGTAATCATCCGGTAGCCCCAAAAGTTTGAAGAACCACTTTTTGGTTGAGGAAGCAGCCGCCCCCTTCTCCAGAAAATACTTACTTTTAAGGATACTTACTTTAGCCGGTTTCTTGAAGATTTTAGCATCAAAATACTGGATCACCTTTTTGAGTTGTAAAGAAAAGTCATCTAATGACTCCGCTTTATACAGAATATTTATCTCCATTTCTCTTTAGTTTTATTGGTTTTCACAAAAGACTTAAATCTTCTCTGAAAACCAATAAATTTTTTAAGGAACAGTATGCCAAATTTAATATATTACCATCATTTTGTCAATAATATAATAAAAATAGACTAGTATCAGCCGACTTAATGATTTGTAAAAACTTATTATTTTTTTAATTTTAGCTTAATACGATATTTAATAATCTTTTCAATTAAACTATAAGGGATTGGTTCGTCTATCTTAAATTTGACTGTCCCTTTGCTCGTTTCGTAATTTGTGAGCTCCTTTTCAAAAACTTTTATAGTTTCTGGCTCCGGGTAAATACCGACATGATTTTTAAAAGCGGCGTAAACAATTAAATTACTGCCGTTCAACTTAAAGGCGGGCACGCCGTAGCTCATGCCCTCAATTGCTACTGGTGCGGTTCTTTGAATTAAGCTCCTTATCTTTTTTATAATTTCTTTTTGCGGGGAAACTTGTTTATTAATATAAGCTTGAACTTCGTTATTCATAATAATTTAAATTTATCCCTTAGGATGATAGATTACTGTTCCTTTTTTCCTTTGGCTATCTTTTTCATTATCTAAGTCCATGGTTTTAAAGATAATTTTAAATTCTAAATTACTGCCGGCAGCATTTTTTTTAACCTCCACGTAGCTTGGCGCACCTTCTGTTGGCTTGTCGGAAGCAATCACTTTAACCTTGTA
>CALJZR010000010.1 GCA_937983635.1 uncultured bacterium | reverse complement strand
TCAGGCGGGCCGAAGAGCTTGCTCAAGAAGAGAATTACATCGTTTTAGCTAACCAACAAGTTAGTGCCGCGGCCTTGAGAGAAATTGGCTTCCGCCGCTATCTACCTAGTCCAAGCGGAGAAATTTACTTCTACCCCATCCCCACCGGCGGACCTCTTTACCAATATTTTTTAGAAATGGTCTATAAGCAAGCTAATAAAAATACAATGGAACGAGCCATGGATTTTGCAGGGGTCCAGCGCTCTTATTTGATTATCAATAAATACTGGTGGGCCAGTGATAAGATTATTGCCGAAGCCAAGATGAGTGCTGACTACTGGGAAAAAATTGGGCAAGGTGAAGATTATTTATTTGAATATAGGAAATAAAAAAGGCCCGGTCGCAAGATCGGGTCTTTTTTATAAAAGAACGTTTTGATTAATTTGGCATTACATTGTATGCCGCCCCGCTTATCTTCTTTTGAACAAGGTAAAAAAGATTATATTAGATATAGGTGATTAAGAATGTGTCTATTTTGTGTTTAGTGGTTAAATAAGCTATAATATATTAAGAAAAAATTCAATAAATATTAATATTCTATGCTAAAAATTAAACTACAACATACTAGATTTTCCCTAATAATAGCTTTTTTAGTAATTAGTTTCGGGCTGACAGAAGCCTTGGCGGCTGATTGCGGTGGAGCAACGGCTTGCAACTGCGGGGATACCGTAATAGCTAGCACAACCTTGTCGACAAATTTAGATTGTTCGGGGGCGCAGACGCACGGCTTAACTGTTGGGGCGGACAACATTACTATTAACGGTGGCGGACACACCCTCAAAGGCAGACAAAATTTAGGCAAAGATAAAAATAATGGGATTAACATCGTAGGATATAATAATATTACTGTCACTAATTTCAGCAATATCACCGACTTCGATAATGGAATTCTAATAGAAAATTCAAATTCTAATATCATCAGCTATAACAGCACTAATTTAAATGTATATGGAATTTATTTATATTCAGCCTCTTCAACTTTAGTGACCGAAAACGTAGCGAATAATAACAACGGAGGGATATTAATTAAATCGTCAACAAACAACACTATAAGCCAAAATACCACTAACCAAAATACAGACGGAGCAGGTATAGAATTGGGTAATGAAGCCGATAATAATACTGTTATTGACAATATTAGCAACGAAAACATTTATGGAATTGATCTATCGCCAGGATCAATTAGTAATACCGTTACGGATAACTCGATTGAGGCTAATAAGCAATATGGAATATTCATAAAATCGAACCAGGGCGTAAACAATCTCAGCGGCAATCAAATGTCAGATAACTTTAATAATTTATTTGTCGAGGGCGTTGGCTATGAAGGCTATCATCATAATATTGATAACACTAACTTGGTCCAAGGTAAACCTGTTTATTATTTATATGGAGAATCTGACCAAATTTACGACGGCGATATTATCGGTGATATTGGTATGTTTTGGTGCATTTCCTGTTCAGAAATAACTTTAAAAAATTCAACAATGGCATCAAATAACGCCAACAGTATTTTTCTATTAAACACCTCCTATTCTATTATAGAAAATGTGATCAGTAATAACTCTTCTTTTCTCTATGACACTGGAGGGGACGGCTTATACCTACGTGATTCTGATAATAATCAGATTAAAAACATCACCGCAAACTACAACAATCGAGGAGGAATAGATATAGAAAATTCAGACAATAACACTTTAATAAACAACAAGACTTATAACAACGGCCGATATGGCATTATGATAGGGCTCTCTTCTCTAAATAATACCCTGACCAATAACCAAATTTTTGGTGGCATGTCCGGCTTAAATGATGCTGGCAATAGCAACAAAAACGGCAATTCCAGCCTGCATAATGTTAATAATACGATGCTGTCTTATAATACGGGCGAGAAGACAGCCGATATAAATGAAGAAATAAATTTAGAACTCGATCTTTTTGATGCTGACGGCAACGATTGTCCTGATTGTAGTTATTTGCTCTCTGTATACCCCAACGAAGAAATAACTATAGAAAAAACAGGCAATCACCTGACTGCCAGTTTTACGCCAACACGCCGAGGAGTCTACTCTGTAGCTATATTCATATCAGACGAAAACAATAATACTACCAAGAGGAATCTAACTTATTTAATTGGAGAGACGGAAAATCACCAAACAAAATATTATTTTCGCGGCGCTATGCCGACAAAGGGCCAGCCGATTGGATTAGACGCTCGCACTTTTCTTAAATCAGCCCCGACTGAAGACGAAGAATGGTCTTGCACTTTTTGGATTATCAACTCAATTGATGAAATCCCGGACTACCCTTTATCTAATCTCAGTTCAATCAACTCATACAGTTCGTACCGCCTAGAAGAAGCGGGGGTAATTGGCGCCCAGAAATTAACTGATTATACAGGAAATACCAATATTAGCAGCTCCACCCCTATCTCCATCGAATACTCTTGGATTAATAATAACTTTAACAATCTAAATTGGGATCTCGACTATGCCCGCGACTGGTACAGAATGTCTTTAAAATTAAATGGATTTGCGCCAAAATGGCAAACCACTCCAGGACAACCAGCTTACGCGGATTTTAACTATCAATACACTAATGCACCGGCCATTAAAACAATAACGAATGATAACATAAACGTACTGGCAGCCACAGCCTCATTAGAAGACAACAATGATGCTAAGATTATTTTAGAAAATTCTTTAGATATTGCGACCTCCACTAGCCTCGTTTTATCCGAGACTAATAAAGCATTTCTCGGAGCCACCAGCACTATCGATTCTAATGCAACCACAACTTTAGAAGTCAATATACCGGGACAATCATCTTTAAATCTAGAATCGATAGATATGTCTCTAACGCCTTCGGCTGACTCTGTTCAAGTAAATATTGAAGGCTGGAATAATACAGGCAACTATTATAAAAACTGGAGGGAAGAAAGCGCCTCCCACGACATCAGCGTACTTCATGAAATTGGCGGCCTATTGCCGAATAAGCCTTACAAAGTTAAAGTTGACGGATCAACCTTGATTACAACCGAATCAGACACTAATGGTAATCTTAGTTTCAGCTACAACGGTGGGTACTCTTCGAAAAATTTTGAACTCTTTCTAGCCACCCCACCAATAATATTAATTAATGGGCAAAATCCTGCTAGTATCTATCAGGGACAAATTTATAACGATGCCGGCGCCACAGCTTCAGACGATGTCGATGGTGATATTAGCGCTAATATCATTATTAATAATCAAGTCAATACAAACATAACCGGAAGTTATACTGTTATTTATAGCGTCAGTGACAGCGCCGGTAACCAGGGCTCGGCTACAAGAACTGTTAACGTTCTCAGTCGCGGTGGCGGTAGCGGCGGAGGCAGTAGTAATAATAGCTGTACTCAAATAACCTACAGTGAGTGGACTAAATGTAATAACGGTTTAAAATCTCGTACCGTCGTATCGCATTTACCGGCTTCCTGCAATTTAAATGTCGAGCAGCAATTAAGCCTATCCCAAAGTTGTGAAAATATACCTGAAACCCTCGAAACGCCCCTAATTAATAACGAAACGGATAACATTAAAAATATATTAGCCTTAGCCAATAAAAATTTTACCAAAATTAATAAAAAATTAATTAATAACCTCCGAGGAAACATTGTTCTCCAGGTAGAAGAACACGGCGAGGCTTGGTATTTGAATCCCAGAGATGAAAAAAAATACTATTTAAGTCGACCAAACGAAGCTTTCTTAATGATGAGAGCTTTAAGCGTAGGAGTAAGCAACACAGATTTATGGAAAATTCCGGTTGGTTTAATTAAAGACTTATTAGTGTTGGATGCCGACAGTGATAAAGACGGCCTTTCTGACCGAATGGAAAAAGGTTTATTTACCAATTTAAATCAGGCAGATAGCGATAAAGACGGTTTTACTGATTATTTAGAAATTGATACAGGCAATAATCCTTTAGGGAGCGGCAAAATAAAAATTGACCAGAAAATTATTGATAAATTAAAAGGAAAAATTTTACTACAGACTGAAAACAATGGCGAAGCTTGGTATTTAAACCCATTAGATCAAAAGCGTTATTATCTAGGAAGACCGGCGGAAGCCTTTGCAATTATGCAGCATCTCAGTATCGGGATTAGCAATAAAGACCTCAATCAAATACCGATTGGCCCCGAACTTAAATAATAACTGCCACAAAAAAGACCCCGATATTACCGGGGTCTTTTAAAAAATAAAATATATTAACCTAGCGACTTTCTTGGTGATTAAATATTGGACCAACGGCAAAAACTGTTTTATCGCCGACCGGATGGGCAATAATTAACAAGCGAGGCATTCCGAGACTCTCTTTAATACTTGCGCCCAGGGCACTATTACGCCAAGAAATAGTTTTTTCTGAATTATTTTCCACAATATAAGTATGTACAAATTCACGAATAAACTGATTATCCTCGGCACTCAAGGCTTCGCCCTGAGCTTGTTTTTCAATAATTGTTTTTAAAATAGTTAATTGCCTGCCGGCCTCCTTAATATTATTAGTAGCTAAGCTGGATTTTTCATTAAGACCAATAGCTTCAAACATCCCCAACAGCATTTGATTATGAGCTAATAAGCGCTCAAGATAGTCTAAATTGGGCTCCACCAAAGCATAATCAGAAGAACCGACAATCGCGCCCAAATTCCCTTCCTTATCATTTTGGCTCCTTAGCACCATTTTATCCAAAGGTAATTGCATATCCGTCCAAGCACCTAAAGCGGCACTGGACATACGCAATCGCCACTGTTCCGAACGTAAATAAGCGGGCAAGTGTGAGTCCGGAATATTTAAATAGTAACGACTAATCAATAAAGATGACCAATAATTATTCAGGTTCTCATTCATCCCACCGTCAGCTAAAGGGCGCAGGCGCGCTAAGGCCTCTTTATAGTTAGCGTAATTACTATTTTCTAAAAACAGACTTCCCTGCCAAGAAGGATAAATTAGAGTAAGAATATCCTGACTTGACCCCTGGCAGCGTTGAAATTTCTTTTGGAAAGAGCAAGCCGTAACATTGCCTGTCCCCGGCTTTTCGCCTCCTTGATAAACACCAACCTCTGGATAACTCAAATGTCCAAAAATAAAATCATTAGGCCAATAAAAATCTGCTAAAAACTGTAAGCCGGCAATTTTATAACCCGCCATCGTCTTTAAGCTTAATCCCCCCTGCATGGGTACAAGCTCTCTTTGTAAAAGATTTTGGCGGAGATTCTCCATATTACTTTCTGCCTCGGCATTATCTTCGGCAAATAATTTAATAATATCAAAATCTTCGCCAAAAGTACTTCTTAAACCATCGCGATAGTGGACATAATTCCAATCATCACGTAATCCTTTAAAAAAAGAAATAATTTTATAAACGCGCGCCCATTCACTCTTCAACTCTTGATCTTGGGCGAAATCGCCGGAAATTAGGGAGGAAGCGGTAAAGTTAATGCGCCAATCATCTTTATCCAACAAACATTCGGGGCAAGA
>CALJZR010000009.1 GCA_937983635.1 uncultured bacterium | reverse complement strand
ATACGGCGACCACCGACATCTACACTCTTTCCCTACACGACGCTCTTCCGATCTGGTCGTACGCGTATCTTCACATAAAACGAAGGCGGCCTCGCGTAAAACACGCAAGGCTCGCAAACTGATATCTTCTAAATTGCCGATAGGCGTTGCCGCCACAAAAAGGGTGCCAAGGGCCATAGTTAAACCATGTTATCTTTCCGCTCTTTAATATACTTCGTCCACTCTTCCGCAATATCAACCAAAATTTTAAAAGGAGCTTCAATAATAAAGTCAAAGATAAAAATAAAGACATTAACCTTGGAAACATTATTAGACAACCATTTGCCCGCCATAATGATGGGCATGTAAAACAAATCTGCCAAGAAAGAGAACAAATTTTCTTTCTTCTCAATTACTAATAATTCTTTGACGCCTTTGGTCACAATAATGCTAAAAAAGCTAACAAAAGCTAAGAAGAAGAGGAAGATGGTAATGCTCACCCAATTAAAATTAACTTGAGTTAGAACCCAGATAATAAAATAGATGGAAATAAAAAAAGTACAGGTATAAACTAGGTTGAAAATAAAATTAACGGCGCGACCGCGCTTCTTCGGGTTGCGCAACTTAATCGGCTGTTGTCTTTCGGAACCAACAAAAGCAATTTCTTTTACACCTTCGACAATCCGGTCAGTATTGCTTTCGCCAGGAATACGAGTAAAGGAAACGATGAAAAATAAGAGGACAGCTGGAAAAGCAACATTAATTGCCAGGGCGCTGGGATTAAGCGGCTGATCAAACCAATGGATAGCTGGAATTTCAATTAAAAAGACAAAAATCGATTTTGTTAAGAAAATATAAATAATACTGCGTAAAGCCGCCCGCCATAACCGCGCCTTCGCCTTTTTATATTTTTTATTACAAACTTTACGAACGGCGTTTAAAAAAGTTTTAGGATTCTGCTTAAATTCATTATAGACCTTAGCCGGATCATCAGCTAAAGCTTCCTGTAAAACGGTAAAATATAAAGAATAGCGCCGCACTAAACGATCAAGCTGCTTTTTTAAAGGGTGTTTTAACTGAAAAGAAATAGTATCTCTCAAAGTCTGAATATTAGTAGCAATAGCTCTAATCTGTTCTTCTTTAGGGGCAAATATCGCATCCACCCGCTCGCCAATCCAACCTTGGTTGTAATATTTAAAGAGAACAAAAGAAAGCATGTCATCATCAAAGCGAGAATAAGTACGACTAAGACTAAGATAAATCTGAATGCTCAGATCGCTACCATAGGGTAAATCAGGCGGCAACTGAATTACGCGGTTCATGGTGTCAAACATGACGTTAACCATCGCCTGCTTAGTCTGATCGCTAACTAGATTCTCCTCAATCTCACAAGCGGCTAAAGACAAAATCCAAGAAACCAAACGGTTCTTTTCCTGAATATTATTCTTTACCTGCTTGATATCAGTTTGCAGATTTAAGCTTGAGTCAAAAGCTTTAAAGCATTCTTGCTTTAAGCGTAAATACTTATCTAAAATTAAAACCACTTCCCCAACCTTAGCTTCCGGCAAGGAATTATTAGGTAAATAGCTGGCGCGAATCAATTCTGCCAAAAGATGCCGAGATAAATCCTCTGTCCCCTGCGTCTTTAAAAAGCCTTCAATAACAATTTGGCGCTTAAGAATTCTGGCAATGGCATTTTTGCGCAAAAGATGATCTTCTTCGTAGTCAACAGCGTTACGCACCTTTTCATAAAAAAAGGCCATTTTGGAAATTAGTTCTGAAACCTGCAAACGCGGCGATTCATCATCCTTATCTTGAGGGCGATTAAGGTCATTATAAATCGCTTGGAAGAGTTTTTTGGCATTATCATTAAACTCTTCGCCGCCAGTGGTAATTTTTTTTGTTGCTAAATTAGGGCTAACCATATGAATTTTTTGTTCATTTTCATTTTATCTTGTTTGCCCTGAAAAAGCAACGGGAAGGACAGCGCTAGCTTGACAGACGAAAGCGATTTCGGTAATATATAAGCAGATACAAAAAGTGGCCTTAACGGCTCTTTTTAATATTACAAATTTTACCTAATATGAGCAAAATCAGTCGCTACTTCCAGGAGTCCCTGGAAGAAATGAAAAAAGTTACCTGGCCGACAAAAAAAGAAACCTATAATTACACAATCTTAGTAATTGTCATTTCTTTAGCCGTAGCCGCCTTTTTAGGCATCTTAGACTACGTTTTCAATCTCGGTTTCAAAGAACTTATTATTCAATAAATTTCTTCCTCAAGCGCGCTGGAGCGCGACGGTGAAAAGCCGGTCGCCAAGCGCCTTTAAACTTATGGCCAAACAACTTTTAAACCAAGGACGGCGCTGGTATGTTCTTCACACCTATTCCGGCTACGAAGAAAATGTCGCCCAAAATTTGAAACAACGGGTAGAATCTTTGGACATGGAAGATAAAATCTTCAACATTCTCATTCCTACAGAAAAAAAGATTAAGATTAAAAACGGCAAACGCAAAGTCGTTGAAGAAAAAATCTTTCCTGGCTATATCTTAGTAGAAATGGAAGTAACCGATGACTCTTGGTATGTCGTCCGCAACACCCCTAACGTGACTGGCTTTATCGGCACTGGCACCATCCCCACCCCGATTAGTGAAACCGAGGTTAAGTCCCTGCAGAAACGCATGGGCGTGGAAGACCCTAAGTTCACGATTGATGTCGTGGTTGGCTCTCCAGTTAAAATCAACGAAGGCCCTTTCAAAAATATGGAAGGAAAAGTTACCAGCATTGATGAAGCAAAAGGCA
>CALJZR010000008.1 GCA_937983635.1 uncultured bacterium | reverse complement strand
GTTTAGTCGGGGGGCGGGTACATCCTGATTTACAAGTTGTTTTCCGTCACGGTTTATCTGCTCGTTTATTGGCCGATCAAGGCGATGGTACTTGGCGGGTGGTTTTTAATCTGCGGAGTAATAATTTTTGGAAGGCTTTAGAAAAGATAGGGCGCATGCCTTTGCCGCCATATATTAATCCTGGCGCCAGTCAAAAACTTGATCGCAGCCGTTATCAAACTGTCTATGCCGCTCCTCAGCAAAATGGCTCGGTAGCGGCGCCGACGGCCGGGCTTCATTTTACTAAGCGACTGCTCGCTCAATTACAGAAGCAAGGTATAGAAATTATCAGTGTTACCCTTCATGTCGGCCTTGGCACCTTTGCGGCTGTTAAAAGCGAAGATATTCGCCAGCATCAAATGCATTCAGAATTGGCAGTCATCAGTCGGAAATCAGCCTTAGCTTTAGCGCGAGCCAAGCAAAAGGGGCAGAGAATTGTGGCGGTAGGTACAACTAGTTGTCGGGTTTTGGAATCTTATGGCCAGGCAATTGCGCAGGGAAGATCTGTTTGGGGTGAGGCGTATCAAGAATGGACGGAAATTTTTATCTATCCAGGTTACAAATTTCAGTTAGTCGACGCTTTAATTACTAACTTCCATTTGCCTAAATCAAGCCTATTAATGCTAGTTTCAGCTCTAGCGGGCAAGAAGAATGTTGACGCGGCCTATCAAGAGGCAATCGCTCAACACTACCGCTTCTACAGCTATGGCGACGCAATGTTTATTGGCTAATAATTGATATTTTATTGATTTGCCTTTTTTAGTTTTTTGTGATATGCTCATTAGATATTGCTAGTCGGCCGGCCTTGTTCTCAGTATTTAGATCGACTAAGAAACAAGCTTATCCCCTTAGCAATTTTTCATTATGTTTAAGAAATTCTTAATTTTAGCTTGGGAGGGGATAAAAGTGGTAGTTATTTCTTTTGCCATTATTATTCCAGTTAGATACTTTTTGATTCAGCCCTTTTATGTTAAGGGCATGTCCATGGAGTCAACTTTTCATGATCATGAGTATTTGATTATTGATGAAATCAGCTATCGCTTCCGCCCGATTGAACGAGGTGAAGTCGTAGTTTTCCGCTACCCCCTTAATCCCCAGGAGTATTACATTAAGCGGATTATTGGTCTGCCCGGAGAAGGGGTGCAGGTTAAAGATTCGCGGGTGATTATTTATAATGAAGAATATCCCGGCGGTTTAATTTTGCCTGAGCGTTATCTAGATGATGGCACTCCCACCTACTCCAATAGCGATGATAAGTTAACTTTAGGTGAAGACGAATATTTTGTCATGGGCGATAATCGGACTGCTTCTAAAGATTCTCGCACTTTCGGTGGTGTTAATAAGAGTTTTATTACTGGTCGGGTACTCTTGCGTGGCTGGCCATTTAGTCGCGCTACTATTTTTAATGACCCAGTTGATTATTCTCAGCAATAATTTGCTTTTTAAATAGTTCTGGTAATTATTAGTGTTTTATTGTCTTCTAAACTTATGCCTAGAAAAAAAATGCCTGTAAAACATAGTCCTGCTTTTAAGAAACCGGTAGAAAAGAGAAGCGCTAAAGCGATTGATCGTCTTTTAGGTATGAAAGATATTGTTCCGGCCGAATTTCGTTATCTCAGTACTGTTATTAACAAAGCTGCTTCTTTAGCGGAGCTTTATAGCTTTAATGCCATTAAGACTCCGATAATTGAAAGTGCGGAATTATACAAGAAAGCGACTCGGCATAATAACGATAAGGAGTTATACAGCCTAGATTGTGAAAAAGGAGAAAACGGAGTTTTGCGTCCGGAATTAACTCAAGGTATTGCTCGCACTTACATTGAAAATAATTTTTCCGAATTGCCCCAGCCGGTACGCCTTTATTCCATTGGTCCGATTTTCCGTCGGGAAAAAATGCAAACCGGACGCTATCGCGAATCAACTCAGTTTAATTTGGAAATAATCGGTGAAAATAAACCGATGGCCGAGGCCTTGCTGATTGCGGCTGCTTATAATTTTTTTCAAGATTTGCAAACTAAATTTCAAATTCAAATCAATAGCTTGGGTAAGGCTGATTGTCGTAAAGAATATAGCACCAAGTTGAATAATTTCTATAAAGAACGCGGCCGCCGCTCTAAGTTGTGCAACAACTGCAAAAAATATTTAGGGAAGAATATGTTGGCCTTGTTGGATTGCAAGGAAGAGGCTTGTCAACAGTTATTAAGCGAGGCTCCGCAAATTGCCGATTGTTTATCCGATGAAAGCCGCGAGCACTTCGCTAAAGTTTTAGAATATTTAGACGAATTAAATATCCCTTATAATTTCAATCCTTATTTAGTCCGGGGTTTAAGCTATTATAACGATACTGTTTTTGAATTCTGGCCAGTTAATGATGATGGCGTCGCGCAGAGTAAATTAGCTTTAGCCGGTGGTGGTCGTTATGATAATTTGGTGGAAAGCCTAGGTGGTCGGCCGACTCCTTCGGTTGGCCTCGCTATTGGCTTAGAAAGATTGGTAGCTAAAATTAAAGATAAGTTAGTCTTACCTGATTTTAAAGAAGAGGCGGTATTTTTAGCCCAGTTAGGTGATCAAGCTAAAATTAAATCTTTAATTTTATTTGAAGAATTGCGTCGCGCTGGCTTTAACGTTCGTCAGTCTTTCTCTACCGACAGTTTGAAAAATCAAATGGAAGAAGCCGCTAGTTTGAAAGCCAAGATAAGTTTAATTTTAGGGAAAAAAGAAGTCATGGATGAAACTATACTTTTGAGAGATATGGAATCTGGAGTGCAAGAAACAGTAGCCTTTAAGAAAATTAAAGATAGATTAGAAAAAAAAGTAAATAGAAAGGAAGGTGTAATTTATGGCTGATTTTAAAAGAAAACCAGGTGAAAGCTTTGAAAGTTTTTTGCGTAAATTCAAGAAAGGATTAAAAAACAGCAAAAGACTAGATAAGGCGCGCTCTAAACAGCATTTAGAGCCAAAAAAAACCAAGCGGCAACAGAAAAAGTATGCTTTAACTAGCATGGAAATGCAGCGCAAGAAAGAATTTTTGCGCAAGACTGGTAAATTGGAAGAGACTCAAAATCGCTAAAGATATCTTACAAAAACCGCCGCGGAATACGCGGCGGTTTTTTTGATTTATGACTTCATACCCGGAATAAAGCGTTTGATGTTTTCCAAGGGCCCTTTTTTGGCAAATTGTCTGATGCGGTCGCGGGCTCTTTTGGTTTTGGCAAATTTTAACCAGTCGCGGTTGGGATGCTGCCTCCCTTTTTCGGTGATGATTTCCACTAAATCGCCATTTTTTAACTCTTGGTCAAGTTTTGCTAAACGGTCATTAATAATTGCTCCCGTAGCCTGGTTGCCAACATTAGTATGGACCGCATAAGCAAAGTCAATCGGCGTTGATTGTTCCGGCAGCTCAAACACATCGCCTTTAGGGGAAAAGACAAAAATGCGGTCGTTAAAAATATCAAGTTTAATATTTTTAATTAACTCGCTGGTATCAGATATTTCCTTTTGGATTTCAATTATTTCTTTCACCCAATGGGGTTGCATTCCTCCCTGATGCTTGGATTTGTAGTACCAATGGGCGGCGAGACCATAAAGAGACTCTTCGTGCATTTCTTGAGTGCGGATTTGGAATTCGACAGCCTTTCCTTCTGGCCCAAAGATGGTGGTGTGCAGGGAGCGATAGCCATTGGGCTTGGGGACGGCAATGTAATCTTTAAAACGATTAGGTTTAGGGCGCCAGAGAGTATGGATTACGCCTAGAGCTTTATAACAATCATCGATTGCTGGCACGATTAATCTCAGGGCAAAGACGTCATAAATTTCGTCAAATTTTCTGTCTTTGCGCTGCATTTTTTGGTAAATGCTGTAAAGATGTTTAAAGCGGACTTCAATATCATATTTTAGTTCTACTTCAGCTAAGCGTGGCAGCAATTCTTTTTTTATCTTTTGAAAATATTGATTTCTCTCGGCTTTTTTTTCGACTTCATATTCTTGTTCCAATTCTTGGAATTTTTCCGGATAAAGATACTTAAAACAGAGGTCCTCAAGTTGCCACTTCAGTCGCCAAATGCCGAGCATGCCGGCAATAGGGGCATATATTTCTAAAGTTTCTTCGGCAATGCGTTTCTGTTTGACTGGCGGTAATCCTTCCAGGGTCCTTAGATTGTGGAGGCGGTCGCAGAATTTAATGAAAATAACCCGGATATCCGCGGCCATCGCTAGAAACATCTTTTTTAAATTTTCACGATAGCGTTCAATGCCGCGATATTTGATTTTTCCCAGTTTAGTAATGCCGGCTACTAAGGTGGCAATTTCTTCGCCAAAATTTTTCTCCACGTCTTCTAATGTCCGGTCGGTATCTTCGGGGACGTCATGAATTAAGCCGGCGATTATTGTAGGTAAATCGGCTTTAATTTCGGCTAACAAAAAAGCGGTATGGAGCGGATGTTGGATATATTCCTCTCCAGTCTTACGGAGTTGTCCGGCGTGCGCTTCGGCGGCAAAATCGTAGGCTAAACGTAACATTGTCGGATCTTCACCCGGATGATTTTCTTGGAACTTTTTGATAATGCGATCGATAGTCATGGCGTTTTCAAGTTTACGTCTTTATGTTATAATATGCTTAACTGCTTAGCGTCTAAATTATATCATGCTTTGCGGTTCAATTAAAATAAAATGCGTCGCAGATTTTTTTCTTTTTTATTATTTCTCGCGCTTATTGGCGCCGGTCTCAGCCTGGCTAATTTTGCTTTTGCCCAGAACCTTGATGTGGGGGTAAACGAGATTAGCAACACGATTGCTTTAAGTGCTACTGACCCTCGCGTTATTATCGCTAGAATAATTAACATCACTCTGCTCTTTTTGGGGGTAATAGCGGTCGGCTTAATAGTATATGCCGGTTTTCTTTGGATGACTAGTGGCGGCAGTGAGGATAAGATTGACGATGCTAGAAAGATTTTAAGGAATGCCATTATCGGATTAGCTATTATTTTGTCTTCTTGGGGGATTGCCTCCTTTATCCTTAGCCGTTTGATGCAAGCAACTGGTGTGGGCGGTATTTTTGGCGGGGATCAAAATAATTCTGCCTTGGTTGGCACCGGTGCTATTGGCGCTTGCACGGTGGAGAGAGTATATCCAGAAAATGGCCAAAGCGCCGTTGCTCGTAATACCTCTATTATTGTTTCCTTTAAAGAACCTTTGAATTTGGAGAGTGTCTGCCAAAATGAAGCGGGTGATGCTTGCGCTTGTAACCAAGATACTTGTCGTTTAATTAATCCTGAGAATATTCGTATTTTCCGTCAGGATTTGGGGGATAATTGCGGTGCTAATAGTTGTCCCGATGATAATACCAACGTCAGTCGCGCCTACGTACACGCCTCCAGTGATCGTTTGACTTTTATTATTACGCCTTTAGATTTTTTAGGTAGCCCCGATGGTAACACGGACTATAGCGTGATGCTGACCAGTGGTTTAAGGAAAGATAACGGCGATTCTATTTTTAAAACTTGTCAAAATGATTTTTTGCAGTGGGGCTTTGAAGTTAGTAATAATATCGACTTAACCCCGCCTCAGGTAATAAAAGGAGGAATTTTCCCCTTACCTGATAACGAAGAGGATGTTTTTGCTTCTATGCAGCCAGCAGTGGCGGCCGCAGCTTCTATCCAGGTTGAGAACTGTCCTAATATTTATCAGCCAGCGTTAGTTTTGGGGGTTACGCCTACATCCGGCAATCAAAATGGTAGCGCCACGATTGATTCTAGTTATCATGGTCATTTTTCTTCGCTTTCCGTAGTTACCACTATTAATAATACTCAAGCGCAACTTTTTGCCGGCCAGTCTTTACTGGGAGTGGCTGATTGGTCAGGAAATCAGATAAACTTTCCGGGATTTTTTCAGTTACAAGTTGATGGTCATGAGGCGGGTAATTCTTGGAACATAGCCATTACCCCCGAAGTCTTAGCGGATAACTTAACAGTTGGCGGCGAGCTTTATACTTTTGCCTCCACTGGTAATGGTAATAATATTTTAATTGCCCCTGGCAATTGTGATGTTAATGCCGTTGCTACTTCCATTTATGCTAAGTTAAGCGGCCATCCCGATGTTAATGTTGACAAGAATGCTGCTCATATTACTTTAACTGCCAAGGTGGCTGGATCTGCCGGTAATAATTTTCGTCTCGCCACTAACAATGTGGCCGCTCTCTCCCTACAACCTTTTAATGGCGGTCAAGATCGGACTTCTTCAAGCGAGGTTAAAGATAGACACGACCGGCCGATGAATTCGGTTATTCAATTGAATTTTAATGAAGCTGTTAATCCTTTGTTGGTTTCCGGCTTAGCCAGTGACGTTAGTCCTTACATTAGGATTATTAATGCCGAGGCGTCTGCTCCCGCCGGTGCTGCTTGTACGCAAAATAGCGATTGTGTTTCTTATAAGTGTGAAAATAACGTTTGTGTTGGCGATTATCTGGCCGGTAAATTTATGATTGCCAATGCCTATAAAACCGTAGAGTTTATTTCTGATGTTGAATGTGGCCAAAATGGTTGCGGCGAAAAGATTTACTGCTTACCGGCCAACAGTCATTTAGCCGTAGAATTAGTTGCTGCCAATTTAAAGACTTGCGCCTCTGATAATGATTGCGCTAATTTCCAGCCATTTTCTCATTGTGCCCCCTTTGCCAATTATCAGACCTGTCAGGACGGCAATGGTAAAAATTATCCAGTTTCTAATATTGAACAATTAGATGGTGTCGTTGATGCTTCTTTGAATTCTTTGGATGGTAATCGTGATGTTTTTGCTGATGGCCCCTTAGCCTTTTATAACGAAAACGATGCTAACAATCTGAATTTAAAGGATAAGTACAAATGGTCTTTCTATATTAATGACCAGATTATGTCTGAACCGCCGCAGATATCTTTCATTCAGCCAGATAATAATAGTTTAGGCGTTGATACTAAAGAGGCGGTAAAGATTAACTTTAATACCTTGATGATGAATAGCAGTTTACGGACCGGCAGCGTGATTGTTAATAATGGCCAGAAAGATATTGAGCATCATTTGCTGAATATTTTCAGCTCTTCTCCCTCGCCTTTAGGCTATTGGGTGACAGCCGATAATCGTGATGTTTCCCCTTTGGACGGTGAACCTGACCTTACCTTTGCCTTTTTAAATCATACTGAATTAGCCGCCTCCGTTAGCTATAAGACTCAAGTTGGTTCCGGCGTTAAAGACATCTATCAAAATTGTTATAAGCCTAGCGCTGGCCCTAATTGTGCCGCTGATATTTCTAACCCTTCTTGTTGTTACGGCACTGCCACTAATTTATTAGGTTTGGATGGTAATTGCCAATAAAAATTTTAAGTCATCAGGTTATTTAGCGATAAGGTTTCGGGTAATTGATATTTTTATCCTTTAATAGCTTTACGCTTAATAATTATTTCCTTTGTGTTTAAAAATAAAAAAGTCATTATTCGTTTATTTGCGCTTTTCTTCTTGATAGGTTCCAGCCTTGCTTTTGCGCAGTTAGCTGGCGCCCAGATTGATGTCGGCACTAACGAAATCAGTAACGACATTGTTTTAAGCGCAAATGATCCCCGAACCATTGCCGCTCGCATCATTAATATTACCATGTTGGTTTTGGGGGTTTTAGCGGTTGGCCTCGTAGTTTATGCCGGCTTTCTTTGGATGACTTCTAATGGCGAGGAAGACAAAATTGATCAAGCTAAGAAAATCATGCGTAATGGTGTTATTGGTTTGGCGATTGTTTTGTCGGCCTGGGGCATCGCCTCCTTTATTTTAAGCCGTTTGATGGGCGCTACTAATGGCAACGGCGCCGGGAATTATTGTGTCAACGGTTCGTCTAGCGCTTGCGGCTGCGGCGGTTCCATGATTTGTACCGATAATTCTTGGGGAAACTGTATTGGTGGCGACTGTAATAATGGCAGCGGGCCTACGAGCTGCGATAGCGATCCTTTACCTGGCTGCCAGGCGGTTGATCAGATTTGCGCGAGCGATAGTTATTGTGACAGCGGTACTTGCTCTTGCTTGCCGAAAGGAGAGCTGGGCGATTCTTGTGACGCTGACCCAGTCAGCCCTACTTGCGAAGCGGATAATAATCGTTGTGCTGAATATTTAAGTTGCGATACGACTTCTTGCACCTGTTATGGCCCCCCAGTAATTACAGAGATTAGTCCTGTAGGAGGTTTTTGTCAGGAAGATATTAATAGGAGTTGTGACAGTGATGATGACTGTGCTGTTACCTGTGATTTGGCTACTCCCAATGGGGCGGTTGATAATATTATCACAATTTCGGGAAGCAATTTTGGAGCCTATGATCCCACTAACAGCAGGGTAATTTTTGGCGGCGATTTAGCGGGCGTAGAGCCTTCAGTATTAAATCCGGACTGTATTAACTCTTGGACTAATAATCAAATTATTATTGCTGTGCCTTCAGGCGTTATTACTGGCGCCATTAGAGTAATTACGTCTGATAATCAGGCTGATACTACTAATGATGAAAATGGCCCAGTTTTACCGGACTTCGTTGCTAATAATATTGTTAGGCCCGGACTTTGTCTCCTTACTCCTGACGCCGGTTTGTTGAGTGAGCAAGTGAATTATCGAGGAGTTAATCTTTATTCGGGAGACGCTTATTTTGGTAATTATAGTAAGAATGTTCGAGGTTTAGATTCGGTTTTTGTTAATCCCGCCGGTTTAGCCGGTACTAGTACTATTCCGAATTTGAATCGAGGCAAAATGAGCAGTTTTGTTGTTGCTAGCGTCGCTGGTAATCAAGAGAAGAGTAATTATGTCAGTTTCGTTAAAGAAGAAGAACCTGACGCCGGTCCCTTTATTAGTTATTTTGAGCCCGCTACTGGCCGTGCCGGTCAATATGTCACTATTCATGGTGGTGGTTTTGGCGGTGCCAGAGGCTCTTCCCAAGTGTATTTTGGTAATGTCGAGGCTGATTATGCTTTCCCTGAAGTTTGTGCAAATTCTGTTTGGCGGGATAAACAAATTATTGTAAAAGTGCCAGCCAATCTCAGTGACGGTAACTATGAAATTTCTATTAAATTAGGAGAGACAGAAATTAACTCTCAAAACGCTAATCCTAACACTTTTGCTGCTAATGCTGCCATTTCTTTAAAGACCAGTATTTGTCGAGTTTCTCCGCAGCGGGGACAGATTGGCACCCCGGTTAGTATTTGGGGCGAATATTTTGGTGATAATGGTGGCGATGCTTTGTCGGTCTTTACCTATAATCGTTCCGTGAGTGGCGTTATTGCTCTTGACCAAGGGGCTCAGCGCTTAGACCCGCTGGTTCCAGAAAATGCTGTGACCGGCCCCTTGAAAGTTTTAAAAAATAATGAATGGGGTAACGATGTTAATTTTGAAATTGGTGCCTGTACTGCCAATAGTGATTGCGGCGGCGAGGTTTGTTGCCCGGCTAGTACTTATAAGCAGGGTCGCTGCGTTAATGCTTTAGCTGATTGTTACCTTGATATTCCTAATTCTGTTTTTGAGTGGGGATTTTCTACTGGTTTTGGCGGCGTTGCTACTACAACCACTTACGATAGCTGCCAGGGAATGGCCCAAGCTTTGGGCGCTTGTCAGGTGGGGGCATTTTGTCCTAATTCGCCCGGTCTTTGTTCTCCTTTTGGGGGCGGTACTCAGATTTTAGGCTCTTGTGACTCTACTTGTGCCAGTAATTCAGCCTGCGCTTTGCAAACAGGCGGTTGTAGTTATGATTCTGGGCTAGATGCCTGCGTGGCTAATAATGGTAATTGTTCGCTTTCTTCAACCCTTACTTATAATTTAAATGGCACGGAATTTAGTGCTATCCAGTCGTGCAAAGTTTTCCCTCAGTTTGGTAGCCAGGCTCACTGGGAAATAAATACCGCCGCCTCCTGTCCCAACGGTTGGACAAGATTAGACGGCGGCCGTTGCGTGGATAGTGTCAGTAATACCACCTCAAGTTGTTCTTTATGCGCCTCTGGTTTTGATTGCGCTAGCATTAATAATACCGGCCGTTGCGTAACCGCAGAGTTATGCGGGGGCGAGGCGGATTGTAATGGCAGTTCCTGTGTCGCTTCAGATCCGGCTCGTTGTGATTGCTGCTGTGAAATCGGTCAGGATGCCCGTGATTGCTGCGCGCCTTTAACTTGTACTGGTACTTGCGGCAGCGACTTATCTGATGATAACTCTGGCTTAGGTCAATGTTCAGGCTGTGCCATTGATAGTGATAATAATGGCTCCTTTTCTGTTGCTGAGCAAAAGTTATCGGATGAAGCTTGTAATTGTAGCAGCCATTCAGGTAAATATTGCGATGTTTCTCAGCCGACGGGAGCTTGCGTTGATTGTAGCCGTTTAACCACTAAAGACGCTTGCATGGCTCATAGTGAGTTCTGTTGTTTTGATTCTCGCGGTACCGCTAGTGAACACGATGATGTCTGTACTGGGGGCAGCGGTCAAGAAGTGAGCAGTGATCCAGCCAGCCCTGATTTCGGCTATTGCGCCTACTTTGATTGTGAGAGCGCTTCTTCAACCCCGCCAGGCAACCCCAGCCAGTGCGCCTCTTCGACGCCTAAAGTTTTTGGTTTATTTAAAACTGTTGAAAGCTGTGTTGATAATTGTGCGGCTAATCCCGGCGTCGATTTTTGTAGCCAATTTGACGGCGATCAGCTGGCGTGTGCCGCCGGCGCCGGTTGTTGTTTTAACTTCAGCGATCAGCAATGTAATTCTGGTACGCAGATGGCCGGTGGTTATTGTGCTTACTATAATTGCCAAGCCTCACCTAATAATGATCAATGCGACTCTAACCCGATTGCAACAGGAACTTACCCTACTTTAAGCGCTTGTGCCACTGGTTGCGCCCAGCCCGTTCTTGGTGGCCTGGGCAAAGATTGCCGTAATTTAACAACTACCTCCACAACGGAATGTAATCAATCTTTTTGTTCTTCTCCTTTTGCTTGTTTAAATAGTACGGGTTCAGTGGGTTTGCCGGGTGATTGCGGTACCTGTTGCTGTCAGGTGAGTAATCCCGCTTCCTGTGCAGGTATTGGTAATGGCAATTTGGTCTGTCAGCCTAATCAAGCTCCTTGCTCTGGCAATGATCGCGGTTTATGTTGCGGCTGTAGTCAAGATTCTGATTGCGGTAATGTTGAAACTTTAGGTTGCGATGCTGGCACTTGTTGTCGCGCTCGTCCGGAAGTGATTGCGGATTCTGTCCAACCACCTTCTAGCGCCAGTAATGTTTGTCGTAATGCCAGCATCAGAGTGCCCTTTGATCAGGATATGGATGTTAGCAGTTTATCTAACGGTTTAATTTTATTGGAAGAACATGATTATGGTAACGGTTCCTGTCCAGCCGGTACATTTTTAGCTGCGGCTGATGGCTTTAAACCTTTACACCAGAATTTTTTTGTCCGCGCCTATCAGAGATTTACTCGTTCTGTACGCAGCCTCGCGCGCCATTTAGGTTTAAGTTCTGAAACCGCTTTAGCTTTATCTGCTCCTAGCCCTTCGAAGTTGTATTGCGCCGTTCCAGGAATGGTGGTAGTTACCCAAGAAGGTAATGGCAGCGTCGCTGAATTCCGTCCCAAGAAATTATTAGCGCCCGCCACTTCTTACTATTTAATCGTGAAAGGTGATGGCGCTTTAGATAGTAATGAAGGTGTTTTAAGCCAGTGGCAATTGGGGATGAATGGTGCTGGTTATTTAAATCCTGCTACTAATAATTATATTGAAGGAGCTGCTCTGACTTTTAACAACTTAGTATTTACCAATTCTTATATTACTAGCTTCAGTACTCTGCCTCAACAGGGGGCTAACGCTGGTATTTGCGCAGTTGATTATGTTGTGACCGCTCCCGCTTCTTATCTATTCAAAACAACAGAAAATGATCTCAATGAAGATGACACTAATCCTCAGAGCAATAGTTTTGATACTAAGGCTGACCGGGATAAATTATTCAGTGCTAGCGCTTATAGCGCGGATGGACAGAGGCTCCATCCTAGTTCTGGTTATTATTGGGATTGGAATTGGGAGGTTGTTAAGCCTAGCGTCGCCAGTCTCGCTTCTGTCAGCGGGTTGAGTTCGGATCAAGCCTTCGTGGTGGCGGCGGGAGGAGTTTCGGATGACTCTACAATTTTGAGAGCCGAGCTCAATATGGATCGTTTTTCCGCTCCAGCCTGTAATGCCTCTTCGGCTTGTGTTTGTGCCGAGCCTGATTGTTTTAATAATTGTTGTAACGCTTATCAAGATGGTGACGGTTTGCGTACGGAAACGCCTCTATTTATCTTTTTATGTAGCAATCCTTGGCCGGCTATCGATCCGGCTACTCAGAACTGGTCGCCTTGGTACGATACTTGCAATGGCGCTATTGGTAATTGCGCTAACTATAATTATAAATTTTATTATTGCCGCGATGCTGGCGGCGACGGCCTAGCTGATGACTTGCCGGCGATGATTAACCCCGCTGTTATTAGAGGCTCTGGTAATGCTTTGGCCTGCAGCGAAGGCCAAGCCCCTTGCTCTAATTTGGGTTCAACTTGCGGTCCGGATAATAATTTCGACGGAGTTGGCGACGGCTTCTGTATCTGGAATGTTTTAAAGGAATCTTATTTCTTTAAGGAGGCGACTCCGCAAATCGGAGCAATTACCGCGGCCGTAGACGAAGAGGATGGCGAAACGGTGCGTTTGGAGTGGTATGGCGATTCTAGTTTGATTTATGATGCTAATCCAAATAAGATGGGGAAATATCGAATTTACTATGCGCCTCTCAATGCCGGCAATATGTCTTTTGTTGACACTAAGCCTACGGATTATTATTTAGAAGGTTTTTCTACTCCCGTTTGCTCGCCTCTAGCTCCTACGACGGGTGAAAATTATTCTTGCCATTTCTTGCTATCCGGCTTGCAAACTGACGTTTCTTATCGTTTTAAGGTTTCTGCTATTTCGATTGCTCAAGTAGAAAGCCCCCTGTCGGATGAAAAGACTGTGCTCGTGAGCGATAAAATTGCACCGCCAGCACCGCAGGGTTTAAGCGCGCAAATTATTAATGCCCAGCGGGTGCGTTTTACTTGGCATGCAAATGATGCTGATACTTCCTTTAATCGCCTTTACCACGGCATTGCTAGCGGCCAGTATGGAGAATCTTTTGATTCCGAGGAAGGCACAACTGCTCTAGAGTTGGATTTACTGCAGTTTAGTCCAGGTACTCACTATTTTGCCCTCTCAGCCTTAGATGCGTCTAATAATGAAAGCGGTAAATCCGCACCGATTTCTTTGGTTATCAGTGCGCAGTAATTTTGTTAATATTTTTATATGATTAATAAGCGTCTTTTTTATCCATTGCTATTCGGTTTGCTTCTTTTAGCTTTTTTGCCTCTGGCGGGCAGAGCGGCTGAAGGAAATAATAACGTTAATGTCATGGGTGATCCTGGCTCGGCTGCCGCGATTGCTAATAATAGTAGTGACGCAATCGCTGTTCGAATCTTGCCGAACCCGAACCATTATAGCGCGGCTCGTTGGTATAAAAGCCAGAAGTTTTCCGGATCTCCGCAGGCTTTGATGGTTGATGGTTATGACGCTGTCCGTGACGGACGCACAGTTTATGTTAATGCTGCTAATGTTAACTTAGCAACCAAACAAATTTACACCAATATCTATTTAATTTCGTATAACCAGGACCCCGATTTTAAGACAGTAGATGTTTTGGGGCAGATAGTCGATCATTGGCGCTTTAATAGCAATTTGAATGAGTCGGGTAATTGCTATATTTCTACCATGCCTTGCGAAAGCAATTCCGATTGCGCCGAGGGTTATACTTGTTTTGGTGAAAGTACTGCTCCGGGCCGTTGCCGTTTAGCCGAAAATGATGTCTGTTATACTGACGCTGATTGTGGCAAAAATTTATATTGTAATAGCTTGCGCGCCCAGGTTGCCCGTGATGTCCGCCGCTTAGGTATGTTGGGTGATTTGCGGGAATCTTTAGCGGCTTTTAATAATAAGAATAAACGCTATCCAATTTTAGGTGCTGGCACTTATTTACCTCTAAACAGTTTATCCGTTTGGCCGAGCTGGCAATCTTTATTTTTACCCCAAATTGGGGCGGGCAGCTCTTTAGTAGACCCTATTAATACCCTCGGCCCTTGTGCTGATCATGACGTAGATACTTGTTGGAATAAGGATACTAATTCTTTTGCCGATCCGGAGCCAGGTAATAGCTCTTTAGAATTACCAGGAGGGAGCTATGCCTTTGTTTATTCTAGCGACCAGAATGGCTCTAATTACAGTTTATGCGCGGCTATGGAGACTAAGAGTCTTGGTTATAATACAACTGAAGGACAATTAGCTGATTCCGGTTGTGTTGCTAGTGGCGCCGGTTATGTCGGCTCTAGCGATAACCTTGATCCCATTTTGATTGCCACTAATTTGCAAGGTGAACAGAATCAAGAATTTAACGGTTTTATTAAAGTGATTGATCCTGAGGGAAATCCTTTAGATTGGTCGATTAATACTGGCGCTAGTACTTGGACTAATTGGCGTAATAATAATCAAAACAACGTTGCTCCTATCTTGCAAGATAGCTCTAATCCCAACCAAAAGAGAATTTACGCTCAAGCTGCCGGTAATGCTGGTAATTATAATTTACCGTTAACGGTTAGCGATGGCCAGGGCGGCACCTTGTCGACGGTTACAGTTTTGAAAATTACCAATGGCGCCCCGTTGATTCAGTCAGACGATATTGCTTATTACCCTAACACTGAAATCCCTTTAATTGTACGTTTTAGTATTACTGATAAACACCACCCCCTTTCTTACACCTTTACTAAAGCTACTTGGAATTCTGGACCTTATGACGTTCTTTCCCCGGCTAACTCTACAGTCGGACCGGTAACTTCAGAGCGGGTGGGTGATACGGTTTATTACTCTCTTAAATATGATGTTCATATGAGTAATAAATTTAATAAAGACACAACTTTTGTTTATGTTGTCACCGCGAAAGATCAATATAATGTAAGCTCTACGCGCCAGATAAACATTACTTTCAAGGCCGATCCACCCGCTTTAGATTTGAATTGTTCAAAATCAGTTCGTGTCGGTTCTTATTATTACTGTGGTTTGGGCTGGCAGAAACAGGGAGATCATACCATTAGTTATAGCGCTTCTATCCCTTTGCCCGCGGGCTTAGCGATTATGGAAACAACTACGGGCGAGCCCGAGTTGGGTAATAATACTAACGTTTCTAAATCTTCTGGTGGAGCTTGGGGCCGCCTGCTTGCTTGGTTTAAATCTTCATTAAACCCTTCGGCCGAAGCTGCTGTTCCGATGAGTCATTATTATGCTTTGTACGGCACTCCGACTGTGGCCTCCTCTTCTTTCTTAATTAAGATTAGAGCCGATAATGAATTTGGTGCTTTCACCGAAAGAGAATTCCGTTTAGGAGTTAATAATTACTGTGGCGATCATTCTTTACAAAGACCGAATTTTGAAGGGCGTGGCGGCTTCTATAATGACGGCCATGAAGATTGTGACGGTAATACCGGAATTGTAGTCAATCGTAATAATATCCCTGCTAGTTCACCGAGCTTACAATACGGTTGCACCACTAAAATTACAGATACCGTTCCTTACCCCATCATGAATAATCAGTATTTTTGCACCTTCCTTGCCCCTGATGATGAAGAGGGCGGCGGTTATTGCGGCGATGGTATTTGTCAGGCAAAAATAAGGCGTAACGGTCAATTAGTTCCCTGGGAAATAGGTGGTCTTTGTCCGGAAGACTGTACCTGTGCCGGTCAGAATCAAGTTAATAATAATGGCGAGTGCGCTTGTGTGAGCGGCTGGTATGATTGTGACGGTCAGGATGGCTGTGAGAGTAGCACTGTTTGTGGAGAGGATGGCGGTTGTCTGGCTAGTCAGTATTTATGTGCTGGCGAATGTCATCCCCGAGATAATAACCACAGCACCAATTGTGGGCAAAATACCGACAAATGTTGTACCGGCGGATCAGATTGCGCGGCCCAAGGCTGCCCGAACGGATTCTACAATTGCGATGGGCTCTACGATTGTGAGGCGACAAGTTGTTTATGCCCGGCTGGCCATATTTGGAATGATGACGCCTGGCCTAACGGCGGCTGCGTTTTAGATACTCAAGTTCCTTGTCCGGGGCAACAGCCTTGTGGTAATAGTTGTTATAATCCTACCACTCAGCAATGTTGCGGTGGCCAGGTTGTTTGCGGGAAAAACCAGTATTGCTGCAATCCTTCGGTTGGCTCCTTTGTTTGTGTTGCTAGTTATATGCACTGTTATATAGATCAAGAGGGTGGTAATGGTAATGGCAATGGTAACGCTAACTAAAATTTTTAGTAATATTAATAATTATGAGGGTTAATAAAAAAATTTTATTGCTGGCTGTTGGATTATTGGTTTTAGCGGCTTTAGTCTGGTGGTTCTACGCTCAGCGCTCTGGCCCAGAGAAGGATGACACTAATGTTTCTGAAAATCAATCAGCCTATTTAGAGCCGGTCTTTATGAGTACGGAAGAAAAGGCTAATCTTTATATTCCGGCCGAAACTAAAGTCCAGGTTTTAAATAGAGATGAAAAGGGTGAGCCCATAACTTATAAAATTATCAATAATGATTCAGAAGTTGTTACTGGGGATAAAATGGCGCCAATTAGGCCAGAAAATCAGTAAGGATGTATTTTTTGAAAAAATCGTTTATAATGATAAAGAAATTAGTTTTCTTAAAATAAATTTTGAAATTTATGTTTAACAATCTTGGCAATCAGCCTGCGGATAATTCTGTAGATGATATTTTTGCAGAAACTGATGCTTCGGTCGCTCATCCGGCCGGCGGTGCCAGTATTCAAACTCAGGCGGCCGGTCTTTCTGCCCCTCGCGTCTTAGTGGAGGGAGAAGATGTTCACGTTGGACGCTCAGGGATAAAAATAAAATTTGTTCTCATTATTGTTTTAGTAGCTTTAATTTTAGGGGCAGCCGCTTATTTGGCTTATTCAAAATTTATGCGCTCAGCTGCGGAGAGCGATTTATTGCCTAGCGCTACTACTACCGCTGATAAACCCTCAAATGAAGTGGTGGTAACTCCTCCCGTTAATAATGTTGTTGTTCCTGAGCCAGAACCTATTGTTCCCAGCCCAGAACCAGTAGTTAATACTAATATCGCCACCAGCGCTAGCGGCACCACTGTGGTGACGGCGCCGGTTGATTCCGATGGCGACAGTTTAACAGACTTAGAAGAGAAAGCGCTTAACACTAATATTAACTTAATTGATTCTGATTTTGACGGTTTATCTGATTATGAAGAGGTTAAAATCTACCTCACTAATCCTATTAATCCTGACACCGATGGTGATAGCTTTAATGACGGGGACGAGGTTAAGAGCGGCTACAATCCCAAAGGCAGCGGCAAGCTTTAAATTACCCCCTCTCTATTTACTGTTATGAATATGAATCCAAAAAGTAATCAGAAGAATTTATCCGGCATGGCAGGAGTGAGTTTATATTTGCGCGTTCACGTGATGCCTAAATTAAATATGCCTTTGCGCGGCCGCGCTTGGCAATGGATTAGTCCTTTTGCGGCAGCGGCCGTTTTGATTGTCGCTATTTTTTATTTTTTATCTGATTAATTATGGAGAAGCATGGCGTTAAAGGTGATAAAAAAATTACGGATGATTTACAGCAAAAGCTGCAAAAGGATTTTATTGTCCGCAATATGCCTGCTTTTGCCAGCTTAAGCGGCGCGAGCTATGAAAGCGCTGATGGTAAGAGCCGGCATTCTTCGAAAAAGACAGTAAAAATGGGGGGAAAATCTTTAGAATCGCACAAATCTACCGGCCTTATTATTATTGGCGCCGGTTTTTTGGTGGTAGCGATTTTATTTTATTTAGCCTATCGTTTTTTAATTTTACCAGCAATGAATCCGGCTGCTCAGAAAATTGTCGAAAATCCAGTTAAGCCTCAAGACGTGGCCACAAAAACTGATGCGGTTGCACCGGAAACGGAAGTAGCGGTCGCCCCTGTTCCGATTGTCGTTACCCCTGTGGTAGAGGCGCCAGTGGAAGTCGCTGCCCCCAGCCTGCCGACAGTGGCTGATGCTGATAATGACGGTTTAAGCGATGTCGCTGAAGTTTTTATTGGTTCTAATGCCCAGTTGGCCGATACTGATAATGATTCTTATAATGATAAACAGGAAATTTTGAGCGGCTATAATCCTCTGGGCGCGGGCAAGCTTAATGAGAATAATAATTTGGGCCTTTATCGCGATGCCGGCGGCAGCTTCGCCGTTATTTACCCCCAGGCCTGGGAAGTGAAGGCGGCTAGTGCTAATGCTACTCTTTTTTCTGCTCCTGATCAGTCTTTTATCCAAATATCTTATGAAGCTAGCGATCAGGAGTATTCCGATATTTTATCTTGGTATCAGAGCCAATTTTCTGATGCTGACGCTTTAAGTGCGGATCGTTTTATTGAAAGCAGTTTTGGCCCGGGAATTATTAGCGCTGATCAGCAAATAATTTACTTTTTAGACTCCGACCGTCGCCACATTTTCGTTATTTCTTACATCAAATCAGGCGACGCCGCTCCTTATGCCGATATCTTCAAGATGATGGCCCTTACTTTAATGAAGCTTTAATTTTATTAGTATACCAAAAACCCCGCCGGTTTGCTGTGGCGGGGTTTTTATTTGATTTTGCTGGTGTCTATTCTCTGGAAATAATCTTGTCGATGAGGCCGTATTTTTTAGCCTCTTCCGCACTCATGTAATTGTCGCGGTCGCTGTCTTTCTCAATGATATTAATCTTTTGCCCAGTATGTTCGGCTAAGATGCGATTCATTTTATCTTTAGTTTTAAGAATATGTTCGGCTCTGATTTTGATATCTGAGGCTTGTCCCTCCGCTCCACCCATTACCTGGTGAATCATGATTTCACTATTTGGCAGAGCGAGGCGCTTGCCTTTGGCGCCGGCGGCTAGTAAGATTGAAGCCATTGAAGCCGCTAAGCCGACACAGATAGTCGAGACCGGACATTTAATATACTGCATGGTGTCGTAGATAGCTAAGCCGGCAGAAACGGAGCCGCCTGGGGAATTGATATAAAATTTAATATCTTTTTCTTTGTCTTCAGCGGCTAAAAAAAGCATCTGGGCGATTACGATATTGGCAACGTGGTCATCAATGGCTTCGCCCAAGAAAATAATCCGATCTTTAAGTAATCGGGAGTAAATATCGTAAGCTCTTTCTATTTGGCCATCTTTTTCGATCACTGTGGGAATTAAGGGCATATAGTTTATTTTATATATTTTTTTGCTATTATTAAGAATTATATGGCAATATTTCTTTTTTGTAAAGCCTTGTCTTGATTTTTTCGGGTTTTTAGTCTAAGATTTTAAAAGTTTCTAATCTTTGGCAATAAATCACCAAAATCTATGTCTAAACTGCAAAAGTTTTCTAATTTAGTAAAACGCCACCGTCAACGCTGGTTGTTTTTGTTGGTTATTATTTTCGCTGCCCTTGGTTTTGTCCTGGCGGCCGATAATTATTATAATCAAGTGGTTAATGCCCTGGCCAAAGCGACTAACAACATTATTGTTTTGCCTTCAGCCCCCAAGAGTCCTTTTGTTTTGGGGCTTGATTTGCAGGGAGGCACCCAATTAATTTATGAAGCTGATGTGGCTAATATTGCCGAAGCCGAGCGTTTAAGCGCCCTTGAGGGCGTCCGCGACATTATCGAGCGCCGTGTGAATGGCGCTGGCGTTAGTGAACCAGTAATTCAGATTAATCGTACCATGCAGGGAGATTATCGTATTTTAGCGGAGCTGGCCGGCATTAAAGATGTTAATGAAGCTATTAAATTAATTGGAGAAACTCCTTTATTGGAATTTAAGGAACAAAGCACTGACGCTCAAGAAGTTAACGCCGAACCTAACGCTGAGGCCGTTGCTTTTAATAAGCAGGTTGCCGCTCAGGCCGCTGAAGCTATTAAAGCAATTAATACTGGGGCTGATTGGCAAACTCTCGCCGATAAATATCAGGCCAAGTTTGAAACTAAAGAAGCTTTAGCTGAAGAAAATCAGCCAGATCTCGTTTCTTCTTTAAAGAATATGGCGATTGGCGGGTTGAGTGCGCCTTTAAAAATTGATAATACTTTAGTAATCGCCAAATTATTAGCCAAAACCGAAAAAGATAATCCTTTTAAAGATCAGGCGGGCCAGTCTCCCAAAATTACAGAATATAAGGCTCAGCTTTTATCCTTTACTCTTCAGGACGAATCTCCGGTTTTAAATTTGGGCGATAATTGGCAAAACACCGAATTGTCTGGTAAAAATTTAAAGAGAGCAAGTTTGCAGTTTAATCCCCAGGATAGCTCTCCCGAAGTGGCCTTGGAATTTGATAGCGAAGGCGCAGAAGCTTTTGCCAACATCACGGAAAGAAATATTGGCAAGCCGGTAGCTATATTTTTGGATGGTTATGCTATCAGTGTGCCTACGGTTAATGATCGTATTCCTGATGGTCGCGCTGTCATTTCTGGCCGCTTCAATGTTCAGGAAGCAAAATTATTAGTACAGCGTTTAAATACCGGTGCTTTACCGGTGCCGATTAATTTAGTCGGCCAGCAGACGGTAGGCGCTAGTTTAGGTCAGAAATCTATTGATAACAGTGTAAAAGCAGGTTTAATTGGCTTCCTTTTTGTCGCCATTTTCATGATCATTTTTTATCGTTTACCGGGGGCAATCTCCGTTATTTCTTTGGGTATTTATGCTTTAACCGTTTTGACAATCTTTAAAGCCGCTCCGATTTGGTTGGCTTTAATCTTTATTTCTTTATTAGTAGTTTTATTTGTCAGCGTCTTTAACCATTTAAAGATTTTTGATGGTATTTTTTCCTCTACTCTCTTCCTAGTAATTTTAGCTTTCTTAGTCTATTACGCTAATCAGCCTGTTACTTTAACCTTGGCCGGCATTACTGGTTTCATTCTCTCTATTGGTATGGCGGTTGACGCTAATGTCTTGATTTTTGAGCGCATGAAGGAAGAGTTGCGCTTGGGCAAGCCGATGTCTACCGCTCTCGATGAAGGTTTCCGTCGGGCTTGGCCTTCAATTCGCGATGGTAATATCACCACCATTTTAACCTGTTTTATCCTTATGGGTTTTGGCACGGGTTTAGTTAAAGGTTTCGGGGCTACTTTGTTTATCGGTGTTTCCATTTCGATGTTTAGCAGTATTGTTATCACCTACACCTTGCTTAAAGTGTTTAATAGTTCTTGGTTGGACCGGAATCGCTATTTATTAGGAACTCGTCGTCTTAAATAAGTAAATCAAGGGCGGGGTAACTTTCTTCGCTCTCATATCGATATGATTAATCTTCACATTATTAAACGACGCGCCCTCTGGTTGTCTTTATCTGGCGCTATGGTGGTAGCGGCTATAATTTTTTTGTCTCTTTGGGGTTTAAAATTTGGTATTGATTTTACCGGAGGCAGTCTCTTAGAGCTTAAATTTAACGGCCAGCAACCGAGTGTTTCCGCAGTGCAAACTCAGCTAGCTAATACCGCTGTGAGCAGCCTCACCGTTCAACCGACGGAAGATTCTCTTATTTTACGTTTTCAAGAAAGCGACGAAGACACCCATCAGGCAGTTTTAGAATCTTTAGGCAATTTGCCTGAAGCTCAGGTCGGTTTAGAGGAAATTCGTTTTGAAGCTATCGGCCCTTCTATTGGCCAAGAATTAAGAAGTAAAGCTTTTTGGCTAATGTTGATGGTTCTTATTGTCATCATTGTGTATGTCGCCTTTACTTTCCAGCGCGTTTCTAAGCCAGTAGCCTCTTGGAAGTATGGTGTGATTGCGGTGGTTGCTTTATTTCATGACGTCTTAATTACTCTTGGCGTTTTTTCCTTGTTAGGTAAGCTTTACGGGGTAGAAATAAATACTTATTTTGTTGTCGCCTTATTGACGGTCTTAGGCTATAGCGTTAATGACACGATTGTTGTTTTTGATCGAACCCGTGAAAATTTGCCTAAAAGCGCCACTAGCTTTGGCGAGACGGTTAATGCCAGCTTGAATCAGACTTTTGTCCGCTCCATTAATACCGTTATTACCACTTTACTAGCTTTAACCGCCGTTCTTTTCTTCGGCGGCGACTCGGTAAGAGACTTTGTTCTAGCTCTAATTATTGGTATTTTTTGCGGCGCCTATAGCTCTATTTTTGTAGCTAGCCCCCTATTAGTGGTATGGGAAAGATGGCAGCAGAGACGCCGTTAATTTTTCATTGTCATTTTTGAGAAAACTCCGAACCCTGATGGTTCGGAGTTTTTTTATATGCTATAATCAAGGCAGGAAATAATATTTTTTCTTTTGTTATTTTGCTTATGTTTCGTCTTGATTGGCAAAAAATTATTACTTTGCTCTTACGTTGCGCTTATTATCTGGCTTTAGCGGCTTTGCCTTTGGGCATGTCTTTTTTGTTTCCCGCCTTCAGTCCTTTTAATTTGGTAAAAGCGGTCTGGCTCCATATTTTGGGAGCTATTGTTTTTATATTATTAATTTTACAGACACGCTCCCGTTGGCGGCGCCACCCCCTTTCTTTTTTGCCTACTAATTTTTGGTTGGCCTTATTGCCTGTTTGGATTTTTTTTGGCGTTTGGGTCCTGATTTCTTATGGGGCGTCTTCGCCATTACAGTCTTGGTTCGGCTCTTATGAGCGACAGTTTGGCCTTAGCGCTTATTTTTGGCTAGCATTATGGCATAGCTTTGTCATTTATTATAGTTCTGGATCGGCGGAGATTAAGACTATTGTTCGCCTTGAATTCTGGTTAAAAACAGTGCGCTTTAGCGCCTTAGCGACGGCTATTGTCGGTACTCTGGTCGGTCTCTATGCCGGCTTGCAATTTTGTGGCTATGATTTTGCTGTTTGGCAGGAGCCGCAATTATATACTCGCGCTATCTCTACTTTTGGCCAGCCCAATTTGCTCGCCTCTTTTCTGCTTTTATCCTTACCTTTGACTTTTTATTACTTTTCTTTACAAAAGCGCTTTTTAGCTCGCTTTTTCGTAATTATTTTATTTGCTTTCCAGTTTTTAGGTCTAGTCGTTAGTGGTTCGAGGGCAGCGTGGTTAGCCTTCGCTTTGACCATCGCGTTGCTAATCTTGGTTTTAGCTTGGCGCCGCTGGCGTTTCTGGTCTTTACCTTTAGTCTTTTCACTATCAGTTATTATTTTAATTGGTTTTTCGTCTCTAATGCCGGGACGAATGCAAGCTTTTTTGAATTTTAATGGGGGCAGCTTAGCCGTTCGGAAGCAGTTTTATCAAATATCTTGGCCGGTGATTAAGGAGCGCCCTTGGCTGGGAATTGGCTTAGAAAACGGTGGCGAGGCCATCGTCCCTTATTACCAGCAAGATTGGGGGGTCTTTTCTAATGTTAATAGCTATACCGATAAAGTACACAATAGTTTTTTAGATATTATTATTCAGACTGGTGTTATTGGTTTTATTTTTTGGGCAGGACTTTATCTTTTCTGGGCTTGGCAGTGCTGGCGTTTATGGCGGCGTCCGGTGGGTAGGAATTTTGCTCTTGCCGCGGCCGCCGGGATGTTTGCCTATAGTTTTACTTTGTTGTTTGGCATTTCCGATTTAACTGGAGTTTTTTATTTTTGGTTTTTAACCGCTTTAGTAGTAGCGGGTAATCTCAGTTTGGCTACAGCTGAGAAAAAATCTCTTTTTCAATGGCCAAAGCGTTTTTTGCTTAAGTTTGGGGGCAGGCATTCTCGTTTGCAGACTTTAGGTGCTAGTCTGTTGGGGATTATTATTATTAGCGGCTCTCTCTGGCAAATTTATTTTAGTTTTAACTCTTTGTTGGCTGATTATTATTTTTTACAGCTTTATAGCAGTTTGTCGAGCCGTGAATATTTTACCATCGACGCTCTTTATTCCTATACCGAAAAAAAAGCCTTAAATCCCATTAATCGCTTTTATTACCAGCGAGTTTTTAGTACTTATTCTTGGTTTAATTTTCAAAATTTACCTGATGAGTCTAGTCAATATATTTTAAGAGAACGATTAGAGAAAATTGTAAAAATATTTCCGACCAACACTTATGAAAATTTAGCGGTCTCTTCGCGCTTACGCTGTTTTCTGCAAACAGATAAGGAGGTTCTGAAAGATTTTAAAAAACTAATTGAACTTAGCCCCTTGCGACCATCAGGATACCGCGATCAGGCTTACTGTCTCCAGCTTTCTGGAGAGAATGAAGAGGCAATCAGTTCTTATCGGCAGGCGCTGGCTTTGTTGCCGGACAGAAGTGATTCTCGTTTTAACCCCGTCCATCTGTCTTATTTGCATTTTTATGCTTATCAGTTAGAAAAAGATAGTGCTCATCTTTATGAAAAGAAGGGCGACCTTGAAAAAGCCTTGCTGTCTTATCGCCAAGCTTATTCTGACTATCCAGAAGATGTTGCTATTTTAGATGATATTTCTAGAATTTATCAGCAGCTTCGAGACTATCCTTCGGCGCTAACCGTTTTAGAACATGCTTATATTCGCCAACCTTTTCAAGATTATTGGCCATTGACTTTAGCGCAGCTATATCAAGAGTTGGGCGAGAAAGAGGCCTCAGCTTTTTATTATCAAGCTGCTGCTACTTTGCGGGCAGAACCTGAGATTGTCCCCAAAAATTCTCAATTTTACCGTTAAATTTATGCTTTTATTTTCTCTAATTATTTTTTTTCTTGGCTTAGCTCTGGGCAGTTTTGCGAATTGTTTAATCTGGCGTTTATATCGCCAAGAAAAAATAAGCGGGCGCTCGCACTGTCCTTATTGCCAACACCAGTTGGCTTGGTATGAAAATATTCCTTTGCTAAGCTATGTGCGTTTACGGGGAAGATGTCATTACTGTCGGCAAACGATTGCTTGGCAGTATCCGGCGGTCGAGGCGGCTGTCGCGATTTTATTTACTTTTTTCTGGTTTAAACATTTAAATTTTAGCTGGCCTGATCCCGAATCTTTGGCTACTGTTTTAGGAAATCATAATTTCTGGTTACCTCTGCTGCGAGATTTTTCAGCTGTTTGGGTCTTAACGGTTGTTTTTGTTTTTGACTTGCGCTTTTATTTAGTATCAACGTTGGTGGTTTTGCCGGCCAGTGCCGCTTTTATTATTTTAAGTCTACTTTTGGGAGTCTCTTGGCTGACTCTTTTGGGAGCAATTTTAGCGGCAGTGCTATTTTTTGGCTTACAATTTATCTTGACTCGAGGCCGCGGTTTGGGGGAGGGGGATATTTGGCTTGGCTTGATGCTGGGGGCCCTATTCCCTGATTGGAGTTTATTGATCTTAGCCATTTTAAGTGCTTATTTAATCGGCACGGTTGTTGGTTTATCCCTAGTTGCCTCTGGTAATAAGTCCTGGGGCTCAAAATTGCCCCTAGGAGTGTTTTTAGCGCTGGGAGCGATAATCGCCTTGGCCTGGGGTCCCAGTATTATTAGCTCCTATTGGCGCTGGTTCTAGTTGTTAATATTTCAAAAATTTATTATAATGGAATAAGTATGGTTTAAAGTGTCGGAGAGCTGTTTTTTGGAAAAAGCTCTTTCGGCTGTTTTCAATATTTTATGAAAGATGACATCATCGCTGGTTTAGATATCGGCTCAACCGCAGTTCGCCTGGTTATTGGCCAGAAAATTTCTGGTCCAACCGGGGAAGAAGTGCAGATTATTGGCGCCGTTTCTTCGCCGACCGCCGGTGTTAGTAAAGGCGTCGTCAATAGTATTGAGGAAACCACTTCATCGATTTCTGCTTGCTTAGAAAAGGCGGAACGGATTGTTGGTGTACCTATCACCAGTGTTTGGGTTGGCATCAATGATCCTAATGTTAAGTGTGAGCGAAGTAAGGGGGTTGTTGCTGTCAGTAAGAGTGACGGCGAGATTAGTGAAGCGGATGTTAATCGCGCGATTGAAGCCGCGCGCGCTTTAGCGGTACCGGTTAATTACGAAATTTTGCACGTCATGCCCGTCCGTTTCAGCGTCGACAACCAGACTGATATCAAGGACCCTATTGGGATGAGTGGTATTCGTCTGGAAGTTGAAGCTTTAATTATTCAAGGCTTAAGCACTCAGACTAAGAACTTAACTAAGGCTATTTTTCGCACCGGTTTAGAGATTGAAGATTTAGTTATTTCACCGCTTGCCGCCGCTGAAGCCGTTTTAACTCCTAAACAGAAAGAATTAGGCGTCGCTTTAATTAATATTGGTTCCTCTACCACTTCCATTGCTGTTTATGAGGAGAGAAATCTTTTGCATACTGCTATTTTACCCATTGGTTCTGAATATATTACCAATGATATTGCTTTAGGTTTGCGCTGTCCGATTAATTTGGCCGAGAGAATTAAATTAGAATATGGCAGCGCTAATCCGGAGGCTTTCAGTGAGGGCGAAGAAGTTGACGTTACGCGTTTAGTGAAAGAAGAAGATGTTAATGATGATATCAGCTTAGTCTCCCGGCGCTATATTGCGGAAATTATTGAGGCCCGGGTGGAAGAAATTTTTGATAAGGTGGATAAAGAACTTAAAAAGATTGACCGTTCCGGAATGTTGCCGGCTGGGGTTGTCTTTACTGGCGCCGGCGCTCAGTTGGACGGAGTAATTGAAGCCGCAAAGCGCAAGTTGCGCCTCCCTGCCGCTTTAGGACAGAGTAAAAATATTAATGTCGTGATTGATAAGGTGAGAACTCCAGAATTTTTACCAGCTTTAGGCTTGGTAATTTGGGGGGCCCATGAATATCCTAGTCAAAGCGGCAGTAATTTTCAGAAGAATTTTGGTAATATTTTTGGTAAAGCTAAAAGTATTTTTCAAAAAATTATCCCAAGATAAACTAAATCAAGAGTAGCCGCTTTCTGTAAGTAGGCGGCAATTCGGCCAGAACTATGGCGGAGGTCAAACCAGAAATTGAAACTTTTGCAAAAATTAAAGTTGTTGGTGTCGGCGGTGGCGGTGGCAGTGCCATCAACCGCATGATTGAAAACGGCATTAAGGGCGTGGAATTTGTGGCAATTAATACGGATATCCAGGCTCTGCATTATAATAAAGCCGGGGAGAAAATCCACATCGGTAAGACTGTAACTAGAGGTTTAGGAGCGGGCATGAATCCGGACTTAGGTAAGGGTGCGGCTGAAGAATCACAGAATGAAATTCGGGAAGCTTTAAAGGGTTGTGACATGGTTTTTGTCACCTGCGGTTTAGGTGGCGGCACCGGTTCCGGCGCTTCGCCGATTGTCGCTCAGATTGCTCGTGATCTCGGGGCCTTGACCGTGGCAGTTGTCACTAAGCCTTTTGTCTTTGAAGGTGGACAGAGAAAAAATATTGCTGATCGGGCTTTTGCCGACCTAGCGGATAAAGTCGATACTATTATTACTATTTCTAATGATAAATTATTGCAGGTAATTGATAAGCGCACCTCTTTACTAGAAGCTTTTGCAATCGCTGATGATGTTTTACGTCAGGGCGTGCAGGGAATTGCGGAAATTATTACTGTCCCTGGTGTTATTAATGCCGATTTTGCCGATGTTAAAGCAGTTATGGCCAACGCCGGCTCTGCTTTGATGGGCATCGGTCAGGCAAGCGGCGAAAATAAAGCGATTGAAGCTGCTAAAGCGGCGATTAATTCCAATCTTTTGGATATGTCCATTGATGGCGCCCGCGGCATCGTCTTTACAATTACCGGCGGTCCTGATTTGAGCATGAATGAAGTTAGCGATGCCGCTAAGGTGATTACTTCAGCCGCCGACGAAGATGCGAAGATTATCTTTGGTGCGGTTATTGACGAAAAGATGAAGGATCAGATCAAGATTACCGTGGTCGCCACTGGCTTTGACGGCAAGAGCAAGGGGGTAAAAACAGAGTTAAAGAGCTATACCCCGAATCCTTTTATTGAAAGCGAAAATGAGAAGGAAGCCGTTTCTCCTGCTTCCGCTTTATGGGGCGACAAGAAGGCAAAAGTCCCGACTATTAAAAATATTCCCCTAAAACCCTTGGTAGAAAAGCGTTTGGAAAAAGCGCCAGAACCAGAGTTAGAGGAAGAAGATGATTTAAGTGTCCCTGCTTTTATTCGGAAGAAAATGGGTAACTAATAGTGCCTTTTCATTAAGGATATGAAAATTGATTTTTGTGTTCCCGCTTACAATGAAGACGCCATTTTTCCGGCTAATTCTCTCAGAATCTGGAAATTTTTACAGGGATTATCCTTAAATCATGATTGGCGTTTAGTTTTTATTGTTAACGGCTCTAGTCCCACTTTTCAAAAATTAGTTCAAAATTTTACTGAGCAAAACAGACCGCAGGCGGTCTGTTTTATTGTAAAAAAAGATGGTAAGGGGCGGGCAATTAAGACTTACTTCAATGTCAGTAACGCTGATATTTTAGTTTATATGGATATTGACTTAGCGGTTGATCTTGAAGACTTGCCGCGTTTGTTGGCTCCTATTTTAGCAGATGAGGCGGATTTGAGTTTTGGCTCCCGGATGTTGCCTAATTCGGTTAAATGTCGTTCTTGGTTTAGAGAGTCAAGTTCTCGAATCTATTTATATATATCCCAAGCCTTGTTACATCATCATTTTTCTGATTTACAGTGTGGCTTTAAGGCTATTAAAGCTGAAACTTGGCGTTCTTTGTCGGCTGAGATTGAGGATAATGCTTGGTTTTTTGACACTGAGCTAATTTATCGTGCTCAAAAGAAAGGCTGGCGTCTGCGGGAGATTGCGGTAAATTGGTCGGAAAATCGTTATAGTCGTCGCCGGAGTAAGATAAAAGTTTGGCGGGAAGCCTGGATTTTTCTACGCGCCATCATTCATTTACGCCAAACCGTGCGCTAGTATTTTTAATTTTATCAGGTTAAAAATTTTCCGCCGGCAGGCGGTTTTTTTATACTAATAATTATCCACAGGCATCCACATAAAAGTGATTTTTTTCTCTTTTTTATCTGAATATTGGCTGATTTTGACCCTTGTTTTTTATTCTGCTATAATAAAGATAATTACAATATTTAGTGGTTGATTGTTAAAAATACCCACAAAATATAGCTTTTAGCGCTTTTTTATGAAATGTCCGGTCTGCTATTATAATGATACTAAAGTAGTTGACTCCCGGGTTGCCCCCGACGGCCTTTCTATCCGCCGCCGCCGCGAATGTCTGAAGTGTAATTTTCGCTTTTCTACTTATGAAGAAATTGAAATTCTGGATTTAATGATTGTCAAAAGAGATGGTCGCCGGGAATCTTACAGCCGCGAGAAATTAGTCAGTGGTTTGCGCAAGTCTTTAGAAAAAAGATCAGTTACCGAGGATAAATTTAAACAGATCATTCATGGCATTGAACGCGATTTACAGAAACTGAGACAAAATGAAGTCACTTCCCGTCAGATTGGGCAAATGGTGATGAAGCATTTGAAAAAAACTGATCAGGTTGCCTATATCCGCTACGCTTCCGTCTATGAATCCTTTAAGGATGCTAATGAATTCCGCCGCGAGCTTAATAAGCTCATCAAGGACAAAAAATAAATTAATATATTGCGGCGATGGCGCGGTTTAAGATCTAAAAACCCAGGAGGCTAGTTTTAGATCTTCAATCTCGCGATCGTTTCGAAACCCCATGTCCGAAATAATCAGCAAAATCCGGAAACGCTCCGGTGACATCGTTGACTTTAGCCAGCCTAAAATCAAAGCGGCTATCCACAAGGCAGCTCTGTCGGTAGAAATTGATGACGAAGCTCTCGCTCAGCAATTAAGTGATGAGGTGGTAGCGAAGGTGGCGAAGAAATTTCATAAAAACAGCATCCCCGCGGTGGAAGAAATCCAGGATGTAGTTGAAGAAGTTTTAATTGAGCACAAGCACATTCAGACGGCTAAAGCTTACATTTTGTATCGCGATCAGCATCGTCAATTACGCGAATTAAACAAGGCGACTTCTGATGAGAAGTTGATGGAAGATTATCTCGGTCGAGCGGACTGGCGCTTGAAGGAAAATAGCAACATGAGCTTTTCCGTTCAGGGTTTAAATAACTACATTGCCTCAGCTATCTCCGCCCGCTACTGGCTAAATAAGCTGTATCCGCAAGCTATTAGGGAGGCGCACGTTAATGGCGATATCCATATTCACGACCTCGGCCTGCTTGCCCCCTATTGTTGTGGCTGGGATTTAAAAGATTTGTTAATTAAAGGTTTTGGCGGTGTTTCTGAAAAAGTGCAGAGCAAGGCTCCTAAACATTTTCGCAGTGCCCTTGGTCAGATTGTTAACTTTTTCTACACCATGCAGGGGAAGCGGCTGGCGCCCAGGCCTTCGCTAATTTTGATACTTATCTCGCCCCTTTTATTCGTTACGATAATTTAAGTTATAAAGAAGTGAAACAGGGTTTGCAAGAGTTCATGTTCAATATAAATGTTCCCACTAGAGTTGGTTTTCAAACTCCTTTTACCAATATCACCTTGGACGTCACCCCTTCAAAGTTAGTTGGCGAAGAAAATGTGATTATCGGCGGTCAGATGATGCCGGAAACCTACAAAGACTTCCAGGCAGAAATGGACATGTTTAATCAGGCTTTCGCTGAAGTGATGTTAGAGGGCGACTCTACTGGGCGGGTTTTCGGCTTCCCAATTCCAACCTATACGATTGATAAGGCTTTCGACTGGGATCGCGAATGCTTGAAGCCAGTTTGGGAGATGACCGCTAAATACGGTATTCCATATTTTTCCAACTTTGTTAATTCCGACATGGATCGCGACGATGCTCGTTCAATGTGTTGCCGCTTGCGTTTGGATAACCGAGAGTTAAGAAAGCGTGGCGGCGGCCTCTTCGGTGCCAACCCTTTAACAGGCAGTCTCGGTGTTGTTACTATCAATTTAGCCCGTATTGGTTACACAGCTAAGAGTAAAGAAGAATTTTTACAGAAGATTTATCGTTTAATGGACATTGCGAAAGATAGCTTAGAAATAAAGCGCAAAATTATTGAAAAGTTTTCTGATGACGGCCTCTACCCTTATTCCCGTCACTATCTCGCTGACATTAAAGCTCGTTTCGGTACTTTCTGGCAGAACCATTTCAACACCATCGGTATTAATGGCATGAATGAAGCTCTGTTAAATTTGTTGGGTAAGGATTTAACGACGCCGGAAGGGCACGCTTTTGCCCTTGAAGTGATGGACGCGATGCGTGAACGCCTGATGGACTATCAGAATGAAACTAATAATCTTTACAATTTAGAGGCTACCCCTGGCGAAGGCTGCACCTATCGTTTTGCTAAGAAAGATTTAGAGTTATATCCGGACATGCATTTTGCTAACACTGAGGCCGTTAAAGAAGGTGCTGCTCCTTATTATACTAATTCCACCCATCTGCCGGTTGGCTTCTCTGATGACATATTTGCTGCCTTGGATTTGCAGGATGATTTACAAATAAAGTATACTGGCGGCACGGTTTTACACGGTTATTTAGGTGAACGCTTGCCGGATGGCAATGCTGCTAAGAAATTAGCTCAGCGCATTATTAATAATTACCGTTTGCCTTACTTTACCATCACCCCCACCTTCTCCATTTGTCCAAAACATGGTTATTTAGCCGGAGAACATAAATTTTGTCCAAAATGTGATGAAGAAATGGGCTTTTCCAGCTCAGAAATGCAGGCTGAACGCTGCTCCACTTGTTAGTTTGTTTTATTTATAAATTTATCTTATAATATATTAAAGGAGGAAGCTTTGTCAGCACTGTTTGGTGTCTGCCACTTTCTACCTAAAGCCAATAATATGAGCCCCATCACTACTCAACGCCAAGAATGCATCGTTTATAGCCGCGTTGTCGGCTGGCTGACTCCGGTAAAAAACTATAACCCCGGTAAAGCTTCAGAATATAAAGATCGCAAGACTTTTAAAGTTGCTTGCTCAGAATAAAGTAATTATTGAGAGGAGCGCGGGGACAGGGCCGTTGTTTAATCCCGGCTACTCCCTCAAACTCGTCTTATGTTAATTGGTGGCTTAGAAAAATTAACCCTTTTGGATTACCCTGATAATTTGGCAGCGATTGTTTTCACTCAAGGCTGTAATTTCCGTTGCCACTTTTGCTACAATCCCATGCTTGTCTGGCCCCACCATTCGGAGGCGGCGGACGAAAACCATAAAGACAAAGGTTATCCCCTGATTCAGGAGGAAGACCTTTTTCTTTTTTTAGAAGAAAGGCGAGGAAAGCTTGATGGCGTGGTTATCACCGGCGGCGAGCCCACTCTTCATGCTGATTTACCTGATTTGATTCGCAAGATTAAAGACAAGGGTTATTTAGTTAAATTAGACAGCAATGGTACTAATCCAGAAATGTTAGAATATTTAATCTCTGCTAATTTAATTGATTATATTGCTATGGATATTAAAGCTCCTTGGGAGAAATATGAGAGCGTTGTCGGCGTCTCTATAAATTTAGAGAATTTGCAAAAAAGTGTTAAAATAATAATGAAGAGCGGCTTGCCTTATGAATTCCGCAGTACTTTATTGCCAGAGTTTCATGCTGCCGCTGATATTGAACGCATGGGCGCGATGATTAAGGGCGCCGACCGCTGGTATTTGCAAAAATTTAAGCCTGATACCGGTTTAGTGGATAGCTCTTTTGAGGGTAAAGACACTTTTCGGGATAAGGATTTAGAGGCGTTTGCGCTCATTGGCGCTAGTTATGTCAAGGATTGCCGCGCCCGTATTTAATAATATGGATAATATTGCAGAAACTGTTAGCAGTGAGCAGAAAAAAATAGAAGATACCAAGGCCAAGGTTCCTGATGATTTAGCGGCTTTATTGCGGGCTAATTTGGAAATGACCAAGGAGATTCATGCGATGGTGCGTCATATTAATAGCTATGTCGCTTGGCAAAGAGTTTTTGGCTGGCTTAAATTTTTACTATTACTTATTCCTCTGATTATTGGAGTTATTTACCTACCTCCGCTTTTACGTGATTATTATCAACAAATGATACAGTTGATGGCTGGTGGTGCTGGCTTATAATAATTAAAGATTAGCCTCATATTTTTATATACAATTTATGAAGGACGAAATTGCAGTTTTTGCGCAAACTACTTTTCGCAATCAATTTAAGAAGTTCGGAATTAAAACTGACGATCGGCGTCGGCATATGTATTTGATTGGAAAAACTGGTATGGGTAAATCCACTATCCAGGAAAACATGATTGTCGGCGATATTCGCGCTGGTCACGGTTTGGCGGTGGTTGATCCCCATGGCGATTTAGCGGAAAAAATTATTGAATTTATTCCGCCGGAACGGGTCAAGGATGTGGTTTATTTCAATCCGTCGGACATGGATTATCCGATTGCTTTTAATGTTTTGGAACAAGTCGAGCCCCATTTGCGTCATCTCGTCGCCTCGGGTTTGCTGGGCGTCTTTCAGAAGTTATGGGCTGATTCTTGGGGACCTCGTTTGGAATATATTTTGCGTAATGCCATCTTAGCGATTTTAGATTTTCCTGGCTCGACGCTTTTGGGAGTGGTGCGCATGCTTTCTGATAAGTCTTATCGCAAGCGCGTGGTCGCCAACATCAAGGATCCGGTTGTGAAGGCTTTTTGGGAAAAAGAATTTGCTTCTTATGCCGATAAGTTCGCTTCCGAGGCAGTTTCGCCTATTCAAAATAAAGTTGGACAATTTTTGTCCAGCTCTTTAATGCGTAATATTATTGGCCAGGTTAAATCTTCTATTAATATCCGGGAAATAATGGATGAGGGCAAGATTCTAATCATGAATTTGAGTAAAGGGCGCATCGGTGAAGATAATTCGGCTTTGTTGGGCGCGATGATGATTACTAAAATTCAATTAGCGGCAATGAGTCGGGTGGACATGCCTGAGAAAGAACGCAAAGATTTTTATCTTTATATTGATGAGTTTCAGAATTTTTCTACCGATAGTTTTGCCAACATTTTGTCTGAAGCCAGAAAATATCACTTAAATTTAATTTTAGCCCATCAATATATTGAACAGTTGAGCGAAAAGGTAAAACCGGCAGTCTTTGGTAATGTCGGCACGATGGTTTCTTTCCGGGTAGGGGCAACTGATGCCGAGGAGTTAGCTAAAGAATTTGCCCCTGTGTTTACCGAGGAAGATTTGGTTAATTTGCCTAAGTATGAAATGTATCTTAAGTTAATGATTGACGGTGTCGCCTCTTCGCCGTTTTCAGCTAAAGGGTTGCCTCCTTTAACCGATGAAGAAAAGACTAATAATGTTGACCAAGTAATTGCTTATTCCCGTGAGAAATATGCCACTAACCGTTTGGAGGTGGAGGAGAAGATTTTGCGCTGGCATGAAGCTTCTGATGATGCTCCTGATGCCTCTGTCCGTCCCGCCTACGTGGCTCCTGCGGGCACTTCTCGCTCCTCAGTGGCAGTTCCGGTTAATCCTTTTTTAAGTGCGGTCAGTCCTTTATCTCCAAACCAAGCCCAAGCTTTAAGTGAACAGCCACCCGTGAATACACCCGTAGAAAATATTAACGTTTCCCCAGTCGCCGTGGTTAATGTTCCCAAAGCCGCTAGTGCTCCCGTGCAATCAGTGCCAGCGGCACCGAAGCCGGCGGCAATGCCCCGTCCTCAGCCAGCCCGTAGCCCCGCTCCTCGTGCCACCACGGAAAAACCTTCTTATCCTGCCATCTGTTCTGGTTGTGGCGTGCAAACCAGTACGGTTTTCATTCCTGACGGCATTCGCCCGGTATTCTGTAAAGACTGTTTGGCGGCTAAAAGACAAGAAAAGAAAACTGAAATTGAAATTAGAAAGCAAGCAAAAGCTGAAGAGATTCAAAAGTTTGCCGCTGGTCCCAGTATTTCTTTGTCTAACCTTAATCAAGCCCAGCCGGTAGATTTTCGTGGTCGTCCGGAGAAATTTTCGGCTCCTAAAAATTCCGCGCCCAGAGTGGCGTCAGTAGAGCAGGAGCAAGAAATGTCTGAAGATGAAGTTATTGATTTTTCCCGACAAGTATAATATTTTATGTATTTAGTTTTTGACACAGAAACAACAGGTTTGCCCAAGAGTTACCGGGCGCCTATCAGCGATATCGATAATTGGCCGCGCTTGGTCCAGTTGTCTTGGGCTTGGTTTGATAAAGATGGCCAGGCTTGGGACCGCTATGACTATATCATTAAGCCAGAAGGTTTTGTTATCCCCGCTGAAGCTACTAAAATCCACCGCATCAGTCATGAGCAGGCAGTTGCTGAAGGGCATGATTTACGCGAGGTTTTAATAGAGTTTGCTGAACATATTGCTCGGGCCGAAGCTTTAGTCGGACACAATATTGATTTTGATGATAAGATTATTGGTTCGGAATTTTATCGTAATCAGACGCCTAATGAATTAGAATCAGCTAAGAAAATATGTACCATGAAGGCGGGCGCCGATATTTGCCGGATTAGCAATGGCCGCGGGGGCTACAAATGGCCTAACTTAGCGGAGCTACATCGGCATTTATTTGGTATTGATTTTGCGGAAGCTCATAACGCAATGGTTGATGTTTTGGCTTGCGCCCGCTGTTTTTTTGAAATTCGCCGCCGCGGTTTTAATATTTAATTATGAATTATCTCAAAGTAGGCAGAGCTACTGATTTACAAGGTCGAGACCGCCGTCTCTACCGTTTTTTTGAAATACTGCCCGGAGCCCTTTCTTTCGCTACCCTGATTATCCTTTTGTTGCTTTCTTATTTCCAGCCGGTTTGGGTGGCTTTTTTCATTATCGCTTTTGATGTCTATTGGCTTTTGCTAGTTATTTATCTAGCCTTGTATCTGGTGGCGGCTTACCGTAAACTGAAGAAAAATGCGGCGATTGATTGGCACAATCGTTGCGAAGCTTTAGATAAAGGGGACTTTGCGGATAAACACATTGCTGCCGACTGCCTAGCAAGGCAAGGGAAGCGGGTACAAGATTTGTGGCAATTAATTATTTTGCCAACTTATAATGAGAGCGAAGAAATTATTGCTAGCGCTTTAGATTCTCTTTTACATGATGGATTCTCGCCAAACCAAATGATTGTTGTATTGGGCATGGAGGAGAGAGCGGGTGATTTGGCGCGTCAGCGGGCAGAGTCTATTCAAAAAAGATTTCAGGGTCGCTTCTACCATTTAGCCATTACTTATCATCCTGATGGTATCGCTGGCGAACTTAAGGGCAAGGGCGCCAACCAATCTTGGGCGACTAAGCAGATTTTGAGAGATTTCTTAGATCCTCAAAAATTTAATTATGATAATATCTTGGTGAGTGTTTTTGATATTGATACCATGGTTCGTCCTGGCTACTTCTCCGCTTTAGCTTATAAATTTTTAACCGTTTCCGCTCCTTATCGGGCTAGCTACCAGCCTATTCCCGTCTATCATAACAATCTTTGGGAAGCTCCTTTTTTCTCACGGGTGGCCGCTTCGTCTAATACCTTTTGGCAGATGATGATGCAAATTCGGGAAGAGCAGCTTGTTACTTATTCTTCTCATTCGATGACCTTGCGCGCCCTAATTGATATTGGTTTTTGGTCAACTAACATGGTTAGTGAAGATTCCCGTATTTTTTGGAACTGCTTGCTTTATTATAAAGGAGAATATCGGGTGGAGCCTTTATATTTTCCGGTATCGATGGACATTACTTTTGACCGTAATTTTTGGCAGACTGCTAAAAGTTTATATAAACAACAGCGCCGCTGGGCTTGGGGAGCTGAGAATGTCCCTTATTTGATTTTTAATACTATTAAAAGCTGGCGTGATATTGATCGCGGTAAATTATTAAGTCATATTTTTACACAGATCTATGGTTTTCATTCTTGGGCGACTAATGCTTTAATAATTGCCGTTATTGGTTGGATGCCGATGTTATTGGGGGGAGAGCGTTTTAACACCACCGTCCTATCTGGTAATCTGCCTGCCATTACTCAGACCTTGATGAATATCGCGATGATTGGTTTAGTTTTATCGGCTGTTATTTCTACGCTGCTGCTACCGAAGAGACCAGCTAAATATTCAATCTTTAAAAATATTCGTATGGTGGTAGAGTGGATTTTTGTGCCGGCCACCATTATTTTTTTCGGCTCAGTACCTTGCCTGGATGCTCAATGGCGTTTATTGCGCGGTAAATATATGGGCTTTTGGGTGACGCCTAAGTCTCGTTCCTGAGCTTATTGGCGCTGTCTATTTCTTCATGATTTTGCTATTATAGAAAAAGGTATTTTCTGAGAAAATATTAATTATGCCTAAACCTAAAACAATTTCTAATTTTAAGCAACAACATCGGCCAGAGTCCGGTTTTTTTGCTTCTTGGTTAGCAAATAAAAAGGTTTTTGCCATTATTGCTTTAGTTTTTTTACTCTTAATTCTCGTGCCTTTAGCAAAGAATTATAATCGGAAACGAATTGTTGAAAAAGAAATCGCCGATATTCAGCAAGAAATTGCGGAATTTGAAGCAAAGAATAGGGATTTAAAGGAAATGGTTGATTATTTACAGTCAGATCAATCTTTAGAAGAACAGGCACGCTTGAATATGGGTATGAAAAAGCCCGGAGAGACAGTGGCCGTTATTCAGGGCGACGCTTTTGGTACGGTGATGGTTGAAGCTGCCAGACCCGCCTCTTTGCCTAATTGGCAGAAATGGTGGCAATATTTTGTTAATTAGGGTTATTAAATTATCGGCGGCGGCCTAACAAAAAGCCGGCGCTAGAGCCGGTTTTGTTAATAGTTGGAGCCGAGAATGGGACTTGAACCCACAACCTACGGTTTACGATACCGTTGCTCTACCAGTTGAGCTATCTCGGCTTATAGGGGAGCGGGTGAGCGGAATCGGACCGCCGTCTCAAGCTTGGGAAGCTTGCATAATGACCATTATACGACACCCGCGTATCTTCCATATTATAAGCAGAAGGGGCGCTGTTCGTCAATTAATCAATCTTTTATGTTGAAAAAAATTTCTTTACTTTTAATATTAGCGGCTGTCTTGAATTTTTCTTGGCCATTTTTACCGGCGTTGGGCCAAAGTGTTGATGCTAATTCTTCTATTTCAACACAGTGGGTGAGCGGAGTCGATCAGAGCGCAGTTTTGGAATCTTTCAAAATTATTGCCCCGGCTAAGGCTTTAAAGGCAAAAACGTCTATTAAATTAGATAATCTTGGCTCTACTTTTGAATGGCCCTGGAATTATGAACCCTTAAGCCCGGTTTATCAGTTTGATTTTAGCGATAAGGGGGCCTCTTATGACCGCGTCCAGCCTTTGCATTTAGAGATTGCTTATAGCGCTAGCAATAATTATTACAAACAGATTTTTTTCTACGATAGCGGCCAGAAAAAATGGCGGGCTTTGCCGTCGACCGATGATCCCGTTAAGAAAGTGGTGAAGGCCGATATCCATCTGCCCTATGCCCGGGTGGCGGTTTTGTATAATGATCAGATTTTAACCGTTGGTCAGGCTAGCTGGTATCGCCACAAAGGCGGTTTGTTTGCCGCTTCCCCTGATTTTAAGGCCGGTACGATTTTAAGGGTAACAAATTTAGAGAATGGCAAGGCCGTGACGGTGGTTGTTAACGACTATGGGCCGGACCGCAAGCTTCATCCTGACCGCGTAGTCGATCTTGATGCAGTGGCATTTGCGAAGATTGCTTCGACCAAGTCCGGTTTAATTAAGGTGAAGATTGAGACTCAGAAGCTAATTTCTATTTCCGATCAGGAAAAGATTAATCCTTCAGGCTCGCTTCCTTCTCTATCATCTCGCTCAGCTGTTATTTTTTCAGAAAAAGACGGCAGTATTCTTTTTAATAAAAATGCCAGCACCACCGCCCCTCTGGCGAGTTTAACTAAGTTGATTGCCGCTCAAGTATTTTTAGAAACCAAGCCAACTCTAAGTGAAGAAGTTGCCTATTCCGTTAAAGATGAAAATTATAATTATCAATACTGTAAGCCCTGGGAATCAGCGCGTTTGCGCGTAGTCGAGGGGGAAACGATGACAATCGAAAATTTATTATATGCGGCCTTGGTGGGATCGGCTAATAATGCCGTGGAAACTTTGGTGAGAGTAAGCGGTCTCAGCCGTCCTGATTTTATTCAGAAGATGAATGAAACGGTAAAAGCTTGGGGAGCTCAACATACAAATTTTATCGAGCCCACGGGGCTATCTCCAGAAAATGTGAGTTCTCCGCTTGATTATGCTATAATAACTAGAGAGTTATATAAGAATCCTTTGTTGAAAAAAATTAGTACAACGGCTAAATATTCTTTTACAACCATTAATAAAAAAATTAAGCATAATTTAAGTAATACCAACGGCCTTATTCTTTCCGGCAACTATAAAATCAATGGTTCCAAGACCGGATATTTAGATGAGGCTGGCTATTGTCTGATGACGAGAGTGGAGAGCCCTTCCGGAAATTTAATCATTGTTAATTTTGGTGCTAAAAGTAAAGATGAAAATTTTAAAGATAATGAGCAGCTCATCCGTTACGGCCTGAAACAGCTTGCTCAATAATTAGTATATGATTACCTTGCTCCATGTTTCGAAAAGTTACTCCCGCAATCGCCCGATTTTAAATGACGTTAATATTCATATTAAAGCGGGTGAATTTGTTTCCGTAGTGGGGCAGTCTGGCGCCGGCAAAACAACTTTAGTGAAACTTTTGATTGGCGAAGAGCGGGCGGATGAAGGCCAGGTGGTAATTGGTGATTGGGATATTACTCGTCTCGGGCGTCACGAAGTCCCTTATTTACGCCGCCAGATTGGCGTCATTTTTCAAGACTTTAAATTACTGCCCAAGAAAACTTTACGTGAAAATGTCTCCTTTGCTTTAGAGGTCTGTGGAGCGAGCCAAGCAAAAATTAAAAAAATTGTGCCCAGCGTTCTTAAGATTGTCGGACTGGAAGATAAGCATGGCCGCTATCCTCATGAGGTGTCAGGCGGTGAACAGCAACGGGCGGCGATTGCTCGCGCTTTAGTGCATCAGCCTCGAATTCTATTAGCGGATGAACCGACCGGCAATTTAGATGCAATTAACGCCGATGAAATTATTGACCTTTTATTGCGTATCAATAAATTTGGCACAACCGTAATTTTAGTCACGCATAATAAGGAGATTGTTAATCGCCTCAATCGTCGCGTCATTACAATGGATAAGGGGGCGGTGGTGAGCGATCAGGCTCACGGTAAATATCTGCTTTAATTAATTTTATGTTATCTTTTTTTCGTATTATTAAATTCAGCTTACAGGATATTGTGCGCAATATCTGGCTTTCGATTGTGACTATTACCATCCTTTTGC
>CALJZR010000007.1 GCA_937983635.1 uncultured bacterium | reverse complement strand
AAGAGGCGATGGCAACGGCATAAAAGTTGCCAAAATTAGAAGCTAAAGTAGCCTTAATGTATTTAATGCTGTTAGCAAAAATCGCCCGCCCTTCCCTCACTCCTTCAATGATAATATTTAAATCATTTTCTAAAAGAATAATATCGGCCGCCTCCCGGGCAATATCCGAGGCATTATCAACCGCCAAGGAAACTCCGGCCGCTTTCAAGGCGGGAGCGTCATTAATGCCATCGCCCAGATAACCGACACTGGCTCGAGCCTGTAGACGCTTAATAATCTCGTGTTTCTGATCGGGGGCTACCCGGGCAAAAATATTATAGCGCTCCAGGGCGGCTGCCTTCCCCGCCTCATCTAAGGCATTAAAAGTAGTGGCCGTAATAACTTCATCCAAATTCTGACACAAGCCAACCTCCAGACCAACCGCGGCCGCCACCTCCGCACTGTCGCCGGTAATAACCTTAATTCCTACACCTAAAGCTTTAGCTTTAGCCACAGCGGAAATAGTACTGGCTTTTACTGGATCGGAAAAAGAAATCAAACCCTTAAGCTCCAAACCTTTTTCTTCATCACGGAAGCGGGCACAGAAAGCATCAAAATTTAATTTTTTAATCGGCTTAGTGGCAATAGCCAGCACGCGCCGACCCAAACGTCCCTGGGTCTGGGCCCAAGCTTCTGCTCCCGCTAAATCACCCTGTTTGCACATCGGGGCAATAACTTCAAAAGCACCGCGCACTAAAAAGATAACCTGAGAATCTTTTTGCGCCAAAACATTATTGCGCATGTATTTAGGATCAAAGGGAGAATCAAATAAAAGTTGATAGTTTTCCAGCCACTGCTGACCACTTTTGCCGGCGGCCAAACGGATAGCTTCATCAAAAGGATCACGATTTTCTGTAGCGGGGGCAGAGGCTAAAAGAGAAAATAAAAGAGCCTCCTCTTCTTTACCTGGGGTAGAAGCAAAACGTTCGGCTAAGGCTAAGCGGTTTTCGGTTAAAGTCCCAGTCTTGTCCGAACAAAGAATTTCAATATTACCTAAATCTTCCACCGCCGACAGACGTTTGACTACCACTTTTTTCTTAGCCAGTTTAGCTGCTCCTTTAGAAAAAGAGAATGTCATCACCAAAGGCAGGGCTTCGGGAATAACGCCAATCGCTAAAGCAATGGCAAAAATCAGCAACTCCACCCAATCCAATTGTCCGCCCTTGATAATAAAGTTAAGGAGCATGACGAAGGCAAGGGTAACTAAAACTAGTTTTAAAATAAAAGAGGAAAATTTACTGATACCAACTTCAAAGCTGCTCACCCTTTTAGTTTGCGCAACCAAGCCGGCAATTTGGCCGAATTCAGTATGGTTACCGGTGCTGATAACCATGGCTGTCGCCTTCCCACCCATTACGGCCGTACCCGCAAATACTAAATTATGAGCCTCATTTAAAGCCTTGATCTCGCCGCGCAAAGCCTCGCTCTGTTTTAAAACTGCTAAAGACTCGCCCGTTAAGGCCGACTCATCCACACTAAAATTCTGGACGCTCAGTAAACGGGCGTCAGCCCCGACTTTATCACCGGTATTTAAAATGAGAATATCCCCCGGTACGAGCTCTTCGGTAGAGACCAGGGTTTCTTTGCCCTCGCGAATCACCCGTGAACGCCAAGCAATCATCCGAGAAAGCATTTGCGCCGTACGCTCGGAGCGGTATTCTTGGAAAAAGCCCAAAATGGCATTAATAGCGATAAAAGACAAAACCATGCCTCCTTCTGCCCAATTTTTCAAAGCAAAAGATAAAAGCACGGCCACCAAAAGCAGATAGATAAAAGGCGAGCTTAGTTGACGCAAAAAAATCCGCCAAGCACTAGCATGGTTGGCAACAACCACATTAGACCCATGAATACTTAAGCGCGTCTTTGCTTCACTTAAGCTCAAGCCATTTTCACAAGTACTGCCCAACTTTTTACATAAATCCAAAACGTCTAATGACGCAAATTCCTGCCAAGCCATAAATTATGTTTAAGTAATTATATGATAATTTTACCCCATCTCCGCTTTTTAGGCAAAAGAAAAAGGAGAGCTTGCGCCCTCCTTCTCTAAAACAAATCCTCTTTTATTTAACTTCGTAAACCAGCGTCACTTCCACCCTGATTTCATTCTGGCCGGTCTGGATGCTGGGGGCAATGCTGCCAGTACTCTGGTCAGCCGCCATTTCTAACTTAGCGTTAGCATACATCGGCACAGGATAGGCGACATCAGCGCTCTCGTAAACACTTTTTACTGATCCCAATTTCATTCCCGCCTGCTCAGCCATCATCTCGGCTTTTTCTTTAGCCTTATCAATCGCCATTTCTCTGGCTTCATTCTTTAATTCATACTCATCATCAATGGTAAAGCTGACATTGCCAATTTGATTAGCACCCTGTTCGGTAGTTTTAGCAATCACCTCTCCGATTTTATCCAAATCCCGAACCTTAACGCTAACATTCTGGGAAACTTGATAGCCCTGCAGAA
>CALJZR010000006.1 GCA_937983635.1 uncultured bacterium | reverse complement strand
GACGTGTGCTCTTCCGATCTTTCCGGTTTGGGCAAGATTGAGCAGCTAGTCCGTTATTTAGGGGAGGGCAAGGATTTGGTTTTAGTTTCTGATGCTGGTACGCCAGGAATTTCTGATCCGGGTTCAGTCTTGGTAGCCGCCGCCCGTCAAGAGTATGGTGAAGAATTGTCCGTTGTTCCGATTCCCGGAGCTAGCGCCGTGATTGCCGCCCTGTCTGTTTCTGGCTGGCCAGTTGATCGTTTTTCTTTTTTTGGCTTTTTGCCTCATAAAAAAGGCAGACAGACAATGATTAAAGAAATTCTGAGCTCCACCTATCCGGCGGCTTTCTATGAATCCAAGCACCGTTTAAAAAAGTGTCTTAGCGAATTTGATCTTTTTAGCAAGGAAGCCGGCCTTAATATCCAAATGATGTTGGGACGGGAACTAACCAAGATGTTTGAAAGTCTTTATTTTGGCACTCCGGCCGAATTAGCTGAGCTTTTGGAAAATGACATCGAGATGCAAAAAGGGGAGTTTGTCGTTTTAGTCAGACGTTTAAAATAAAAATCTATGTCCAAAGAAAATAATTTTTATATCACCACCACCCTGCCTTATACCAATTCTGATCCGCACATTGGTTTTGCTGCGGAAATGGTGAAGGCTGATGTTATTGCCCGCTGGCAAAGAATGCAAGGCAGGGAGGTATTTTTTAATACTGGCACCGATGAGCACGGCTTGAAGATATTTCAGCAAGCGCAGGCAGCCGGTCTTTCTGCCCGCGCCTATTGTGACCCCTATGCCGCTCGCTTTGCCTCTTTGCAAGAAGCCCTTAATTTAAGCTTTACTAATTTTATCCGGACCTCTGACCCTCACCACGAAAGCGCTGCTCAAGAATTTTGGCGCCGCTGTGAGGCTAAGGGGGATATTTATAAAAAAACATATAGCGTGAAATATTGCGTCGGTTGCGAGCTAGAAAAGACTGACTCTGAATTAGTAGATGAACGCTGCCCCTTGCATCCTAATCGTGATTTAGAATTAATTGAAGAAGAAAATTATTTTTTCCGCTTTTCTAAATATCAACAACCTTTGTTAGATTTTTACGAGGCTAATCCCGATTTTGTCGTTCCCGCCCATCGCTTTACCGAAATAAAGAATTTTGTTAGCAGCGGTTTGCAGGATTTTAGCATCTCTCGCTTAAAGGCGAAGATGCCTAACGGCGTGCCGGTACCGGGCGACGATGAGCAAGTAATGTATGTCTGGTTTGACGCCTTGGTAAATTATATTTCTACCTTAGGCTGGCCGGAAGATGAGGCTAACTTCGAGGCCTTTTGGCCGGCTGTGCAGGTTTGTGGTAAAGATAATCTGCGCCAGCAAACAGCGATGTGGCAAGCAATGCTTTTGTCGGCAGGCTTACCTTTATCTAAGCAAGTATTAGTTTTTGGATTTTTAACGGCCAACGGTCAAAAAATCAGCAAGAGTTTAGGTAATGGCGTCGATCCTTTTGTTTTTTCAAAAAAATACGGAGCCGAGTCTCTGCGCTACTATCTTTTAACGGAGATTCTTCCTTTTGAAGATAGCGATTTTTCCGAAGAGCGTTTATTGCAAAAATATAACGCTGATTTAGCCAACGGTTTGGGTAATTTAGTGGCGCGCGTGAGCACTCTTTTAGAAAAAAATCAGATTGCCACCAATTTAGTTGCCAATCAAGTGGAAGCAACTAAACGTTTATTGACTGATGCTAGTTTGCCGAATTATCAATTTCATCGCGCTCTGCAGTTTATTTGGCAAGAAATTGCCGCTTGCAATGAAGAATTGACGGCTAAAGCTCCTTGGAAACTAACTTCGTCTGAAGAAATAGCGGCAGTTTTAAAGCCTTTAGCGGAAAGGATTTTAAATATTTCTTTAATGCTCCAACCTTTTTTGCCGTTAACGGCCGCCGCTATCATTAAACAATTTACTAGTCCTCAAATTTTAAAGGGCGAATCTTTGTTCCCGCGTTTAGCCGCGGCGACTGAGACCGCTTAACAATATGTCTTATTTTGACATTGCACTGTTGGTTGTGGTTGCTGGTTTTGTTTTTAATGGCCTAAGCAAGGGTCTAATTAGGCTGCTTGGCAACATTGTCGGTCTTATTATTGGGGCCTTCATTGCTAGCCGCTTCTATTTGCAATTTTATGAATGGAGCCAGAGTTTCTTTGGCGGCCGCGAAAGCTTGGGTAAGGTAATTTCTTTTATTGTGGTCTTTATCGTGGTGACGATGCTGGTGGATTGGGTTTTTGTGCTTTTGGAAAAAGTATTTAATCTTATTTCCATTATTCCTTTTACCAAAACCATTAATCGCTTACTGGGCGGAGCCTTGGGTCTTTTGGAGGGATCATTATTTATCGGCCTTATTTTATTTGTGGTCTCTCGTTATGCCTGGATTGGCAGCTTATTTGGCGATAAATTAGTTTCTTCTCAAGTGGCACCATTCTTTTTAAAGGTGGTAAAAATAGTGATGCCGGTTTTACCAGAAGCCCTTAAGGCCTTGCAATCCTTGATTTAGAATATGGAAACCATTTTTTGGAACAGAAAAGATAACTCGCTTCTGCGTCAGCATTTAGTAGGGCTTTTGGCTCAAGGGCAAGTGCTAATGCTCCCGACTGATACTATTTATGGCTTGTCTTGCCGGGCTGACAAGGAAACAGCGATTGCTCGAATTTTTAATATTAAAAGACGCGATCGCGGTAAACCCTTGCTAGTCCTAGTTTCTAGTTTAAGCATGGCTCGTAAATTTTGTCAGATTAACAAAAGGCAGGAAAATAGTTTAAAAACAATCTGGCAAAGTCATCGCCCTAGTTCAGTATTATTGCCTCATCGCGGCTTATTGCCCCAGTCTCTGACGGCTGGCAGCTCGGAATTAGCAGTGCGTTTGCCCAAAAGTATTTTTTTGCGTAAAATGATAAGAGTCTTGGGTGTTCCCTTAGTTTCGACTAGTGCCAATCTCAGCGGTTCTGAAGTTTTGGACGCTAATAGTGCTAGATTAGTTTTTAAAAAAGGACCGCGCCCTGATTTATTATTAAGCGGCGGTAAAAATAATAGCCGTGCCTCTCGCCTTTTGCGTTTGCGGGCTGACGGTGGCGTAGAGATTTTAAGAAAATAATTATTATTTATGAATAATCCGGAAAACTACGTGAAAAAAAATAAATGGTCTTGGCTTGCTATTATTTTATTAATGGGCGCCTCTTTTGCTGCGGGTTTATCTTGGGCAGGGAAGGATGATTCTTCTAAAATTATTGCTTATTCCCCGGAATCTAAACAAGCAGTTTCAGAGAAGGCTTTTGATTTTAATCTTTATTGGGAAGTGTGGGATAAATTGCGTAGCGATTATGTTGATAAGAATAAAGTTAAAGATGAAGAGATGTTTTACGGTTCTTTGCGGGGCTTAGCCGCTTCTATGGACGACCCCTATACTGTTTTTATGGACCCGAAGGAAGCAAAAGAATTTGCCGACGATCTTTCTGGTACTTTTGAAGGTATCGGTGCGGAAGTGGGTATGCGTAAAGATATCATTACAGTTATCGCCCCTTTAGCCGGTATGCCCGCAGAAAAGGCGGGTGTGAAAGCAGGGGATAAAGTCTATGCTATTGATGGCGTTAGTACTTTAGGCATGAGCGTTGATGAGGCGGTTAAAAAAATCCGAGGAGAAAAGGGCACAGAAGTTACATTAACTTTAATTCGGGAAAATGAAGACAAGCCTTTAGAAATTAAAATCGTCCGTGGTTTGATTGTGGTTAAAAGCGTCAAGACGGAGCTACGCAACGATGGTGTTTTAGTTATTACGGTTAGCAATTTTAATGACGATACTATCGATTTATTCAATCAAGCCGTTAAAATCGCCCTTACTAAAAACCCTAAAGGCATTATTTTAGATCTTCGCAATAATCCCGGTGGCTATTTAGATACCGCTATTTCCATGGCCAGTGCCTGGGTAAAAGAAGGACCGGTAGTGGTTGAACAGTTCGGTGAAGGGAAGCGCCAAGAATATTTTGCCGAGGGTAACCCCAGCCTAGGCGGCTTCAAAACAGTTGTTTTAATTAACGGTGGCAGCGCTTCGGCTTCGGAAATTGTGGCCGGGGCTTTGCGTGACTATAAAAAAGCAACGATTGTCGGCGAGCAGTCTTTTGGCAAGGGATCTGTTCAGAGCTTACGTGATTTAAGCGATGGCTCAGCTTTAAAGATTACCGTGGCTAAATGGTTGACTCCTAATGGCGATTTCATCAATGAAAAGGGAATTACACCAGACTTAGAAATTAAATTAAGTAAAGAAGACGTTGATAAAAATAAAGATCCGCAAATGGTTAAGGCTTTGGAATTAATTCTGAAGCCGACGGCGGTTACTAAATAATTAGGTCCGGCGCTTACGGCGTCGACTGATTTTATCTCCTTATGCAAAAAGTGAAAAAAAAGAGTGAAGCTGCCAAGGCTAATGCTGCAAATCCTAAATTTATTTTTGTAGTTGGCGGCGTGATGTCGGGCGTAGGTAAGGGCGTTAGCACTGCTTCCATCGGTCAGATTTTACAGGCGCGGGGCTATAAAGTTAGCGCTATCAAGATGGATCCCTATATCAATGTTGATGCCGGCACTATGAATCCGATTGAACGCGGCGAAGTTTTTGTAACCGAGGATGGCGATGAGACGGATCAGGATCTAGGCAACTATGAGCGCTTTTTAGGTAAAAATATTTACCGGGAAAACTACATGACTACTGGCCGCATTTACCAAACCGTAATTAACCGGGAGCGGAATCTTGAATATAAGGGCAAGTGCGTCCAGGTTGTGCCTCATATTCCCATGGAAATTCGGGCGCGGATTGATAGGGCTGTGGAAAAGAGCGGCGCCGAAATTATGATAATTGAAGTTGGCGGCACAGTAGGGGAATATGAAAATCTCTTGTTTCTAGAAGCCGCCAGAGTAATGAAGCTATATAATCCTAAGGATGTTCTCTTCGTTATGGTTTCTTATTTGCCCGTGCCCAGTAAAATTGGAGAAATGAAAACTAAGCCTACTCAGCATGCGGTGCGCAGTTTAAATAGTGCCGGTATTCAGCCCGATTTCTTGATTGCCCGCAGCGAACAGCCGATTGATAATGCCCGTAAAGAAAAGTTGGCTATTCATTGTAATGTTGCCATGGATGATGTGATTGCCGCTCCCGACGCTGATTCTATTTATGATATTCCTTTAAATTTTGAGAAAGAAAATTTAAGTCTGCATATTTTAGAGAAATTAAATTTGCCTTTACGCAGAAAAACTCCTGATAATCTAGCCTGGAAAAAGTTTGTCGCTGCCACTAAACAGCATCATCATCGGGTAAAAATTGGTATTGTTGGCAAGTATTTTGCTACCGGCGATTTCTCTCTGACTGATTCTTATATTTCCGTGATTGAATCTGTGAAGCACGCAGCGGCTGCTAATCACAGCAAGGTAGAATTACATTGGCTTAGCGCCGAAGATGTAGAGAAGAAAGGGATAGCTGTTTTAAAGGGTATGGATGGTTTAATTATTCCTCAGGGTTGGGGCGGAAGAGGGGCAGAGGGTAAAATTACCGCTATTAAATATTGTCGGGAAAAGAAGATTCCTTATTTTGGCTTGTGTTACGGTATGCAAATGGCGGTGATTGAGTTTGCCCGCAATGTGGCTGGATTAAAAGCCGCTAATTCTGCCGAAGTTGATCCTAAGACCCCTGATCCAGTGATTCATATTATGCCTGAGCAGGAGAAATTAATTGCCGAAAAAGGTTATGGTGGCACCATTCGTCTTGGTGGTTGGCCTTGTCTGTTGCAGCCAGGCACTCGTTTAGCGGCCGCCTATGCTAAATATACTAAAGATAAGGTGGTCTCTGAGCGTCATCGTCATCGCTATGAGTTCAATAATGACTACCGCACGCGCTTTGAAAGTTTAGGTTTAGTGATTGCCGGTACTTCACCCGACAAGCAGATTGTCGAGGCAATTGAATTAAAAAATCATCCCTTTTTTGTGGGTGTTCAGTTTCATCCTGAATATATTTCTCGACCTTTATCGCCCCATCCGCTTTTTGTGGCTTTTGTGAAAGCTTGTTTGGAAGGGAAATAGTTTAAATACAAAATAAGCGTTTTTTATAAAAATATGCTAGTAATAGCATATTTTATGTTATTGCAGTTGTTTAATATTGACAAATATATAATAATATGATATAATATTTTTTTAAAGTTCTTTGATAATTTACATCAATTCAAATGATTTTTGTTGTAAATAGTAATTACAGCTTTGCCTGTTTTTGTATAAAAGTTGGTAGTGCTGTAATTTCTATTTATTAACCGCTCAATCTAAGACAACTGCTAACGCATTTGTATAGAACGGGCATAAAACAAAAATCAATAATGAAGTGTTATACGGTTAATGGTGAGAGCCTGAATGCAGG
>CALJZR010000005.1 GCA_937983635.1 uncultured bacterium | reverse complement strand
CGAACACCCCAGGGACATAAGGAGAAACAGAAAAGTAAGCGCACCCAAACCGGATCAAAGCCGAAATAATGGCCGAGCCCGGAACAAACACCGCCGATAATGGCGTCATCACGGTCACGATAAAAACGCTTGCCCTGCTCACCGGCAAAAGTCGCCGACGGCAAAGACTTGTCCTCTTCGGAAAAATCTTGGATGGTGCCCATACTTTTAAGAGCTGTTTCCACCTCCGGGAGAGTGAGGGCACGACGCAACTCTCCTGCTCCAGCATTATTAAATTGTTCCGCCAAGCTACTCTCAATATCACGCAAAATCTCCGCGCTATCATCGCCCTGGGCGGAAAAATAACGATCGATTTCCTGCAGATAGGAGTCAAGGCGCCTATAAGCGTCTTCCTCGGCATAAAATAAGGCTCCGCCGAGATTGATTGAAATTGTTTTTTCCATATTATTATAGCCGAGCTTTACGCAGGGCGTTGATTGATGACTGTAAATTTTTCCACGTACCATCTAATTGCTTAAGGATACTGGTGCCAAGACTTGTTAACTCATAGTATTTGCGCGGCGGTCCGCTTTTTGACTCTTGCCAATGATAGTCCAATAGGCCAGCATTCTTTAAACGACTAAGTAAAGGATAGAGGGTGCCCTCGACCACCAGCAAGTCAGCCTGCTTTAAAGCCAAAATAATATCGGAAGCATAGGCTTTCTGGCGGGAAATAACCAAAAGAATACAATACTCCAAAAGCCCTTTGCGCATCTGGGCCCGTGTATTTTCCAAATTAATACCAAGTTCTAAAGACATAGTGTTGTGTACTTATAATTTGATTATAACACTAGCTACCTTTTTATACAAGGTAGTATAAGCAACACTTATCCACAAGAAGAGATGGCTCTTGTCAAAAAAAAATATTTTTGATAATATCAAGATAATTAGTAAGCTTTCGGGCTTTTTTGTTTTGAAAAATTAGCGCCTATAGCTCAGTTGGTAGAGCAGCTCCCTTTTAAGGAGACGGTCGTGGGTTCGAATCCCCCTGGGCGCACCAAAGAAAGACTCGGTTATTACCGAGTCTTTTTTGTTGCTTAATAATTGACTTTCATCAGAAATAATTGTAATTTAAATAATCAAGGTTCTTTCAAAAACAAGGTTTGAGGTGATTTCCCTCCGTTTTTAAAACAGAGAGAAATCACCTTAACCCTAAATTAAAGACCATGAAAGATTTAACGAATGCTATTATCCGCCTCTATCTGGAAAGGGGGGACTTAGCTGGCGCCCTACGGGCTGCCAGTGAACTTGAAAACCGCGTCTTCAGCGATGACGAGTGGAGCAACACTCATAAAAAAATTCCTCTGGAAAAAATCAGACAAGACCTGGTAAAAAGTGCCGACAAGAAAGCCCAGGCCGGATTTATCCGCTGGCTTGAAGGAGGCCATGATGCCATTAGTCTTATCGCTTTCAACGAGGCCTTCGAAAGTCAGGTGAACACAAAGGTGTTGGCAGAGATGATGTCTTACCACACTGAAGAAGGCGATGAAGACTCGGAAAAACAATTATGCGCCGGCATTCCTTATTTGAAAAGAGAGTTGCCTGAATTAACCCTTAAATGGGCCCTACGGGCAAAAGAAATTGCCATAAACAAAGGTAATATTGACATTGCTCTTAAGGCAGCAGAATTTAGTAATGATCTCAAGGAAGAAGAAATTAAAGATCTTCTCACTACTCACATCGAAGCCTTGATTGCTGCAAGTGAGGCGGAAAAAGAAAATTTTGGTAAAAGCAAAGAAGTTTTAACGGAATACAAACGTATTCTGGAATTATTTAATGCGATACCGCTCGAAAAACAAGCAATCTACAGCAAAGTCCGCGAATTTATCTTTTAAAATGACTCCACCAAAAAAACAGCCGCCTTTAGTAATTAAGGGCGGCTGTTATTCTTTTTCACAAAAATTTACTTTTTATTATCCAAAATCTTGTTCACTCCTGGCAAATCTTCACTCTTAATTACAAACCAATCCCAGGAATAACGGGGGCGAACGCCCTCATCGCCAGGTTTATGAAAATCAGAGCCTCCGCTACTAATTAAACGTCCACGTTTTATCAAGGCATTGAGATACATGATAGTATTGTGGCCGTGATGAGGAGATAATAATTCAACTCCGTCTAAACCGGCTTTTAACAGTTCGTCTAATAAAGTACCCCTCATCTTATTATTCAAGCCTGGATGACAAAAAATCAACTGTCCGCCAATCTGCTTCCTTAATTTTAAAACCCGGGTAAAACTAACATGGGCATCTTGCAAACGGGCACCAACTTTAGGAAAGAGGCAATAGCGCATAATATCTTCCTCCCTGATAATCTCCAGCTTTAAAGCCTCTTTAATTAAACGGCGGTTGGCTGATTTCTGCCAAATAAGATCAGCTAAATGATTAGCGGGCAAATAACCCGGATGTTCTGCAATAAATCTCTCTAAATTAAACTTGATGCCTAAGCGGCGTAAACGTCCCGCCACTTTTTCGGCAAAACGGCGCCGGCGCACCCAAGTTGATTCTAACATTTTTATCAATTCCGGCGCGGCAGGATTATAATTATACCAAAGAACATTAAAAGTGCGACGTTTATAACGGACATATAATTCTAAACCAGGTATTGCTTTAATTTTATGCTGAGCGCAAGCCTTCCTAAACTCAACCTGGCCCGCAATTGTATTATGATCAGTTAAAGAAGCAGCCTTGATGCCGTGGCGCACTAAAAAACGCACCAGCTGGGCAGGCGTATAATAACCATCGGAATAACGTGAATGTAATTGCAAGTCAATGCGCATACTTTTAATATACCCTATTTATCCCCGCTTAACAAATTCTTGCCAAGATAATAAAAATCAGATAACATCAAAGCAGTGCCGCCTTAGCTCAGTTGGTTAGAGCAGCTGTTTTGTAAACAGCAGGTCGTGGGTTCGAATCCGACAGGCGGCTCCAAAGAAAAAAACCCCGTTTACTGGGGCTTTTTTGTTAAAAGGCTATAAGCCTAGTTTAAGAACATTGATGATGATAGAACGTAATAGGGGCAACCAGCGCAGATATTTTCTTCTGCTGGCGTTAAGGGAAACTGAAAGACCAAGAAATCTTCACGGATGGAAGCGAAAAATTTATAGCTAATCTTTAGGCGTTCGCGCACTAACCAATTAACCATAAATATGCACAAATCCCGTAGAGACGCCCACTGGCAACTTTCATCAAACAGCTTTTGGTCAGCTGGGGATAAGGGGTCAGGTATTTCGCCCACGATTTCGTCAAGTTCAATAACCCGCCCCGCACAAAAACAAGCGGCTAAAAAAATCGCCTTTTCGTCGCTGTTGAGATAATCTACATGCTCGGCTGTTGTCGGCATTTCAGTCTCATCAAAAATAGGTTCAACCAGGGATAAGTCAATTTCTCCCAGGCCAATGCTTTTTAAAAAACTACTACTAATATTCATGTTGCCTCCGACTTTAGTTGACAATACTTTAAAATATCCTTATCTAGTTGTCAAATTAAGGGCATAAAACGTGCATAAAACGTTAATAACCATAGCTTGAAAAAGGCATGATAATAAGATAAGATATAAAGACAAAAACCCCTAATTATATGGCCGAAGATAAAAATTTACTTGAAAAAATTCCCCCTCATAGCCTGGAGGCGGAAGAGTCTCTTCTGGGCTGTCTTTTAATTGATAAAGACGCCATCATTAAAGTGGTAGACATGATTTTACCCCAAGATTTCTATCGTCAGGCTAACCAAAAAATATACGAATCAATCCAAGAACTCTATAACAGCCAAGAGCCGATTGATATTATTACTTTAGCCAATAAACTAGAGGATCGTAAACAATTAGCTGATATCGGCGGCCGCACCTACTTAGCTAAACTGTCCAATACCGTCGCTACTGCCGGCAATATCAGCCAATACGCCAACATCATTCAGAAAAAAGCGACCCTAAGACGACTCCAACAAGCGGCTTCGGAAATTACTAACGCCAGCTTTGAAGAAGATCGTGATATTGATGAAATTTTAGATGAAACTGAAAAGAGAGTCTTTGGCGTCTCCCGTAAATATCTGAAAAACGCTTTCCTGCCGATTGACAGCCTTCTGACCGAAGCCTTTGAGCGTATCGATGAACTCCATCGACACGGCGGCAAGCTCCGCGGCCTTAGTACTGGCTTTACTGATTTAGACTCCCTGCTGGCCGGCTTGCAAAAATCTGACTTAGTTATTTTAGCCGCCCGCCCCAGCGTTGGTAAAACCTCCCTGGCCCTCGACATTGCCCGTCAAGCTGCTATCCGCAACAAAGCTGGAGTCGGCATCTTTTCCTTAGAAATGGGCAAAGAACAACTAGTTGACCGCATGCTCTGCGCCCAGGCCAATGTTAACCTCTGGAAAATGCGTACCGGCAATTTGTCCGACAAAGATGAAGACAATGACTTCACTAAAATTGGCAAAGCAATGGGAGAGCTAGCAGAAGCACCTATTTATATTGATGATTCCAGCACCTTATCGGTAATGGAAATTCGGGCCAAATGCCGCCGCCTACAAATGGAAAAAGGCTTAGGCTTAATTGTGATTGATTATTTACAGCTGATGGAGGGCCGCGGCCGTTATAACGACAATCGCGTTCAAGAAATCGGAGAAATCAGCCGCGGACTTAAAGGTATAGCTCGCGAACTCAACATCCCGGTCTTAGCTTTAGCGCAGTTATCCCGGGCTGTCGAACAGACCAGCCCCGCCATCCCGAAATTATCACATCTCCGCGACTCCGGCTCCATTGAACAGGATGCAGATGTGGTCATGTTTATCTACCGCAAAGCGGCTGACCGCAGTTATAACCCTAATGACTTACCGATGGATGAGAGATATAAAGCGGAGGTTCATATCGCCAAACATCGCAATGGGCCCACTGGTAAAGTCGATCTCTTTTTTGATGAGAATACGGCTAGCTTCCGCAACCTCAGCCGTCAAAATAATAATCAAGAATAATTAAATAATTAAACAAATAATATGTTCAACAAATTAAAACAATTCAAAGATTTACGCAGCCAAGCAAAAACCATGCAGAGCGCCCTGGCCCAAGAAAGCGTTAGTGAAGAAAAAAATGGCGTTAAGCTGACAATTAACGGCAACATGGAAATTACTGAATTAACTTTAAATCCGGAATTAGGAGTTGAAGCTCAGGCTAGCGCTGTAAAAAGCTGTTTTAATGAAGCAATCAAACGCGCCCAGCGCCTGATGGCCAAAAAACTCCAAGACATGGGCGGCTTTCCTGGCTTAAGCTAAAATAATGAAATACCCTGCCTACATTCAAGAGCTAATCGATCGCTTTGCTCAATTTCCTAGCGTCGGCCCCAAAACAGCTGAGCGCTACGTTTTCTATCTCTTAAATCAAGAGTCGGCCAAACTGCAAAGTTTAGCCAGTGCTTTAAGCGAACTCCCGCAGAAAATAAAGCGCTGCTCCCAATGCCGTGTTTTTAGCGCCGCTGACCCCTGTCCAATCTGCTCCGACCAAGAAAGGCGTCAAGATCTAATCTGTATCGTTGAAAATAGCCAAGATTTAGCCGTTATCGAAAACACCAAACAATTCAATGGCCTTTACTTTGTTTTAGAAAAACTCTTGGATACTCTGGAAGACATTGGTCCAGAAAAACTACCTCTCACTGCCCTGCGTGACTTAATTAAAAAAAAGCAAATTCAAGAAATTATTCTCGGCCTTAATTTCACGCTGGAAGGCGAAAGCACCTCTTTATATCTTAAAAAAATATTTCCTGATTTAAAAATTACCCGCCTTGCTCGAGGTCTGCCCGCCGGCTCCGACTTGGAATACGCCGACGAACTAACTCTAGCCAACGCTTTAAAATATCGCAATAATCTATAAACTTTAAAAAGGGAGGAAAAATGCTGACGGTTTTAATTGTCCTATCAATTTTAGGCATATTCAACCGTCGCATTAGACGGTTGTTTAAAAGGTTGCTGGCAAAGCTAAAGATAAAGCTAAATTGCAATCGCCCATAAAAAATCCGCTAACCTGTAAGGAAAGCGGATTTTTATATAAAAGATAATTTGATTATTCAAAACTTAAGCAATGCTCAAAATTTTCACCGCAGTCTTAAGCTGACGATGGCCAACAGTCTTCTTGTAGCGAACCTTGCTCTTATATTTAACAACGGTAACTTTATCCTGCTTGGCAGTAGAGATTACTTCCGCACTCACTTTTTCGCCTAAAGAAGGACTGCCAATTTCTAAGGAGCTGCCGTCACTTTCTGCCACTAAAAGAGTATCAAATTTTACCTTTTCTCCGGCCGCCAATTCCAGTTTTTCCACCTTAATGGTTTCTCCTTCCTTGACCTTGTATTGTTTGCCGC
>CALJZR010000004.1 GCA_937983635.1 uncultured bacterium | reverse complement strand
TTCGTCTAAAATGACAAAAGGAGAGGGATTAGCACTAATAATCGCACAGATTAGAGCAATCGCCGTTAGAGCTCTTTCCCCGCCGGAAAGCATAGAGATAGTTTGAATTTTTTTACCAGGAGGAGTGGCTTGGATTTCGATGCCCGCTAAGCCGAGAGCATTGCGTTTTCGCAGCTGTTTCAAGCGCTTACTGCGGTCATCTTCAGGGGCTAGGCCATTATTATCAGTACTTGCCCCATTCTCCTCGTTAGCTTCCAGGCTTTCCAATTTAAAGATTTTAGCCGCTCCACCGTTGAATAATATCTTGAAATATTCGCTAAATTTTTCCGAGATAACCTTAAATTCTTGTTCGAATTTTTCCTTGATATTTAAATCAAGCTCTGCAATTACTTTTTCTAGTGATTGGATGGCGTTATCTAAATCAATCGTTTGTTTGTTTAAGAACTGGTAGCGCTCGTCGGTTTCGTTAAATTCTTTTTCAGTTTCTGGATCGATGCCGCCAATCAGATCCAATTGACTCTTGAGTTCGTTGATGCGTTTACGTAAGCGTTCATCATCAATTTCTTCACCACTATCCTCTCGGTACTGCTTAATGGCGCTCATTTCTAAATTGTCATCGCGGATATTGTTTTCCAAGTCTTCTAAGCGGGTTTCTTGGCGGGCAGATTCAATTTTAAGATTATTAATTTGTTCCGAGAGTTGATTGATCTCGCTTTGCAAACTCTGAATCTGACTTTGGTAGGCAAACATTTGTCTTTTTTCCTCTTCGCGGCCGGCATTATATGTCCTAGTTTCTTCTTGCCAGCCATTAAGCTGGGCGTCCAGGGATTTAAGGCTTTTTTCGAGCGACTTCTTTTCAGTTTCCAGTTTAGCGGCATCAAATTTAACTTGGCTTTTGGCAATTTTTTCTTGAATATCTCTAATCTCTTTTTCGTTTTGTCTTTTTTGCTCTTCGTAGAGCTTTAGTTTGTCTTGCTGAGAGGCACTGCTGAGGCGACATTCGTTTAATTCATTGACTAAAGCTTGGCGGTCCGCCAGCAGGGCGCTAATATCGCCCGCGGTGGTAGCTGTTTTTATTTCTATTTCCAAGGCCTGCAGGCGCTGGTTCAGCTCTTGTTTTTCTTGGTTAATTTTTTCGGCATCAAATTTAACTTGGCTTTTGGCAATTTTTTCTTGGATATCTTTAATCTCTCGCGCTGTCTGTTCCTGTTGGGCCTCTAGCAGCCGTTTGCGTTCTTTGCGAGTGGAAAGATCAAGGCGTAATTCGTTGATTTCTGCCATCAGGGCTTGGCGTTTTTCGCTGTAGCCGATGATTTCTTCTTGGAGGGTTTTTGCTTTTTCAAGCTTAGAGGCATTTTCACCATCAATGAGAGAGCGGATTTGTTTTTGAAATTCCTGTTTAGCTTCTTCGATTAAGCTTTTAATTTTATTTAAATCCTGTTCGACTTTAATATCATCTAAGCGCTTGAGAAATTCGTCAATACTGCGATTAATTTCTTCTCGGCCAGCAGCGGGCTTGCCGCTCGCTTTTAATTCCCGGTTAATATTTTGTAATTCATTGTTGCCCCGGGCAATGAGGCTGTCGAGCTGGGAGCGCTGTTCTTCTAAACCCTTAATGAGGCCGCGGGTTTCTTCTAAATTAATCGCACTGATTTCTTTGGCTAAAGCATCGACTGCCCGTTTTAGTTCTTCGTGTTTGTTATTGAGCCAGGCAACATCAAACTGACCCTGAGCTTCCAAATTGGCTTCTAAGACTGCGTCTAAGCGTGATAATTGTTTAAAAAGCTGCTGTTTTTCTTCTTCTTTGCGTTCATTCTGGCGTTTAATATTTTCGCGCCGACTGATTTCTTCCCCGATTTTCTGTAGGCGGGTACGCAATTCAAGCTCCTTGGCTTCTTGGGGGCGGTTGTTTAATAAAGCGATTTCTTCTTGCAGGCGCTTTTGTTCGGTTTTTAGTTCTTCATGCTTGTTGTTGAGCCAGGCAACATCAAATTGCCCCTGCGACTCTAGCTGTAATTCTAGTTCCGCATTGAGACGAGCAATATCTTTAACAATGTCAGTGCGTTCGTTTTGGGCTTTTCTAATATTTTCTTGTAAAGTGGAAATTAGGGCAGCATCATCGTTGCTTTTAATTTCATTGAGCTCTAAATTTATTTTTTCTAAGCGCCCCTCTTTTTCCCGCTTACTTTTTTCTAACACTAAAAGCTCGGTGTTAGACCGATTGAATTTTTCATTAATATCCTGCCAGAGACGGAAATAATAGCGATGCTGGCGCGCGGTCAATTCTTCTTCTAACTGTCCGCGCTTTTTTAATTTATCTACTTGGCGGGTGAGCATTTTCAAGCGGGGTCGGATTTCGCTCAGCAGCATTTCTACTTGGCGGAGATTTTCGTAACTACTTTCTAATTTATTTAAAGCGTTATCCCGTTTAATTTGAAATTGTTTGACCCCTGTTGCTTCGTCAAAAAAATCTTTACGTTCGGCGGCCCCGGTGTTGAGAAAATTTTCCACCATCCCTTGTCCGATAACGCTGTAAGTTTTTTGTCCAACATTAGCTTTGGCTAAAAGAATTTGGATATCAGCTAAGCGTACGCGATTGTTGTTGAGTAAATATTCGCTGTCGCCGTTGCGGAAAAGGCGGCGGGTAATGACAATTTCATCGTAGTCTAAAGGCGATAAGGAGCGGCCGGAGGCATCGGTCTCGGGTCCAGCTTCCGTTTCTGATAAAGGATTAGCTACTACTGGCATTATTTGGTGGTCGGAATTATTGAGATAGAGCGATACTTCGGCCATGCTTAGCTGGCTTTTTTGATCAGAGCCAGAGAAGATAACGTCTTCACTTTTTTTACCGCGCAGAGTTTTGAGGCTTTGTTCACCTAAAACCCAACGCACAGCATCGGCGATATTAGATTTGCCGGAACCGTTGGGGCCGACCACGGCAGTGAGGCCGCGGCGACCATTTTGGTCAATTTTGCTGGAAAAAATCAGCTTGTTCTTATTCGCAAAAGATTTAAATCCTTGGATTTCTAGTTTTTCTAAATACATAAAAAAGCGCGCAGGCGCGTGATTAATAGCATTTTCGCTGTTTTAGCGACTTGCTCCTTCTCTTAAATATGGTATTATTATAGTATAATTTCTGGGTAAAAGTAAAATCAGGATTTTTAAAGGCCAAAGCGTGTAATCGGCGTGCTTATTCCGCGCTTTTTATTTTTTTATGATTATTTCTATTAGTGGAGCTCATGGTTCCGGCAAATCGACTATTGCCCAGAAGCTGGCTGATGCCTTGTCTTGGCCGCGCTACTATATGGGGGGTCTTCGCCGAGAGGCAGCCGCTCGCCGCGGCTTGTCTTTAGCCGAGTATAATCTTTTAGGGGAGAAGGATGCCGCCACTGATCAGGAGGTGGATGAATATCAGAAGAATTTAGGTTTGACCCAAGATAACTTCATTATTGAGGGGCGCACCTCTTGGTATTTTATTCCTCATTCCCTAAAAATCTATCTGGATGTTGATGAAGACGAAGGAGCGAAGCGTATTTTTGGCCATTTACAGGAAAAAAATGAAAGAAATGAGGGCGATGGCCTGGAAAGTGTAGAGGCAGTGAAGACGAGTTTAAGGCAGAGATTAGCCAGTGACAATTTGCGCTATCAGAAATATTATGGCATTGAAGTCTATGATCAGGCTCATTATGATTTTTATTTAAATACGACTAATCTAAGCCCAGAAGAGTCCTTTGAGCAGGTTTATGCCTTTGTCCGTTCTCGCCTTGACAAGTCTTAATTTTGATTATAATATTAGACAAGACTTAAGTAATTTAGACCGAACGAGGTGGCTAGCATCTCGTTTCTGGTTTTTGCCAAATTTATATGTCCGAGAAAAAAACTGAATCTAAAGAGGAACAGAAGACTGTCGAACTGGAGTTAAAACCAGGCATGACCGTCCGTGTTCATCAGAAAATTAAAGAATTAAATTCTAAAGGTGAAGAAAAAGAACGCATTCAATATTTTGAAGGCATGATTATCGCCCGCAAACATAACAAGGAAAAAGGCGGCACCATCACGGTCCGAAAAGTTTCCGACGGTATTGGCGTGGAGAAAATTTTCCCCTTGAATTTACCTACCATCACCAAGATTGAAGTGAAGAAGATCGCGGAAGTACGTCGCGCTAAGCTTTATTTCTTGAAGAGAGGTTATAAGAAGAAGTTGACGGAGAAAGTTGTCCGTTAATTTGTTATTATTTACAATCAATTTATATAAAGGGGCGTTGTTGCCCCTTTATCGAAGGGCGGATGGTGAAATTGGTAGACACGCAAGCTTGAGGGGCTTGTGGCCGCAAGGCCGTGGAGGTTCAAATCCTCTTTCGCCCACCCCTTATAAGGGCGCATAGCTCAGCTGGTTAGAGCACTTCGTTTACACCGAAGGGGTCCAGGGTTCGAATCCTTGTGCGCCCACTCTATAAAGAACAGGTTTTTAAGCCTGTTTTTTGGTGGGGAGAATATTAAAAGCAACAACCTTTATTTTATTTGTTTGTCTTACGATGGTATAATTAAATTATATCTAATCAATATTTATAATTATCTATATGGGCCAAACATTTGATTTGGAAACACGTCTGCGCACCATTGAAGAAAGAAATAAGCGGGTAGAATTGGATAAGAAGTGGGAGGGGAGCTGGACTCGCCGCGGGCTCTTAATGATTTTTACTTATCTTGCCATATTCTTATATTTCCTCGCTATTAATATTGAACAAGCCTATCTTAATGCCGTCGTTCCCACCATTGGCTTTCTTTTGTCTACCCTCACTTTGCCTTTATTCAAGCGCCTGTGGCAGAAGTCTCAAAAATAAGGTTAATAAAAAACCCGTTCAAATGCGAACGGGTTTTTTAAAGCTTTAATTTATTTAATTTATTTTTTGTTTTTTCTCTTGGCGGTAGAGCTGATAGGCATAAACATTGACACTGATGATAATTAAGGCAATGCCGCCTAAGAGAATAGCCATGGCTGCCTGAAAGTTTAGCCAAGGGGCAATAATTATCAGTATGCCCCAAATCATAAAGAGACGGCCGCCAAGACGATGAGTTTTGTTCCAGACATTTTCTGAAGACAGAGCCCAGGGACTGCGCAGGCCAATAAACCAGTTGCGTTTTAACTTACCGAAGTAGTTACCGAGAATAATCATTAAAATGCCGAGAAGAGTGGCGACAATAACACCGACGTTGATGTCGTAATTGAGATTATAGAAAGAGGCAGTGGCATAGACGCCTAAGAGCATAAATAGAATAGCGTCGCGCATTAGACGATAGACTTTAGCGAATTCCAGATAGCGTTCTTTTTTAGGATCAAAATAAGGAATAACTAGAAACATCAGATACATCACAATCATTAGTGCCGGGAAAAGGATGGAATGAAAGTCACGGCTCATCCAGCCGTTGACTTCGCCATTAAAGCCCCAGTGCGAGGCGACGCGAAGGGGGAGTTGTGGATAGGCCCAGAGGCTTAAGCCGATGGTGGCGAGTAAGATTAAGACGGCACGGTATTCGGTTTTTAGTGTAATTTTTTCCATATTTTTATTTTATTTTTTTCGGCTGTTTCGGGCCGATAAATTTAAGTAAAGCTTCACTGATTTCTTCAAAGACGCTCATATTTAGGCTGTAGAAGATTTGGCGGCCGGAACGCCGGGCACTAATGAGGTCGGCTCGTTTTAAGATATCGAGATGATGGGAGAGGGTAGCTAAGGTAATGTCTAGGGTGGCGGCAATAGTAGAAACCGGACATTCCCCTTTTTTTAAAGTTTGGAGAATGGCCTGGCGGTTGGGATCCGCTAAAGCGGCAAAGGAGCGATTGAAAAACATATTTAGATATTTAGATATATATCTAATTATATTGCAAAGTCGTCTGCTTGTCAAGAGATACTCTTTATTTTCCTACCGTTATCCTTTAGAATGTTAATATGTCTGCTAAAAAAACCTATATCAGTCATAGCCCCGAAGAGACCTTTGCCCTGGGACAGGAATTAGGCCAATCTTTGCGTGGGGGCGAGATTTTAGCTTTATATGGTGATTTAGGAGCGGGCAAGACTGCCTTAGTGCAGGGTATCGCCGCGGGTTTAGGCATCAAAGCGACGGTTAACAGTCCTACTTTTACCATTATGAAACTTTATCCGGTTAAGAAGGATCAGATTAAGCGTTTGTGCCATATTGACGCCTATCGCCTTTCTCAAGGCAAAGAGCTATTGGAGATTGGTGCCGGTGATTATTTGGGGGTGGCGGATACGGTGAGTGCAGTGGAGTGGGCGGAGAGAGTAGAGTCTATTTTAACAGATAATTTATTTAATATTAGAATAAAAAATATAGGTGAGGATAGTCGCGAAATAACGTTCAATTTTTAGTCTTGACAAAAGTTTAATAATGTTATATAGTAATAGTCCAAAAATCGGAAAATGGAAAAAACCAAATTTCCCCAAGAATTTCTGGAATATCAGCGATTAAGAATCGTTGGGCGTATTAACAAATACAAAGATTCAGGCCGGATACAAGACGAATTATTATCCGGAGACATTTCTCCTTATACTCGTTATAAACAGAAAACGCTCGTACCAATTTTGGTAAGAGCGCTATCTAAGATTGATAATAATGAGTATGGATTCTGTGATGTCTGTGGGGCTAAAATAGAGCTCGAAAGACTCAAATTAGTTCCCGCCGCTGAGAAATGTATTATTTGTTCCAGAATTTGAGGTCAGAGTTTTTTATAAACACTGGCCTTTTTTATTTTTCGAAAATTATTCCTCTAAATATTTGTTTTCTTTCTTCCGTTTTTTCTTCATCGGTCATGTTTTCCGGGGGAAAGAAGTCTTTTTGGATGCGCAGAATGATAAATTCAAGATCATTTCTAGTAATTTTTCCAGAAACAATACGGACAGCTTCTCGTTCGATGGTCCCAACTTTTTTCATGCTATCTCTGGGCTCCTCTATGCTGATATTATTGGGGTTATCATTTACAGCAATCAAAGTAACTAAAGGTCCAGCCATCCCACGTCCTTCTAAAAATGCATTTCTGATTCCACCCACGGCGTCTTTTCCATATGGCCAGATAGCGCAATTGGCATATTTATCACCACGATCGCCCACTACATTAGGGTCAAAGGCTAAGCTTATATCCTGTCCTTCGCTTAGTGCTGCTACTTTTTCTGGGTCTTCTCTCCTGACAATAAAAGGAGAGGAAAAGTTATTTCCGTATTTTTTATAAATTAAATTAACATCAGTCACAAACTCACCGCCGTTTTCTAATAAAAGACTACTTAAGTCTTTGTAGGCTTGAAAGCTTTTTTCTCGGTATATCTCTGGATTTTCTGAAGCTAGTTTTTTATTTTTTAAATACTGAAGTAGTTCTTTCACTGCTATTAATTGGGGGGATGCCTCGAAAAATTTTTCTTTACCCTTTTGGCTTAAGAGTATTTTTTCCATAGTTTCCATATTTTTTAAAATTAAATATAACAAAGGCAATGGGTCCACTAATCATCATATCGGCTAAATTAAAAATAGTAAAATATTTTAAATCTAAATAATCAATAACAAAGCCATACAATAGGCGGTCAATGAAATTACTTGTAGCACCTATAATTATTAGGATAATTAAGAATTTTTCGATGGTGCTCAGGCGTTTTTTAATTATTAAACTGATTAAGGCAATTGTTAGAAAAGTTATTAAGAAGCCGCTAATAATATTTACTAAAATTCCTCCAAAAGGTATGGAGAAAGCGATATAGGGATTGGGTGCGAAATTAAATTGCAGCCAATCGCCAAGAATGTTGATGCTTTGCCTATATCCTTGCTCTAAAGCTAGTTGTTTTAAGAAGCGATCGCCTATAAAAAACATAGCTATGACTATCAGCCCAGCTATGTTTTGCCATCCTTTATTATTAATTGAAAGTTTATTCATTTTCTTGCAGCTCCGTCTTACAAGTGATACAAGCACTGGCGACTGGTCGAGCCTGGAGACGCTTGGGAGCAATTAATTGCCCACAGTATTTGCAGATGCCATAGGTACCATTTTCAATGCGCTTAAGGGCGCCTTCAATATCGGTTAAAGTTTTTTCTAAAACTTTTTCCGCGGCGGAGTTAGCCGTATAGTCGCTAATTTCTTGAGCATTTTCGTCAGGTTTGTCGCCATATTCTGGGAATTTAGAGCCTAAATTATCCGCTTCATGTGTATCTTTGTGAGAAATATCTTCAAGATTATCTAAAATCTCTTTTTTGTTAGCCAATAATTCTTTTTTGATTTCGGCGATGATTTTTGGGTCTAATTTATTGTCCATATTCTTAATTCATTCTTAGTAAAATTAAAACAAAACCTTTGCGGTTCCTTTTTTATAATTATAGCAAAAATATAGGTTTTGGCAAGATTTTGCTAGTTTTAGATATTATCTAGCCTTTAATCAAATTACGGAGGAGCCCTCTGAAGCCTCTTTGTTTTTTTCTCTCGGGCATTGTTTTGAGATTATCTCCTTGGTGGCTTTCGCCGTAACCATTCCTGCGCATTTCAATTTTACTGCCAAAGCCGTAGTCTTTATAAGAAGCGGCTCGTATTTTGGAAGATTTTGTCATTTCATCTCCTGAATTTTCATATTTTTCAGATAAGGCTTGTCGAATTAGATTTTCTTCTTCTTTTACATCTATGATAGTTGACTCAGATTTCGTTTCTCCAGGCTCTCGGTTAATTAAAATAGTTTTCTCTTCCCCGGAAACAGAAGCGGCTCCAATTAATCCTTCATTTTCAGGATTAATTTCTTTGATATCATAATCAGTGATGGAAGAAGGCGACGCTGGCATTATATTTTCTTCCATCATCTCGTCATCATCAGGGGCTCCTACTGTTTCTTCACCATAATTAAGATATGATTCATCGATGATATCATTTTCAGTTTTAAAGCGGTGACGGGGATTATTTATGTCTGCTTGTTGTTCATCTTCTGTTTCTTCAATTTTTTCTTGAGCGGATGAGTATCGGCGATCGCGGCCTTCTTTAATTTCTGGCTCTAAATCTTTAGGAATCCTGGGAAAATCTTCGCCTTGAGGGCGTAATCCTATTTTATTCATATTTTTATATAATTATTTTTATAATTTCAGGAACTTCATAAATATTAGTTTCTTGGTTGAAATGGCCTTTCTGGTGCTCAATCACGGTGATGGCTCCTAACTGTTCGCGGGCGATTTGTTCGCTTGATAAGGGGATGAAGGGGTCGTCGTCAGAAAAGAAAGCGTTAATTTGCGGGCAGGCTTGCTTGATTTTATCAGCGTCTAAATTTTTTCCCTGCTCCAGCCAGGAATTAATAATTAAAGCTCCTTCCGGGGACAGGTCTTTAATGTCCTCAATAACGCTAGCAACTAGAACAGCCTGACCAACTCTGTTTTGAGGCGGTAGTGATTGTAAATATAGTAAAATAGCAAGGCCGCCCAAGCTGTGGCCGATAAGAATAGTGTTCTCGTCGGGGGCGCCGATTAATTCCTGCATTTTTCCGACCCAAGCACTAATTTGGGGGGTATTGGGATCCGGCATGTCTGGGGCTGATACTTGGTAGCCTTTATTTTCTAACTCTTTTTTTAACCAAGGCAGAAAACCTCCTTGGGAATTGCCCTCCCAGCCATGGATGATATAGGCTTTTTTTATAGGCATATTGCTAGAATTTTTATTATATATTTTCTTTCAAAAACTGAGCTAGGGCTACTAAATCTTTTTTCTCAGAGTCGTAGTGATAGGTATTAATACCTTGAGAGCGGGCACTTGCAACCGCTTGGCCATTATGTTCAAAATAAACTACTTCTTCCTTATTTAACTTTAAAGTCTCCAACATTATCTCGTAATATTTAGGATCGATTTTATCTGGATTGTGTTTCAAGCTGAAGACTTGATAAGGGGCTTTATCTAAGCCAAATTGAATTATTTGTTCATCATTAGCGTTAGTGAGAATAATCTTTTGATTAGGGAAAGTTTCTAAGAGTTGATGCATTTCTGCAAAGACTCCTTGGCCTTCGATGATTAAAGTATTAACAGCATCGACTAAGATAGTTTTCATAGATTTATTTAATTAAATAAATTATTGAGGCAGTTGCCTGGTCTTTGGTGCTATAAGTTTTTCCCTTGCCATCAAGGCGCGTAGTCTCCACTTCTCCAGGAAATTGAATTTTTATTTCTCCAGTTTCTGTCGTTATTTTTTGGTTAAAGTTGCCGCTGTATATAATCGTTCTGGGCTCACCATTATAGTTTCCTTCATATTTTCGATAGTGACTCCCTTTAATGATCTGGCTGTTGTTATCATAGCTCCCCTTTAAGTGGATTTCGCCGTTGCCCGAGAAGGGCCCGGAAGAGAAAGGGGTGTTATAGCGGATATCAAATTTACCATCAACAATTTTGATGGGTGAGTTGGTAAAAAGAGTAATACGCAAGGCTGCTTGCCAATCATTACCAATTGTTTCTTCTTTAGCTTGAAGTAATAGGACGTCATTTGTATTTTCAGAAATATCAGTTGATTCTGTTTCCGTCTTATTTTCTTCTTTTATTTCGGTGTTGGCTGTATTTTCATTATTAATAGCATCATTGTCTTCGCTGTTTTTCTCTGGAGATTGAATTTCTGGATTGTCAGTTTCCGACATATTTTCACTCAGGCCAATTATTTCTTTAACAGTGTTTTCATTTTCGATCATATTTTCCCCCGTTTGTTCATTTATCCAGGTCTCTACTTCTTCAGGTGATATTTTTGATATATAAATTGGTGATTTGTATTTTTTGATATTTTGAAATTTTTGTTCTTTTTTTACTGCTGGTAGTTCAATGCCGATTATTTTTCCTTCTTGAACAGCGCTGTTAAGTTGTTCAGCGCCGAAATTGACAGCACTTAATTTATCAATCCCCTTTGTTATGTTATTGGGTAGTCCCGCGACTGCTAGGATCCCAGAAAGAGGCTCGGTCACTTTTCTGCCGGTGCTAGCTATGGCTGATATTTTATTATGATTGCCTAGAGCAATTTTAGCAGCGTCATCGCTAACCTCTAAAATTAAATCTGCGCCACTGACAACAACGCCCGCTTGGGCGATGGTTGATCCAGTAGCAAATCCGGCCGCGCCCCCAGTAGCGACAATTGTGCCGACAAAAATAGTGACTTTAGCGCCATCTTTAATTACTGTCGCTGAGGTTTCTAATTTCTGAAAAGTATCGCCCGCCTCATTCCAAGCATCAGCCGTTACCTGGTCTTGGTCTTGTTTTAATATTTGATAAGCTTTTTTAGCGTCTACTCCTAGATGTTTAGCGAGGGTGGCAATTTTTTTGCCAGCAGGAGCTTGGTCGAAGACATGAGAAATTTCCTCTCGATCATAGGCTTGAGCTTCTTTTACTAGGTGAAAACTTATTTTTTTATCTTCTGACCATAATGTCGCTTGGCCCTCTAGGGTTATTGCTTTATTTTCTAATTCTAACCATTCCTGAATGACTGCGCCCATATCTTGATTCCAAGCTTCGTAGCTTTTATAGCTTCGGGCTCGAGCGGTCACTTGATCAGTTTTATAGCTTAGAGCGGCATATTCTTTGGCTAATTCGTAAGTATTAGTAAAAATTAGCAAATCTTCATTTTCAGATTTTGGTTTCGACCATAGCCAGACGCCAGCTGCCACCAAAATAAGAATAAAAAGAGAAAAAATAATTTTTTTCATAGATTTATATTTAGAACAAACGCGCCTTTTTATTAATTAAGCGCGTTTGTTGTTCCTAGCTATTAATTATTGGCAAGAGCTGAGACATTCTTCTTTTTCTGTGCCCTCGGGAATCATACCGCAAAAGGAGCAGACATCAGGAATGCTGCCAGACATTTCTATCGAGTTATTATTACCAGTGGTGGTGGGAATGGCGCTATTAATTTGTCCTAAATTAGAGATATCCTGGAAACTCTTATCTGCCGGCAATTCAAATTTGCTGTTATCAACTTGCCAGGGGCGGCAACGGAATTCAAATTTTTCTTCTCTATCGATCGGAGCTTCGGCGTTAGTTTCAGCTTTTGCTTCGGCTTCAGTGCCCTCAATTTTTAATTTAATGCCGCCTTTATTCATCAGATCATCCCAAAAATAGTCCCAGCCGTCTTTGGTAATACTAACGGTGTTTACGGTTGCGCCGTTTTCTTTGTTAACCATTTTCATTTCGGCGCGTAGACGTTCATTAGCATTATCAAAGTAATAAACAGCGGTTACAAGGCCCTCTTCATTATCCATCTCTGTGCTACATTCTAACGGCTGCCCTTTTTTAAACATATCGGCGATTTTTTCAGAGAAATATGATTCCTCTTGAGCCTTGCTCTCGGTTTTTATTTCCGGAGCTTCTTCCTTAGTCGCTTTTTGGCCGCAGCCCGCTAGAAGCAGGGCTAGACCTAAAAAGCCGGCGATTAAATAAAATTGATGTTTTTTCATAGTTTTATAGTTAGTTTCCTTAATTATACCATGAGAAACCAGGGCTTTAAAGGCGCGGTTTTTAATCTATTGTTCAATAATAACATAGTCGCCTTCCAGCGGCGTGTGGATTGGTAGTTTTTCTCCGTAATTATCCAATTCTTGATAGGCTTTTTCCCAGTCAATCGGCCCCCTGGGGCTATTCATGCCATAGTCTGACCGGTAGTGGGGAATGAATTTGAGGGGTAATATTCCCAAGCCCGCTTTCACTTGGCGCCAGTCGCAGGTCCAGAAATATTTTACCAAGGCATCGGAGCCAGCGGAGCTGCCAGCCACCACTTTCCCCGCCCAGAGAGCGGGGAGATTATATTCTTTCAGGCGGGAGAGTAATAAGTCGTCATCACCGCCATGAATAATGATGGCATCGCTGTTTTGGACCTGGCTGATAAATTTATCGGGAAAAGCTAACGCTACTTCTGCTTGGATATTTCCAGGCATTGAGTCTAAGAAGCGCTGGGAATAGAGTTGAAACTTTTCTTCCCAAGATTCTCGGGGCTGGGCAAAATGACAGAAGAGGATTCGGGGTTTATTTCCTAAGTCTTTAATAATCTCGAGATTAAATATTCTAGATTTTTCAGTCTTATCTTTTAATCCGCCGGAATTTAAAATATATTTGGTCATATTATTGTTCTAAGTGTGCTTTAATTAGAGGGACAATTTGTTTGCGCATAATGAGTTCGGGGCGCATTGCAATTTGGCCCTTAAATTCGAGATTTAGAGTATCTGCTAGAAGTTTCTTACTGTCTTCATCCGCTACCACTAAAAAATTCCTTCCCTCTTCCAGCTCAATCGTATTTTGAAAGATGAAGTCTAGCTTTAATTCTTTTTTTAGTTGTTTTAGTGTTTCAATAATTTCTGTTTCTCTTTGTGCCAGTAAAGCAGCGGCGCCAATCATTTCAATTTGGGCAATACCTAGTTTTTTGCCGCCAAATTCAAACCAAGCAAAATCGCCGCGAATTCTTTCTTCTAGCTTCTCTCCGCTCAAATCCGATTTAGCGGTGAATAGTTCTTTCCAGAAGTTATCATCGAGTTTGGTTGTCTGATTGAGCCAGGCGGCAGCCTGACGGTCACGGTCGGTGGTTACTGGTGCTTTGAAGTTTAAAGTATTAGAGATGATGGCGCTGTAAATTAAAGTAGCGGACTCTAGGGAGATGGGAATCTTGGCCTGCATAAACTTTTCGGCAATCAAGGTGGCCGCGGCCCCCACTAGTTCTATCTGAATTTTGGCCTGTGGAAATTTATCAGCTTCGTGAACTTGGCGATGGTCGATGACTTCAATCACCTTATGGGGATCAATTTTGCCTTCTAGGCCGTTTAAGTCGCTAGCATCCACCAGAATTATCTGTTCATAACCTTCACTTGAGCTTAAAGAGGGCGGATAGGTAAAGTGGAAGCGATCAAAGACATAGCGGGCTTCTTCGTGAATATCGCCAATAATGCCGACTTGGGCGACTTGGCCGTTTTTAGTTAGGAATTCGGCATAGCCAATGGCCCCGGCGACGCCGTCGAGGTCGGGGTTAACATAGCAGGTAATAAGGGTGGTTTTCATATGCTTTAATGATAACAAGAGGGGGCGAGGGCTGGCAATAGAGAGTAACTACCAAAATAGAGCTGATGGCTATATTTTAAGAATACTTGTCTATCATTTCTATTTTAAACTAATGTAAGCAATCATGGTTTCTGGCTCAGCTTTTTGGTCGCGGCGATAGGAAAAGTATTGGTCCGAGCGGCAATAAGTGCAGTCGGGACTGATTTTTATGTTGGTTATGGGGATCTTTACCTCAACTAACTGATTAGTGACTGTTTGTGCCAGATTAATAAAGGTTTTTCCATCTTTAGTGATTAAATCAGTTTCTTTAAATTGTCTCGCTACATCATTTTTCACTTCAAAATGGCAAGCTTGGATATGGGGGCCGATAATGACTTCGAGGTTACTAGGCTGGCAATGATAGTGTTCTTTCATTTTTTCAATAACTTTGGGTGCTATCAGGGAAAGAACGCCGCGCCAGCCAGCGTGCGCTAAGGCAATCACCTTTTTCTGTTTATCGTAGAAGTAGATGGGTAGGCAGTCGGCCACAGTAATTGTCAGAAGCTGATGCACTTGGTTGCTGATTAAAGCATCGCAGTCGGGAATGGTTTGGCTTGCTTTAACGCCGTCAACTATTTTTATTTGATTGCCATGAACTAGGCCGGCGGATATGATAATTTTTTGTTCTAAGTTGTTGTTTTTAAAAAATAAAAGACGGTTTTCTTCCGAGTATTTCATCGGACCATCTTTTTTTTCGGAGACACCGTAATAAATAGCGGCGGGGTTGCTAAAGTTCATTGTTTAGAGATTGAATTTTAGAGATAAAGGCAAATGGTCAGAAACTTCATCCGGGAGTACTAAAAATTCTTGAATATCTATTTCTGGGGTAGTGAAGATATAGTCCGCAAAGGGCAGGATTTTTAATTTATCATAATTGGCGTTACGGGTAGTTTTGAAGACGCTGTCTTTAATTAGATTATTCATTTTTTCACTTAGCCGGGCCATTGCTTCAGTATTAATATCCAGATTGAAATCTCCTACCAAAATTTGGGAATCATTATTACTATTAATAGCATTTAATAAATTATCAAGCTGTAATTTTCTTTCCGGACTATCTTTTTTAAGCTGGCCAGGGACGCCGTGAAAGTTTTGGATGGTCAGATTTTTATCTTTTAGATAAATCGATTGGAGTATGCGCGGATAATAGCTGTCACCGTTTGGCATTTTTAGTCCATCAAGATCTTGGGCGCTTAGAATCTGAGTTGACTCTACTTTTTCTACCGATATCTTGTTGCGCACAAAAGAAGCGATACCTACTCCTGGCACCATTTCTGCAAAATAGCCGTTAAATTCCGGCAAGATTGTTTATAGCCGTGAAAAGAGCTCAGTAGTTTCTTCGTTTTCTTCTGCCTGGTTCTGATATTTGCCGTTTCTCACTTCTTGAAAGCAAAAAATATCTGTATCAACCGCTTGTTCTTTTAGAAAAGTTTGCAGTTGTTCATATTTTATTCCGCACCAAATATTGCAGGTAATCAGCTTCATAGTTATCTCATTATTAACAAGACGCTAAAGGCTAATATAGTTAGGGCAAACATACTAATGCCGGTAAATAGCAAGAGTTTAAAGCCATCTTTCTTTTGACCATCAATGTAGAGCATTATGGGCTTAGCTAAGACTAAGCCTCCGGTTAAGAGGGCGGAAAAGATAAAGAGCATAATAGCCGCTACCGGCGTGACAATATCTTTATCTTCTTCTCCGAACCAGCCATTGGCTTGATTGAAGAAGGTGGCTAGAAGGATGACGTAAATAAGAACACCGACGGCATGAGTTATGCCCCAGCGAATAAGGGTAGAGTTTTTCATAAGATTAGAGTGACTATTTTTTAAGCAGACTGAACGCCTTTTTCATGATATTCACTTTCGGTATTTATTTCCCACAAATTACTCTTATCACCAATATCATTAATAATATTATCGGCGGCCGTTAATCCGGCGAGAATGGAATGATCCATGTTGTTATAACGATGCATGCCATTTCGGCCTATTAAAAATAGATTGGTAAAAGTATCGCTAAAGTCTTTAATTTTATCAAATTCATCATAAGTGCCAAAATAGGCAGGGTAGGCTTTAGGCGTTCTGATAATACAGCTATCTAGCACATCTTCTGATTTTATAATATCAATTTTTGCCAATTCTTCAATGGCAAATTTTTTAAAGTCAGCATCACTCTGGCCAAATAGCTCATCATTAAAATCTCCAAAATACTCTAACCCCAGCCAGACTGTTTTCGGGTTTTTAACCAAATAAGGGCTCCAATTGTTAAAAATTTGGATACGACCGATTTTAACGTCTTTTTCTTGGATATAGATCCAATTGTCTGGTATCAGGTTGTTAAACGTTTTTGCCTTGGTCTTATTTTCAATTTTTAACTTATTAAGTAATAGTCCGACGGTGATGAAGTCGCGATAGCACAAGCCTTGAGCGACTCTTAGGATTTCTTCGGGGGCGGGAGGTGTTAAATTTTGGATTAAATCTTTAACCGGCATGCTGGAGATAACATAATCGGCCGATCTTACCAGTTTTTCTCCGCTTACTTGATCTTTAGTGGTGATTTCAATAATATTTTTACCTTCGCTTTTTAAATTAATAACTTTTTGGTTTAAATAAATCTCGCCGCCTTTATCTTTGATGATTTTAGCCATCTTTTCATACATTTGTCCAGGTCCGAATTTTGGATATAAGAAACTATCAATTAAACTTGTCTCTACTTTATTTTTTTTGAAAAATAATTTTAAAACAAAGCTTTGTTTTAAAATATGTCCTATCGCTTTAGTAATAGAGAGCCCTTTAATGCGCTGAGTACCCCATTCTGGCTTGATTTTTGAACAAGTAATTCCCCAGAGTTTTTCTGTGTAGTCTTTAAAAAAGGTTAAATATAATTCTTTGCCGAAGCGGTTAATAAAGAAATCTTCTAGGGATTTTTCTTCTTTAATTGGCTTTAGTTTGATTTTTAAATAGCTGACAAAAATTTTAAATATTCTGATTGCCCCTAAATTAATAAGAGTTTCTTGGCTCAGAGATACGGGATAGCTAAAAAACTTTCTTAAGAAAAAAATCCGAGAAAGTCGATTACGTTTTAACAGGACTTCGTCAGTTTTTTCTGGATTTGGCCCAAAGTCATCACTTTGGGCTTCAATCGGTAAAATTTTTTGCCACAGATTATTAACCGTTTTGGATTTAGAAAAGAAGCGGTGGCCGCCAATGTCCATTTTATTTCCTTGATATTCTATGGTTTTTGAGATCCCGCCCACTTGGCTATCGCACTCAATAATTACAGGCTTTATCTCTGATTTTTGGATTAGCTGGTAGGCAGCGGACAGGCCGGCTGGTCCCGCCCCAATAATAACAACCCTTTTCATAGATAATCAGATATTAAATATGAGATAAATATTAATAATCGTCGAAAGTATTATCACCGTTTTCAGGCCGATACTTATTTTTTCTCTATTTTCTTTATAAGTAATTATAAACGCAGTGAAAAGCAAGGGCATAAAATCTAGAGCGTAGCGAAAGCCAAATTGGGCATAGCCTATGAAAAAAGAACTAGCAATTACCAGCCAGATAAAAATAGAGCTAGCTAAAAGTAGCTGGGTTTTTTTGTTTTTTATTTTTACAAAGAATAAATAAAGTAAATAGGGGGAAGTCATGAAAATACTCAGACCCCAGCGCTCCGCTTTTATATAGGGGTAGCTTAGTAAGCGACTGTCGGTATTATAAACAGGTTTGGGTAAATTTATTAGAGAGTAGTAAGCATTTCTCGGTAAGTATTTTAAGTTAAATAAGCCATAGTTATCCCTATCCTTTGTTAAGGCCTTGGATAAAATTTGTGAATTATACCCTTGATCAAGGGGGTCGCCAAAGCGAGCATAGTTGTAAGTAAATAACAAAATCAAACAGAAAAACGGAATTAGAGAAATTTTAATAATATTTTGAATTTTTATTTTCCATTTAATCTCTTTTTCAATTAAAAAATCTAAGACAAAAAAGACTATTGCTAGAAAAGCGGTGACGCGAGTTAATAAAATTAAGCCGAAGAACAGGCCGATTAATAGGTAACATTTACGGCCGAAATATTCTTGTAAAGCGAGGAATAATAGGAGGACAGCAATGGTGTGGGCAAAATAAGAGCTCGCGCTAATTATTGCCACCCCTGCGAACATTGTGCCAAAAATAAAAGCAATAGCTAGATATATAGAATCAATTGCTGAAAATTTAAGTTGGCGAGCTATTTTAGAGACTAGATAAAAAATTAATAAAACTAGAAAAAAGTTTAAGTATCCTTCGTAAAAATATAATTCAAAAAATTGAAATAATCCGACAAAGGGCATTAAAATAAGAGCGGGTAGAGGGCCAAGCGGCCAAAAATAATGATTGTTAAAGATTGTATTATCGGTCAGATAATTATTAAAGGGCGAACCCTCTAAAAAATATAGTTTAGCATGTAAGAATGAATTAGCTAATTCTGAAAATTGTTGATTTGACACATAGAAAACTCTAAAAATATTATCGGCAAAAAGCAGAGAAAGTAAGAACGAAAGAAGAAAAATCAGGTGAGCAAATCTATAAATATCTTTTGCTTTCAATTTAATCATATCCAGAAATTATTGTCTTTTTAGCAATTTTTTATTATTCTTATGTCTTTTTGTATCTCTCTTTGTCTTTTTATTTAAATTTTTCTTTAAGGCCGCTGTTAGGTCTATTCCATTTTGGTTGGCTAAGCAGATTAAGACAAAGAGAACATCGGCTAGTTCATCGCCTAGATCATGATTTTTATCTGTTTTCTTGAAGCTTTGGTCGCCATAGGTTCGGGTGATAATGCGGGCGACCTCGCCCACCTCTTCGGTGAGTTGTCCAAGATTAGTGAGCTCGGAAAAGTAGCGGACGCCGACGGTTTTAATCCATTTGTCCACTTGTTCCTGTGCTTCTTTTAGGGTAATTTCCGGCATAAATTTAGATTAAGTGTGTATTTTATATTATATCATAATTTAAACAATACCAGGTTATAGCTTTCGGGGCGGGGATTTATCAAAAAACCTCGCAAACGCGAGGTTTAAGCCAGTGGTTTAAAATTTAGGAGTTATTTTTTAATTTTTCTACTTTTTTGTTTAACTTTAAGGTGACGGTGATAATAATCGTGGCCGCAATTAAAGCTAATGGTCCCTGAATCATAGTTTTTAGTCCTTCGGAGGCGTATTGACCTATAAAATAGGTGATAGTAAAGAATAATACAATCGAGGCTAGAATAATTAGAATTGCTTTCCTTTTTAATTTTTTACTTTTTGCTAAATTTTCTGGATTAATCATACTTGATAATTTAATTTTACTTATAATGTTTTTCAAAATCGTTTACTAAGGTTACGATAGAGTCGCCTTCGTTGGGATTACTCCAGTTAATCTTGGGGGGATTATAATTTGTGGTTGCCGGTCTAAAGTTATTCATTAGCTGGTAATCCTCAGGCGACATGGAAAAACCAGTGGCCTCAATATTTTCATCTATGTGTTTTTTGTCGGTAGACATTACCATTGGGCTGTAACCTAAATTACATATCCAGTTCAATATAATCTGATTTTGTGTTTTTTGGTATTTTTCAGCCAGCTTGGCTAAAAGTTCCCAATTATGTAAGAGGCTTTGGTTACGGCGCAGCGGCCGCCAAATAATATTTTTAATGCCCAATTCATCACAAGTATTAAAAATTCCTTCGTCCTGCAGAATTCTAATTTCAAAACTCAAATGCCCTTCATGAGCATAGAATTTATCAGCAAATTCTTCTTTAAAGCTTCTAATGCCTTCTAAATTGGCATTGGAAAGACTAACAAATCTGGTTTTTCCTGATTCTAGAAGATTATGTAGAAAAGAGTAGCTCGCCTCTACTCCAAATTTATTAATAAAAGATTGAGTAACAAGAGTTGAATCTGCATAATCGGTGGCCATAGTCTTATAAAAACTGACTACATCTGTTTCCGCTTCTTCTATTTTCATTAAATCCCGGGGGTAGAGAGAGTGGGTTATAAATACATCCTCTCGGGTCACAGCACTTATATCTAAAGCCTTCTTAAAGAGCGCGAGGGCTTGTCCTTGCCCATAGCCGACGGCAATCTCGGTAAAATTAAGACCTTTGTCTAAAATATAAACTAAAGCATCAATATATTTTTTATCTTCCAGCTTTTCGGTAATTTCCATGTCTCGGTGACCGCGGCCACCGATACCATAACTACCAATACCAATGGCCGAGAGCGGTTTTCCTGATAGTGTTTTCATAGATCTCTTAGCTACTTTAAGTTTCTTATCAAAATATCCAAGCCTTCATCTAATAATCCCTGGGAGATGGTGAGCGGGGGCATAATCTGCATATTACTGCCGCTGCCGACAATGACGTGTAGACCGTCTTTAAAGCAGGCTTTTTGAACTCGGGCACAGGTTTCCGCGTCTTTAAACTGAGCACCAATTTCTAAGCCCATTCCTTTCACCTCAACTAAGTTCTCTCCTATCTGAGCCTCTAGTTTTTCTTTGATATAATTTCCTTTTTGTTCAGCCATTTCCCAAGTCTTATCGCGTATATGAATTTGCAGAGTTTTTAAAGCAGCCGCACAGGCAATCGGCGTCCAGCCAAAAGTTGAAACTAAGATTGATTCGGAAAAGGCTTTTTCCAGAATTGTTGATTTTCCCACGACTGCGCCAATAGCGGCGGTGCCGTTAGAGATGCCTTTGGCTAGGGCAATCATATCAGGGACAACACCTTCATGTTCAATCGCAAAGAGTTTGCCGGTACGGGAAAAACCTGAGCCCACTTCGTCGACTATCAACAGAGTGCCATATTTAGTGGTGAGTTCACGCAGTCTCCTTAAATACCCGGGATAGGCGAGGAGAGTTGAACCCCAGCCGGTGATAATCCCCGGCTCAGTGACAACTGCGGCGACGTCTCTTTTAGAAAGAGCTTCTTCAAAGTCTGAGAGAAACTTTTGCCACTCCGCTTCACTAATTTTATTATGCGGGAAAGCAAAGGGGGTAATTTCCGGGACTAAGGGATCTAATTTAGGATGGGAGTTTTGAGGATAGCCTAGGGCTAGCGCCGCAAAGAGTTGGCCGTGGTAGTGAGCGTTGAAACCAATAATCTTTTTTCTTTCTGTATAGACACGAGCCACTTTAATCGCCACTTCCACTGATTCGGTGCCACTAGTTTCTTTAATACAGGCATTTAGTTCTTTGGGGAGGGCGGCCGTCAGGGCTTGCGCATATTCTTCTTGAATAACATCAGAGCCCCAGAGGAGACTTTGGGTATTCTTTTTAGTCTGCTCAATGATGGTCGTACTTATTTCCGGATGATTCCAGCCCAGATTGGTAACATTCCAGGCCGAAGAAAAGTCGATATATCTCTGGCCCTGACGGTTCCAAATTAAAGAGCCTTCTGCTTTGGCCAGTGGGAAGTATTCATATTTACCTTTGAAATCTCGGTAAACAATGCTGTTTTCAATCATATCGTTGGGATTATTATAGATATATTATATCACGGGGGAGATAAAAGGATAGATTTTAACAAAAAACCTCAGGGGCTGAGGTTTTTTTGGGAGAGATGTAATTATTTATTATAAGCTTCCAGATCTTCTGACCACTTTTTATAATTTTCTTCGGCAAATTTCTTATGTTCTTCAGAGCTTATACGATTAAACATCCAATCAAGTTTTTCTTTAACATTTTTATAGCCCTCTATCGGCGCCTTCTGATTAACAAACATTTCGGCGTTAGTTTCGAAGAAACTCACTGAATCTGCGTCCATCAGCGCATTCTGTTCCTTGCTGCCGCCAGTTTCGTGACCGGTAATAAGGGAAGCCACGGTTTCAATTAAATCTTTGGGGGCGACTTGATTGTTAAGAAAGGCTGTCATTATTTCCGCTCCTTTTTCTTGATGATTTATTAAAAATTTTTGGTCAAGATAATTTTCCGGGATTGATTTCCCCTTGTCTCTAAAAGCCCGTTCTATATCGTGGCTATAGGCGGCAATTTTATGCGCTTCGGTAGCTTCGGGTAGGAATTTCTCTAGCCAAAATACCGTTCTCTCAAAATGAGGTCTTTTGCCTCCGAACGCTTCATCTACATATTCAATTGTTTTGGAGAATAAGTTCATGTTGTTGGGATTTGGTTTGTTCGAGGGAGCCTATTTGGCGAAGAGAGCGAAACGATGTTGAAATGGTTTTAACGAGGTACTTTATTTAAAATTTTTTTTTCAGTAACCCCATACTTATCTAGGCAAGTTTTATATTTTTGATCTAATTGGTTATTATAGCAAGACCCTCCCATTGCTATCAACATACAATCAGGCATATTTTCTTGAGTAATGACATTGCCCCGTAGGTTATTACTTTTACCGTAAACTTTATTGCTACAAATCATGTATACCGCTTTTGGCCACAACAAATAAAAAATAACTCCTAAAATTATCAGAAATAATAGAATCAAATATTTATACCTGCGAAACATCTTCATATATAAATAATATCAAAATTTTAAGGCATCTAATTAAAGTAACTCTAAGATTAGAGCTATTTATACGTCGCGGGGAGGATGGGTGTGGTTGGAAGGGTTCTATTAATTTCTCATTCCTATAAACCAGTATTTACCAATAATTAAGCCTTTATCAACCGAACCATAAAATCTTGAATCCTTACTGCTCTCACGATTATCACCTAAGACATAATATTGGTTTTCTCCTAGAGTAACAATATTTTCATCTGGGGAGATTGTCTTTGTATTAGCGGGTAAATAGGACTCTTTGAGAACTTGGCCAGAAGGGCTTGAATCATTATAAATATAAACTGCGTTATCTTTTATTTGTATTTTTTCACCCGGTAATCCAATAATTCTCTTTAAGAATAGGGTTGTTTCTCCTTTTTGGTCTTTATGAATTATAATATCACCTCGTTCATAATTTTTATCAAACATCTTAATAATCATGTAATCCTTATCGTTTAGAGTTGGGCTCATGGCCGATCCAGAAACATAGAGCGGTTGGATAATAAATGCTCTAACTGGCAAGATAATTATTAAAGAAGCGGCCGCGACTATCAAATTTAAAGTCAAATAAATAAGAATATTCTGCTTTGGTCTGGTTGCATAGAATTTTTTACATAGTAGGTTAAATATAATAAAACCTAAAATCCAAGTAATTATATTTCCTCCTAAGCCAGTTAAGACTATGCCCACAATCATTCCGATTAAAATAGTAGCCAACCATTCAAAAAATGAAATTTTTACAGCATTTTTGTAAGTGGTATTTTGAGCTTTAAATTTCTTGGCTACCCAATTTAATATTAACGCATTAAACAGTAAGCCCAGAATAAATAGAAATAAAACGAAAATGATAATCATAAAATTTAATAATTATTTATGCTAATATTATAGCATAGCGCTTCAAGGCGATAAACTCCTTATCAAAAATAGCCACTATTTACAAGTACGGCTTGTTCTAGTTAAACACTATTAAGTGTCTTTTTCGCTGATGGTTTTCAAGTGTGCTGGCCACTGTAAAATTAAAATAATTTTACTATTACTGTTTATGTACCTCTAAAAGATTTCCTTCTGAATCTTTGAATTCAAACCAATCGTGATAGTCAACTTTTTTATGGACTATAATTTCAGCAAATTCAGAAACTCGTTTTAGTTCAAGTTCAACATCATCTACTCCAAAACACGCGTAGCAATTACGTCCAAAATCAGAATCAGATAAAGAATCTCCATCCGCAATTGGATTATATAATCCTATTTTTATATTTTGTAGATCAAAGACCACCATTCTATCTCGCTCTATTTTTGTCGGCTCCATGTTTAAAAAACGAGAATAAAAATCCTTAGCCCTTTCAATGTCTTTAACCTTAATTACGATATATCTTAATTTCATATTTATAAGTTTAGCCTGATGCTAAATTTATTAGCAGAGAGAATGGGGCAGGGTCGGAGTATTCTTATATTATTCCATGGAAACATAAGCTCTAATTTTGCTTTAAAATATAGGCGTAGACTTTGTGTCGGTCATTAATATAGGCTTGATTTTCATCAAACAAAACAACTTTTTCAAAATTTCCCGCAGGAATACCTTTTTTACGTAAAGATATATACTCATTGTCAGTTAACTCGCCAAGATAAACCATTTTGCCTTCCCTTACTTTTTGCTGAAGAATTTTATCCCTTTCTTGTTCTACTAAAAGCCATTCATTGTTGATTTCTTTTTCATATTTAATTCCTATCTCTTTTTGTATTTCTTTTTTTTCTTCGTCTTGTTGTTTTTGTTCGCGAAAACATATATAACCTTTTACCTCACCATCTTCACTCCAAATGGGAAGTGTGTGGACATAGTATTTTTCATGATCTTGCGCAAAATATACCTTATCAAAGTCATCATCATCAATCATCCCGTTATCTTTATATTTAAGAGGGAAATAGCCGAGCTCTTCTATTAATCCGTTATCAGATGATTCTTTTAGCCAACGCGATGTAAGATCATTTCTTAATTTAGATTTAATGGGCTGCTCTTCTTTATGGTGTCGTTCAATTAATTCGCCCACGCTAATCTCTTGAGTCGGCTGATCCAAATTTTTTTGCAAATATTCATCTGCTGATACTATTTCAATAGCGCTTTCTTTTTCTGTCGCGAAAGGGCTAATATTATTAAAAGGGTCTTCAATGCTCATATAATCTCAGATTATTAGTATATAAGTACTTTTATTATTACATCAAAATAGAAAATATTCAATTAAATCACAAAAAATAGCCCCTATTTCAGGGCTATTTTTAATCTGTGGAGGGGTGGGACGTAGTTGGAGCAGTAATAATGCACTACTTTGTCAATTATTCGT
>CALJZR010000003.1 GCA_937983635.1 uncultured bacterium | reverse complement strand
TCTCCGTTTCCATGTTCGGCCGCGAAACTCCGGTTGAATTAGACTTCCTCCAAATCAAAAAATCCTAATATACTGCTTGACCGGTCGCTTCTACCGCCCAAGCCCAAAAAATTATATGGCTAAGAAAATCAAAACTAAGATAAAACTGCAAATTACCGGTGGCCAGGCCAATCCGGCGCCTCCCGTCGGTCCGGCTTTAGGCCAACATGGCTTAAACATTGCCGAATTCTGTCAGAAATTTAACGAAGCCACCCGCGATAAGATGGGTGATGTCGTTCCAGTAGAAATTACCGTTTTTGAAGACCGCACCTATACTTTTATCCTTAAAACCCCTCCGGCTTCAGAATTACTAAAAAAGGCTGCTGGCATTAAGAAGGGATCAGGCAAACCTCGTTCCGACAAAGTCGGAAAAATCACTAAAGCGCAGTTAGCAGAAATCGCCAAAGTGAAGATGCCCGACCTCAATGCCCGTGATTTAGATGCCGCCATGAACATTATTGCCGGTACGGCCCGCCAGATGGGTGTTGAAATCAAAGATTAATAATAATTGTGGGAGCTTGCTCCGGCCTTGACCGATAAGCGAGCGCTATCTCACCACGAAAAAATATGTCAAAAAAAGAAGAAAAAAAAGCAGTGGTAGCCCCAATAGTCAAAAAAAAGACCGCTGACTTCTCTGCTATTTACGATCGCAGCAAAGGCTACAGCTTTGAAGAAGCGATTAGCATCGTTAAAAAGATTAATAAAGCTAAATTTGATCCATCTGTTGAAGTCCATATCCGTTTAGGGGTGAATCCGAAAAAGAGCGACCAGCAGGTCCGTGGTGCCGTCAGCTTACCTCATGGCACTGGTAAAACCGTCCGCGTAGCCGCTTTCGTCTCCCCAAGCAACGAAGAAGCCTGTAGGGCAGCTGGAGCCGAATTTGTCGGCGGCGATGAATTAATTGCTGAAATCAAGAAAACTGAAAAAACTGACTTTGAAGTCGCTATTGCTGAACCTTTAATGATGAAGAACTTAGCAATTATCGCGAAAATCCTTGGTACTAGAGGTTTAATGCCCTCCCCGAAAAACGATACCGTCTCCCCCAATCCGGCTAAAGCAGTAGAAGAACTAAAAAGGGGCAAAATTAGCTTCAAAAATGATGATACCAGCAATTTACACACTGTTATCGGTAAATTGAGCTTTGAAGATAAAAAATTAGCTGAAAACTTCCAAACTTTAATTGATACCATCCGTAAGGTTAAACCAGCGGCAGCAAAAGGCTCCTATATCAAAAATGTCACCATCTGCGCTTCCATGAGCCCTGGTGTTAAGGTAATTTTAAGCTAATCCTTGACTTTTTTAAAAGAAAAGGTTAAAATGAAAAAGTAAGTTTTGTTAGAGACACGAGCGGCTAGTTCGTATTGCTTCAACCGAAACGATACGAACTAGCCGCTTGTAGTTTGTAGGCAACAAAGGTCGCCTTACAAGTTTTGTAAACACACGTAATTCTGTAATTCCGCCAAGGCGGTATTGCAGGATAAGAAAACACATGAAAAAGTTATTTGTCGGCGGTTTGTCTTTCCAGACAACCGAAGATGTGTTAGCGGACGCTTTTGCCAAGGCTGGCACCGTCGTTTCCGCTGTCATCATCAAGGACCGCATGACTCAGCGCTCTAAGGGCTTCGGCTTCGTAGAGATGGAAACTGAGGAAGAGGCGCAAGCCGCGATTGCTATGTGGAATGGTCAGGAATTAGATGGCCGCCGCGTTGCAGTTAATGAGGCTCGCCCCTTAGAAAAGCGCTTCTAAGCTAAATCAACATCAGTTTGAAAATAGCTGGAAACAAAAACTCCCCCGTAGAGATACAGGGGAGTTTTTAATTTTAAACTTTATTTTTGCTTTGAAGGGCTTTTAGTCTTTATTTTAGAAACAAGTAATGTTGGATGTTTCCTCTCATAAGTCTTTAAAACCTTCTGCAAGCCTTCAACAGCCAGCATGGAGCAATGCACTTTCTGCGGCGGCAAGCCACCGAGTTCTTTGACAATCTGCCGCCAGCCAAATTTTTTTGCTTGGGCGACTGTGAGACCTTTTACTTTTTCCGTTAAAATTGAAGCGGTAGCAATATTGGAAGCACAGCCAAAAGAAAGAAATTTAATATCCTTAATCTTTCCCCCGGCAATCTTAATACTGAAAGAAAGCTGATCGCCGCAGACCATATTGCCGACATCAGCCACGGCGTCGGGATTTTTAATCACCCCAATATTCTTAGGCTTAAGAAAAGCTTTAATTGTCTTCTTGGTATAATTTAAAGACATAAATAAAAATTATTTAACTGGGGAAAAAGCACGCAAGCGTTTTACCGTCTTTTTTAAAGCGGTCACCGTAAAATCAATTTCTTTTTTAGTATTATAACGGCCCAAGGAAAAACGGATATTACTATTTAAATCATAGTCCGCCAAACCAATAGCCGACAAGACATAAGAACTCTTTAGGTTATGGGCACTACAGGCAGAACCGGTAGAGACATAAATTCCTTGAGTAGAAAGATCCATGAGAATCGCTTCCCCTTCGATCTTGCCAAAACGGATATTTAAATTATTCTCACTTCTCTTCTTGAGATTGCCATTAAGTTTAATGTCAGGAATTTCTTTCTGCAAACGCTGCCAAAAATAATCTCGCAACTTTTTCACTTTAGGTAAATAAGCAGTCCGTTCACGATAGGCAATTTTTAGAGCCTCAGCCAAACCAATAATACCAGGGAGATTATAGGTACCCGCCCGCCAGCCATTTTCCTGTTCCCCACCACTGATTAAGGGTTCAATCTTCAGACCGGGTCGGACGTAGGCCAAGCCCACGCCTTTAGGGCCATAGAACTTATGCGCCGACATACTGGCTAAATCAATACCCATTTTCTGCAAATCAATTTTTAAATAAGGAATAGCCTGGACAATATCACTGTGAAAATAAGTCCCAGTCGCGTGCACCAATTTAGCAATGGCATTCAAGTCCTGAACGCTACCAATTTCGTTGTTAATAGCCATCACGGAAACCAGCACCGTATCTTTACGTAATAGTTTCTTTAAAGCAGTTAAATCAATCTGGCCGTCATTTTTTACAGGAATAAAGCCGACTTCATAGCCCTCTTTTTGCAAAGAGCGGGCGGTTTGGTAAACACTCGGGTGCTCAATTGCGGAAACTAAAATATGCTTGCCTTTACTTTGATTAGCTCGCATTATTCCCCGCAAGATAAAATTATTTGATTCGCTAGCACCACTAGTAAAAATAAAGCCAGACCCTTCGCCTCCTAAGATTTTGGCAATATCCCGACGCGCCTGTTCCAAAACTAGGTTATTTTTTTGACCCAAAGAGTGGATGGAGGAAGCATTGCCGTAATTATCGGAAAGATAGGGCAACATTGCTTTTAAAACGCGCGGATCCAGCTTGGTGGTAGCGGCATTATCAAGATAAATTGGCATAAAAATAGGATTATTAATTACCTTTATTATAAAACAAAAAGGGCTTTTGTCCAATATTATACAAAAGGAGCACCTTATATAGTTTCTTTATAAATTTGCTTTAAATTACCTATTGAAATTATTAACAATATATGCTAGCATAATAGCGAAAATAGTTTTGTAGCTTGAGAGATAATCTTAATAAAGCTGAACGAAGTTCTTCAAATCTTTCCATAAAGGAAAAACAGAACGGACTGAAACATTTTCAAAAATATCCATTTATCTGGATAGCCCTCGACGTTTATGCGTTGAGGGTTTTTTAAAAAATTCAAGAAAGTCAGCGCCGGCAATTTATTGTCGCAGATATTTCTAATTCAAAAAGCTAATACAAAAACCGAGCGCTGACAAATAAACGCCCGGTTTTTCATTGCCAAATATTCAATTACTATTTCAATAATTCAATGCTTAAAATCACCATATCTTCGGTGGGATGATCATTAGCATTGACAGCCGTTGCTTCAATCTTGCTAACGATATCAAGACCTTCAACCACCTGGCCAAAATTAGTGTGGGCTCCATCTAACCAAGGAGTAGCTTCGGCGGTAACGATGAAAAACTGAGAACCATTAGTACCGGGGCCACCGTTAGCCATCGCTAAAGAACCCTTCACTAGTTTGTAGGAATTAAATTCATCCTTAAAAGTATAGCCGGGACCGCCAAAGCCATCATTTGACCAATCATCATCCTTGCTATTAGGATCGCCGCCTTGAATCATAAAATCTTTAATAACCCGATGAAATTTACTGCCATCATAGAAACCAGCCTGAGCTAAATTCAAGAAGTTGTTAACAGTCACCGGTGATTCCTCGTTATAAAACTTTACTTTAATATCACCCTGGTTAGTCTTAATTAAAGCGCCGCTATATTGAGAAAGCAGATTAATCTGCTTATCCGGAGCAACCACCGTCGCTACCGTTGCCTTATTCTCAGAAGAAGTGGCAACATCAGCGCCAGTTCCCGGGTTTTTCTCGGCGGAGAATTCCCCTAAATCAAGTTTCTTTTCTGCAGAAGCGGCTACTTGACCGCTAGGAGCCGCTCCGGTAGCGGCAGTTTCTTCAATATCCATATTATCGTTGACATTAACAGTCTCGCTGCCACAAGCGGATAGCGTCAATACCAGTAACGCTAAGCCGAGCAAGGAGAAAGATTTATAAATTTTCTTCATAAGATTATAGATTTAAGCTCGCCAATAAGGGCTGAGCAAATAATAAAATTATACTTTAAAACGCTTCTGCATATCATGATCTTCATCATCGCGCTTTTCTTCAATTAAGAGACGGGCTTGATTGCGTAAATCTTCAATATTTTCCAACTGTAGCGCTTGGGCTCTTTCCAGCAAGTAAGCGCGCTCGTTCCGAGCGGGATTTTCTAAAACTTCACCCAGGAGAACATCTAAAATAGCGCCAATCTTGGGTCCGGGAAGTAAAGAAAGTTCGGCCATCAAATCATGGCCGTTAAGAGCCAACATCTTGACTGAAACCGGATCATGTTGAACTTTTTCCATCATGTACTGCAAGTGCCTTAACTTATAGGGCATGCCCTTAGGGGTGCCTGAACCGAGACGATCGGCCACCCGCAAATGAATCAAGTCCTGTAAATTATCGCGCCCCACTTTGCTAATCAAGCGGCGGACCGAAGCGGCTGTTACCTCGCCGACATTATAATAGAACATGTGATTGCGTACCAGATTAACCACCCTCTCCCTATCTTCATTTTTAAACTTGAGCCTAGTCATTATGCGGTCAACCATTTTTGCACCCACGTATTCATGATTATAGAAAGTAACTTGGCCATCGATTAGGCGTCGAGTTTTCGGTTTAGCGACATCATGTAATAAAGAGGCAAAACGAACTTGCCACTCCTCGCTCGGACAGTGCTGTAAAGATAAAACATTATGCTTGAAGACCTGATAAATATGATGATGATTCTGACGCACCCCCACGCCCTGTTCTAATTCTGGAATAATATATTGTAAAAGCTTGGCTTCATGCAAAGCCATAATGCCTTGAGCGGGGCGATCTGAGCTTAAAATCTTAATTAATTCATCTCTAACCCTTTCTTTAGCCACGAACTTAAGACTGCCGGCCAATTTCACTATTCCCCGCTGCGTTTTTGGCTCCAAAGAAAATCCAAGTTGAGCGGAAAAACGGATTGCCCGCATCATTCGTAAAGCATCTTCTTTAAAGCGGTCTGCCGGCTCCCCCACGGCCCTAATTACTTTCTTGCGGATATCTTTGACTCCACCAAATAAATCAATAAGGACAAACTTTTTTTTACTCCAAGAATAATCACCATCCGCATCCAACTTCAGCGCCATCGCGTTGACAGTAAAATCACGGCGCTCCAAATCTTTATCCAACTGCTCTTCAAATTTTACCTCATCGGGATGACGGCAATCAGCGTAGCCTTTTTCACTGCGATAGGTGGTCACTTCAGCTACTGCCAAAACTTCCCCTTTAGAATTACGGCAAGGAATTAAAACGGTACCAAAATCATTTTCATATTTTGCCCCTGCAAATAAGGTGAGAATCTGCTCTGGCCGAGCATTAGTAGTCAAATCCCAGTCTTGCGGCTGCTTCTCCATTAAAAGGTCGCGGACGCAGCCGCCCACCAATTCTCCGCTAAAACCGGCGGCAGTTATTGTCTTCAAAATCTGAAGAATGTATTCAGGAATATTCATTACAAAGAATAATTTTAAGCTTTCTTCTTGGCGTCTAAATCTTTATAAAGTAAATAGGAATAAACTAAGAAAAAAGGACTAACTAAGGCCCAAAAAACATTAGTCACTGCGGAAAATACCTGCTTACCGCTTTCATCAAAAAAGGACAAAGGAATGCTTAAAACCATGGAAATAAGGAAGGCAATTAAGCCAATAAATAAAAAGCGCCCGAACACTGGCCACCAATAACCTTTAACTAATTCCTTGCTACGCTTAATCGCCTCACCGACACTTTTCTTATCTTCTAAAACTACTAATATGGTTACAAAGGCCCAAAAAACTGCCAAAATAATACCAGGAACGATTAAGAGTAGAAAGGCTAAGAAAATTAAAATTGAAGTCGCTACTGATACCACCAAATAAGCCCAGAAAAAACTCTTACTTTTTTCAAAATTTTCTTTAACGCTCACCCCTTCTGTTTTTAAAATAAGGATAGAGCCAATTTTAGCCCGAACACCATAATAAATAGACCACAAAATAGCCGCCACTCCTAAAATACCAATCAGGATATAAAGGCCAAATTGATCAAGATTCAACCAGAGAAAAAGAATGGCCGCTAAAATTCCCACGGCCAATAAAGGCAAAAGACCAATTAAGCCGCGCAAATACATTTCCAAAAAATTAACAAAATTGCGCTTGTAGCCTTTCCAAGAAGCGGAGAGCAGGGCGTCAAAGCTAATTAACTCCGGTTTGGCCGCCACGGCGGGCACCGGAACGCTGTTGTTTTCGTTCATAGAGATGAATAGCGATTAATAATAACCGCTCTTTATTAAAATTATTTAATAAACTTACGCAAACGCGAAGCCAAGTCAACTAAACGCTGAGAATAACCCCATTCATTGTCGTACCAAGCAATTACTTTTAATAAATCTCCACCCACCACTTTGGTATTTTTTAAGTCAATAATAGTGCTGTGAGGATTACCAATCACATCGGTTGAAACTAACTCCTCCATAGAAGCCTCTAAAATCCCTTGCAACTTTGTTTTAGCAGCGGCAACAAAAGCTTGATTAACTTTTTCCGCGCTCACTTTTTTATTTAAAACACACACAATATCGCATAAAGAAGCCACCGGAGTGGGCACGCGCACCGCCAATCCGTCAAACTTATCCTGCAAAGATGGGATAGTTTCAGACACCGCCAAAGCGGCGCCAGTAGTAGTAGGCACGATATTTAAAGCGGCCGCCCGGGCGCGGCGTAAATCTTTATGAGGGCCGTCAACTAAATTTTGATCGGCAGTATAGGAATGGATGGTGGTCATCAAGGCTTTCTTCACCCCAAATTTAGCTTTCAAAACTGCCATCGCCGGCGCTAAATAGTTAGTAGTACAAGAAGCATTAGAAATAATATGATCGCTAGCTTTAAGTTGTTGTTCATTAACTCCCAAGACAAT
>CALJZR010000002.1 GCA_937983635.1 uncultured bacterium | reverse complement strand
GCCGAGCCAGGTCGTCGATATGGACTCTTGGACCTGACTAGCCTGTTATCCCCGGAGTAGCTTTTATCCGATGAGCTTCCACCATCCTATATTGAATGGTCGGATCACTAAGTTCCGCTTTCGCGACTGCTTGACCGGTAAGTCTCGCAGTAAAGCTGGCTTGTGCCTTTACACTATCTCCCGGGTTTCCATTCCGGGATAGCCAACCTTTGTAAACGCCTCCGTTACATTTTGGGAGGCATCCGCCCCAGACAAACTACCCACCAGACACTGTCCCGCGTAACACGCGGTTAGAATTAAAAATAAACAAGGGTGGTATCTCACTGTTGCCCGAAGGCTCCCACCTATTCTGAACATGTGTATCCCTAATTCAATATCAAGTTGTAGTAAAGCTTCACGGGGTCTTTTCGTCCGACTGTGGTTAACGAGCATCTTTACTCGTCTTGCAATTTCACCGAGTCCTTCGCTGAGACAGTGCTCAAGTGGTTAAGCCATTCGTGCAGGTCGGAACTTACCCGACAAGGAATTTCGCTACCTTAGGACGATTATAGTTATCGCCGGCGTTCATCCGCGCTTGGATTCAAAGCTTCGCCCCGAAGGGCTAACCTCTCCTCTTAACGTTCGGACACTGGCCAGGCCTCACCCTCTATACATCCTCTTGCGAGTTAGCAGAGAGCTGTGTTTTTGATAAACAGTCCCTTGAGCTCTTTAGCTGCGGCCCTGCTTGCGCAGGGCAGGCCTTATCTCGAAATTACGGCCGCTGTTTTGCCGAGTTCCTTAGCGAAGGTTCTCTCGTACACCTTAGGCTTCTCGCCTCATCTACCTGTGTCGGTTTACGGTACGGTTACTGTGCCCTTAGCCCTAGAAGTTTTTCTCGTCGGCTCTGCTACTTGAATTGATTCCGTCTTGCGACTTCATCTCTTGACTGTTCCTTGAAGCTGTTGGCCCGGATTTGCCTAGGCCGCTTCTTGAAACCCCCAACGAACATACCATAGCTCGCTCAAACTTTAGAACCGCGTCCCTCCTTCGGAAAAACACAGTAGTGCTGGAATATTAACCAGCTCTTCCATCGGTTACGCTAACACTACATTAGCTGCGCCTTAGGATCGACTAACCCTGGGTCGATTCTCGTTGCCCAGGAAACCTTAGATTTTCGGTGGGCGGGATTTTAACCCGCCTTTTTGCTACTCATGCCAACATTCTCACTTCTCTCCGCTCCACCATGCCTCACGACACGACTTCAACGCTGAAGAGAATGCTCCTCTACCACTCTATGATAAATCATAAAGTTCACATCTTCGGTAATATACTTAGCCCCGGTAAATTTTCGGCGCGAAACAACTTGATTAGTGAGCTATTACGCTATCTTTAAAGGATGGCTGCTTCTAAGCCAACCTCCTAACTGTCGTAGTCACAACACCACCTTTTACACTTAGTATATATTTAGGGACCTTAGATTGTGATCTGGGCTGTTTCCCTTTAGACCAATGAACCTTAGCGCCCATGGTCTGACTCCCGAGCTTCACCTACGGGTATTCGGAGTTTGATTGAAGACGGTATCTTGCGACCCGCCCTCATCCAGTGCTCTACCCCCCGCAGTCAGCGCTCGAGGCTAGTCCAAAAACTATTTCGAGGAGAACCAGCTATTGCCGAGTTCGATTACAATTTCTGCGCTAACCACATCTCATCCCCGAGTGTTGCACGGCTCGTGGGTTCGGTCCTTCCTCTATCTTTCGACAGAGTTCAACCTGGACATGGTTAGATCACCCGGCTTCGGGTCTTGTCCATGCGACGTGTACTTCACTTTTAACGCACTAATTACTTAATGCGCAAAAGTGAAGCACAATGCGGGCTATTAACCCTCGCTTTCACTACACATACTCTCCGGAGGAGATTATGTAAGCCACATAGAACAAACTCGTTGGCTCATTCTTCAATAGGCACGCCGTCACCCAGTAAACTGGGCTCCGACTCTTTGTAAGTATATGGTTTCAGGTACTATTTCACCTCCCTCTCGGGATGCTTTTCACCTTTCCCTCACGGTACTAGTTCACTATCGATCATAAGAAATATTTAGCCTTGGGTCATAGTCGACCCTGATTCATACGGGATTTCACGAGTCCCGCACTACTTAAGAACAAACGCTGAAGAGAAATAATTTTTTTCGCTTACGGGGCTATCACCCTCTCTGGCCGAGCTTTCCAACTCGCTTCTGCTAAAAATTATCTTTTATGACTCTCCTCTACCCAATCTAGAGGGTAAACGCGCTGTCTTGCAACACCTGCGGAACATATAGCTCTAGAACCTTCTGATTTCTCACTAGTAAACTAGCTTGAAATCTCAGTTCGGCAGGTTTAGGCTCCTCCCCTTTCGCTCGCCACTACTCGGGGAATGACTGTTGTTTTCTTTTCCTCCAGCTACTAAGATGTTTCAGTTCGCCGGGTCTTCCACCGCCGCCAAACGGCAACGGTTACTTCGTCTGCAACGAAGTGGGTTTCCCCATTCGGAGATCTGCGGGTCAAAGGTTGCTTGCCACCTCACCGCAGCTTATCGCAGGCTGCTACGTCCTTCATCGGTTTCTTATGTCTAGGCATCCGCCATACACTCTTTACGAGATTTTCCCACACTTTTGTTTTCAAAAGTGTACACGTTCCTTCGCGAACGTGATTTTTTTGTCTATCGCCCGGAAATTGCAAAATAAACCGACGATAGACAGTCCGCTTTTTTAAAAAAAGCGACAAAAAAATATTTAACTGTTAAAGGGCAATTAAATATTCGTTGCCATTACCAGTAAACTGATAAGGGCGAGTAAATATTTAATTAGTAAATTTATTTTAGAGGTTCAAAAAACCGCGACGGGCGCGGTTCCAAAATAATCGCAAAAGAGCAAATTATTCTATAACCGCTGGGATTGATAAACACTAAAATAAATACGCATAGGCTATTTTTTAAAACTGTTACTAATTATAGAGCTTTTAAAAATATTGTCAAGCCCTTAAAAAAAGGCTTATTTTAAAGATTTTTTCAAACAAAAACAAGGGTTAATAATAGGGCTTTTCCAAGTTGCCCAATATTTGACTCTAAGAGTCCAAAAGCCCATCTTCTTCCATATAATTCAAGGCGGTATCCCGGTCAATTTCTCCAGCTTGATAGAGCTGCTTAAGATTGCGGTCCATGGTCGTCATTCCGCCCTGAATATTTGTTTCTAAAACCGTTTTAATCTGAGCGATCTTGTTTTCCCTAATCAAATTAGCGATTGCGCTGTTGCGAATCATAATCTCGCGGGCAGCAATGCGGCCGCCGGACACGCGCGGTAAGAGCCGCTGAGAAATTACAGCCGCTAAAATCGTAGAAAGTTGAGAACGAATTTGTCCTTGCTGGTGAGAAGGAAAAATATCAATAATCCTATCAATAGTCTGAGCGGCATTATAAGTATGCAAAGTTGCCAATACTAAATGTCCGGTCTCGGCTAAAGTAATAGCGGTTGCAATCGTTTCCAGGTCACGCATTTCACCAATCATAATCACGTTAGGATCTTGGCGCAAGACATGCTTAAGGCCGGCTGGGAAAGAAATCATATCCTCTCCCAACTGGCGCTGGGAAATCAAACTCTTATCCGAAGTAAAAAGATATTCTATCGGATCTTCTAAGGTGATAATATGGCAACTGCGGCGACTATTAATATGATTAATCATCGCGGCTAAAGTAGTAGACTTGCCGCAGCCGGTAGGACCGGTAATAAGAATTAATCCTTGGGGCAAATCTAATAAGTCTGCAGCCGAAGCGGGCATCCCAATTTCTTCAAGAGTGGGCTTGCGCTCATCAATAACTCTGGCCACCATTTTTAAATGGCCGCGGTCAAAAGAAAAATTTAAACGAAAACGGTAAGAATCAACGGTCACCGCAGCGTCTAAATCTTTTTGTTGCTCCAGCTCCTTGCGCTGGCTAGCATCTAATAAAGCCTTAACTGCCTGCTCTAAATCCAAATCAGACAAAGGGGCAAGGGTTTTATCACTTGCTAGTTCTCGAAAAGGTAATAGTTGGCCATCATGGCGAATCATTGGCATCATGCCAAAAACTAAGTGCACATCAGAAGATTGACGACTAGCGGTTTCTCTTAAAACTTGTCGAATGTCCATAAATTTACCAATTAAGAATTTTTAAACCCTTAGCGGCGGCATCAACTTGTGCCTCCTGCTTTGAAGAACCTTCACCAGAACTAATTAATTCATCTTCAATATAAAGACCAACGGTAAACATCTTGGCGTGGTCAGGTCCTTCTTCGGCAATAATTTCATAGCGTGGGGTAACGCCCCGCTTATCTTGAGCCTGCTCTTGAAAACGTGACTTCGGATCTAAATAAGCTTGAGTTTTCAATATCTCCGGAAGTTTGACGGCAATATACTTAAGAATAAAACCCTTCGCTGAATCTAGCCCCTGATCGAGATAGATGGCGCCAATCAAAGCTTCGACGGCGTTGGCTAAAATATAATGTCGAGATTTTTTATTTTTGTCTTTAGCTTCGCCGCGAGAAAGGTAAAGATAAGCTTCTAAATCTAATTCTGTCGCAATAATATACAACATTTTAGCATTTACCAAAGAAGCGCGCCAATTGGTTAAATCTCCCTCAGGAGTGTCCGGATAATTCAGATAAAGGTGCTCGGTAATAACAATTTCTAAAACAGCGTCCCCTAAAAATTCTAAACGCTCATTATGGCCACAGGCAAAATCAGGGTGCTCATTGATATAAGAACGATGCACCATCGCTTGCCGCAAAATATCAGTATTCTTAAATTTAAGACCCAGAGTCTTTTGGAGATTGCTTAATTCTGGCATATTTTTAGTTACGAAGCGGTATCGAGGCGACTATTTAAAAAGACGCCACCATGCCGTTACACAACAATTAAACAAAGGCCCGCGAAAAACGCGGGCGCAAAGTAAAGTAAACAAAGGTTAATCTACGACTTCCTGAGTGGGTTCAGCCGGAGCCTCAGAACTTAAAGGGGAGCCTTCTTTATCTTGAACTTTATCCCAATGATTATCCCGCTTCTTTTTTTCTTCTTCAGGCCAATCGTTATAAATCGCTCCCAGAACACCGTTGATAAATTTCCCGGAAGCGTCGCCGCCGAAACTCTTAGCTACTTCGATTGCCTCATTAATCGCTACCCGGGGTGGAATCGCCGTATAAACTAATTCGCAAATACCTAAGCGCAAAATATTGCGATCAATCGTTGTAATCTGATCAAGTGGCCATTCCGTAGCGTAACGAACAATCAAAGCGTCAATTTCACTGAGATGGTCAATGACTCCGCGAACTAATTCAGCTACAAAACCTCCGTCATCAAAGTTAGGGGCAAAATTAACAAAATTATCCCTCATCAGAGATTCAGTATTCTGACCATTCTTGCCGTTAAAATCCCAAGCAAACAAAGTCTGCAAAGCGATTGTGCGTGCTAGATGGCGATTGGACATAAAAATTATTTCTTAGCCTTAGTCGGCTTTGCCGCCACCTTTAAAACCTGGCGGCCGCGATAAGTCCCACAAAATAAACAAACGGTATGGGGCTTCTTTGCTTTACCACACTGCGGACACTTGTCTAAAGCAATAACATCCAAGGCTAAATGAGCCCGATTGGTACGGACCGCACTTCTGGATTTTCTTTTCTTAGGATTAGCCATATATTTAATTTAAAAACTTGAAAATAGAGAATTTAATAAAAATTACTCTAATTTATTTATATCTGCTTTTAGTATAGCCAAAAAATAATATTAGTCAAATTATAGCAACTTAAGACTGATTAGGGTTAAGCGGGGCAGGGCCGACTAAAGCTTCAAATTCTTCTTTCTCTAAAGTTTCCTTTTCTAACAAAGCTTGAACAACCTTTTCTAAGGATTCACGCTTTTCTTTAAGAATAGTCTGAGCCTTAGCGGTTGCTTGGCTGATAAAAGCGGAAATTTCCAAATCAATCTGTTCGGCTATTTTTTCGCTATAATCACGCTGTTCATGAATTTCTCGGCCTAAGAAAATTAATTCCTCCTTTTGACCGAAAGTCCGCGGACCCAAGACTTCACTCATGCCATAGTCAGTGATTAAGCTCCGAGCAACAGCGGTGGCCCGGCGTAAATCGGAAGTAGCTCCCGTGGTCACTTCACCAAACACCTCTTTTTCAATTAAATGGCCGGCTAAAAGTACAGCAATTTCATCCACAAAATCAGTTTTTGACTGGAAATAACGATCTTCTGTCGGTACTTTTAAGGTATAGCCGCCGGCTTGACCGCGGGCGATAATCGAGACCTTTTGCACCGGATCGCTGTTGGCAAGAAAATGAGCGACCAGGGCGTGACCAGCTTCATGATAAGCGGTAATTTTCTTTTCCTTATCATTAATAACCCGACTCTTGCGCTCCGGACCAATCATTACTTTTTCAATTGCCGAAAAAAGTTCTTCCATGCCGATAATCTTCTTGTCCACCCGGGCAGTCAAAATAGCTGCTTCATTTAAAAGATTGGCTAAATCAGCTCCAGAGAATCCAGGCGTGCGCTCGGCAATTCTTTTCAGGTCAACCTCTTTGTCTAAAGGTTTTTTCTTAACATGCACTTTCAAAATTTCCTCCCGATCTTTAAGGTCAGGACGATCAATCACCACTTGGCGATCAAAACGTCCAGGACGCAATAAGGCGGGGTCTAGAACATCAGGACGGTTAGTAGCGGCAATCACAATCACATTTTGAGTCGGTTCAAAGCCATCCATCTCCACTAAAATTTGATTTAAGGTTTGCTCGCGCTCGTCGTGAGAGCCGCCTAAACCGGCACCGCGACGGCGGCCGACGGCATCAATTTCATCAATAAAGACAATACAAGGGGCGTGCTTCTTAGCTTTTTGAAAAAGAGAGCGAACGCGGGAAGCGCCGACACCGACAAACATTTCCACAAATTCCGAACCGGACATATGGAAAAAGGGAACCTTAGCTTCACCCGCCACCGCCCGGGCTAATAGAGTCTTGCCTGTACCAGGACTACCTAATAATAAAACACCACGCGGAATGCGAGCCCCTAAATCTTGAAACTTTTTGGGATAACGTAAAAAATCCACCACTTCATGTAATTCTTCTTTAGCTTCTTTAGCGCCGGCCACATCTTTAAAAGTAACTTGATCCTTATTGTTCAAATTAAAATCTTTAGCACCAGACTGGCCAAAACTCATGGCTTTAGAATTCATGCCTTGAGCACTACGCATCATGAAAATAAACAAAAAGGCAATAAGCAACAAAGGCAAAGCAAAGGGCAAAACTGCCCCCAGCCAGTAAGACCAGCCCGAAGGTTCTTGCACGCTAATAGCAACGCCGGCTAACTTTTCCGGACTCAACTGAAAATTACTTAAAAGCGTAGACAGGCTTTCGCTTTCTTCTTTTTGCACAGTCTGCTTTTGCCCGTCTTTTAACTCTATTTTCACTTCATTGCCGCTGACCGTTAAAGCTTTAACCTGATCTTGATTTAATTCTTGAATTAAAGCCTCAATGCCAACTCGACTCGGCCGTTCTCCTTGCGAAAAAGTGCTAAAAAGCGCCGCAATCGCTAAAAAGACCAAAAAGAAAATTAAAAAATTTTTAACTAGGTTTTTCATATTTTTTCCTAAAAATAGCATTCCCATTATATAATGCTGGCCTGAATTTGGCAATCAATAAAAGCGCTCCCCTAAAAAGAAGAGCGCTTTTTTAATATCTGATCAAACAATTAAGCAAGCACTTCTTCTTCCTTGATCTCAGCGGAAGTCGCTACTTCTCCCTCCGGCACTTCAACGGTAGCAGCCTTAGCCTTATTCGCCCGTTTCTTCGGAGCGGCTGCAGTTTTTTCCACATTATCATCTCCAGCTAATTTTAAGCCCAAACGAGGTTCAGACGGGGAA
>CALJZR010000001.1 GCA_937983635.1 uncultured bacterium | reverse complement strand
TACGGCAAAGCCATCCATAGCCGCCTCTAAAGCTTTAATATCATCAACTTCGGTGACCACCACTTTCGCCCCTAAACCGCGAGCACGGTTAGCAAAACCGCGGCCGCACCAGCCATAACCGGCAACCACAATAGTCTTGCCTGCTAAAAGCATGTTGGTGGCGCGAATAATACCATCAAGGGTGGACTGACCGGTGCCATAGCGATTATCAAACATGTGCTTAGTCTTAGCATCATTAACGGCAATTACCGGTAATAACAACTTCCCAGATTCAGCCAAAGCCCGCAGACGGACGACGCCGGTGGTAGTTTCTTCTAAGCTGGCAATAATATCAACGGCCTGTTTCCGGTAATCTTTATGTAAAAGCGAAATTAAGTCAGCGCCATCATCTAAAGTAATATGAGGACGGAAGGCCAGAGCCGCCTGCAAATGGCGGTAGTAAACCTCACGATTTTCGCCATGACGGGCAAATACCGGAATCTGATAATGTTTTACTAAAGCCGCTGCCACTTCATCTTGGGTAGATAGAGGATTAGAAGCCACTAATAAGGCCTCAGCGCCGGCTGCCCGAAAAGTCCGCATTAAATTAGCGGTTTCAGCGGTGACATGTAAACAAGCGGCCACGCGCAAGCCCTTAAGGGGTTTAGTACGAGCAGCTTCCTGCTTAATATGCCCTAAAACCGGCATATCGCGTTCTGCCCACTCAATCCGGCGGCGACCGTTATCCGCTAATTTAAGATCATTAATATCGTAAGTTTTTTTCATATCCTTGTTATTTTAGAGGCAATACCGTTCTCCGTCAAGTTAATTTAATGACTTGTCCAAAGCTCTGGCGATAGCGTTTTTCTAAATTTTTAATAGTAAAATAATGATTTTGAGTACCCTTTTTCTCAACCGCGTAAACAGCAACCGTGGCCGCCAGGCGAGCGCAGTCTTCCAGGCTAAAGCCTAGAGACAAACCCTTTAAGAGGCCAGCCCGATAGGCATCGCCCGCCCCAGTAGGGTCTAAACTTTCACGAGCTAGCACTGCCGGAATCAAGACTCTCTTATTACCAATCACTATTTCTGAACCCTGCGCTCCTTTAGTAATAATTAAAGCTTTAGTAGGACAAATACTAGCCACTGTTTTTGCCTTTAAAGACCGCCGGATAATTTCAATCTCATAATCATTACCAATCACTAAGAAAGCATCTTTGATAAAAGCGGCTAGCTCCAAGCCGGTAAAATTTGTTACTTGTTGTCCGGGGTCAAAGATATAAGATAATTTTCTTTTACGCGCCCAAACTTGAACAGCCAGCATCCGCGCCTTGTCGTCGGGAGAAATAATAACATAATCGCAAGCGCTATTGAGTAAACGAGAAAAAGAGGGTAAAGCGGAGGGGCCAGGATAGAAACCGGCGATCTGATTATCATCAGCATCGGTAATAATAAAAGCTGAGGCACAATTTTTTTTCTTATCGCTGACTAAAGCACGCAAATCAACTCCTTGAGAACGCAAATGACGGCGATAAGGAGCAAAATCCGCCCCAACGGCCGTTAAGACAGAAGGGCGCTCCTTGAGGAGCGCCAGATTATAAGCGATATTGCCAGCAGTGCCGCCGAAACCGATAATTAACTGATCCAACAAGAAGCTGAGACTTAAGTCATGAATTTTTCCAGGAAGAATGTGGGTGGAGAAACGGCCGGGGAAATTCATCACGCGGTCAAAAGCTAAAGAACCGGCAACGGCAATCAAGGGTCTTCTTTTGTAGCTAGACATTTTTTTGATTTTTACGCAGTCTTTCTATTTCCTGCTTAATGGCTTTATATTCTAAAGACGAGGGAGAGTAATTATTTAATGAATTAGACAGGATTAATAAAGGATTTGGCGGAAAAGAATCTAAATCTTCTATTTTTTTGTTAAATCTATAAAAATCTCGTTTTTTTGAATTTATAAAACTATCTTTGCCAATATCCAACAAATTTTCTTTTGAATAAATGTCTTTTATAATTTTCTCAATATTTACATCAGACTTAATAGGAAGACCATGATCAATAACAATTTTTCGGCCGTCCTGATCTGTAAAAATAAAACTTTCCTCTAAATTACCTGCAACTAAAGAAGATTTTTTAGTATGTTCAAAAAATACTATCAAATCTTTAATCTTTTTCTTTTCATTAGAATCAATTAACTGGATATTTTGACTATTATTCAAATAATTATTAATTCTAAGTCCGGGATCTACACTAAGATTAATATTAGACAAGTAATCTTTTAACCAATTTGACACGGTTGGTTCGTGGAGAATAGATCCAATTCTAATTTTTTTAGTAGTTACTTTATTTTTATTCAATAATAAACAATTGCTTATTTGTTGCTTTAAAAGATCTCTATTTTCTAAAATTTCAACAAATTTAAGACGATCATTTAATTTATCGACCAAGTTAAATCCATCAACACCTAAAACCATCTGTATGCTGTTTTTCATTAAATCAGAAATATCATTTTCATCTAAATCAAAAAAACAAATGAATTTTAGTTTATCTATATTAGCTTTATAATAATCAATCAACTTATTTTTTATTTTAGGGTCATTATTGCTCTTTAATATTTTTTTAATAGCAATTAATAATCTCCTAGCACTCTGAATGTCATTATAAATTAAGGCATCATCAATAAAATGAGATAATTTATTTTGAAAATTCTCATCGATTAAGCCTTCAAGAATTAACATAAAAAATTAGTTAAATTTATTTTTTGAAATTAGTTCTTCCACCAAAGAATCTGCCCCAATACCGCCGCTAGCATTACCGCCGTAAGTCTTAATAACATTTAAACCCTCCGGAGAAACGCCTGCTGCCTCTAAATCATCTATAACAAAAGACAGATTCATTGCTAAATTCGGACGCATACGATTTCCTTGCTTCTGGAAAGCTTGAGACCTATCAAGAGCCAAGGCCAAAGCCTTTCCTAAATTAGCTAACTTAAAATTACCATTAACATCATTCCCACCAAAAGCAAATCTAGGTAAACTAGTCATTAATTTTTGAGGATCGTTCTTTAATAAATCGGTCAAAGCAGATATTACTTGTTCGGAGTCATCCCAATTACCATTAGAATCTCGCTTAACTGTGCTATATCTGGAACCACCGGCGTCCACGCCTACAGTCTTAGCAAAAGTCCATTGGCCAGTGCTCTCTGCTATGACTGACAGATCGTTCTGAATCTTTAAAAGCGATTGCTCGTCCAAACCTTTAATATCTAGGCCATTTCTTTTTCCATACTCATTTTCTTCATTATGCAAAAATTGAATCATGCCACGGCCGTCTTGATTGTAACCTCGAGAAAGCAATAATTCATTAAAATTTACATCACTCATCAAGCTCTCCATTAAAGCAACCATATCTGTACGATCTTTTCTCTTAACAGCGTCTTCAAATAGAGTAAGTTTTTCGGACGGCTCAGAAATTTCATCAAATTTCTTTTTTGCTTGAGAAATTTCAGAGCGATAATTAGCTCGACCCTCCAAGTCACGAGGAGGTAAAGCTCTTGCCAACAAAATCTTAGCATTACTAACCTCTGATTTAGCTTTTGTTATATCATCTTTTTTGCTTTGATAGTCACTATTAGAAACGATGCGATTATTAGCCCTAGCGTCATTAAGTATATTCTGATTTTTGTTAATATCATCTTGAACAACATTCTTCTTATCTAACAGCGTCGAATTATCATTTTCTAAGTTTTTACGATCCGCTTTATATTCTCTTAATTTTTTTATTTCATCAGATGAAGCCTTATTATTATCGACCTTTCCCTGAAGCTTATTTATTATAATATCAATAGCGCTAATAGCATTCTGGTTGTCACTCATTTTTTGATTATAAGCAGCAACATCAGCAATTCCTTGATTTATTTTTACTTGAATATTAGCTTCCATGTCATGAGACATAAGCGGAGAAAATTCTTTTTCTTTCTGTTTTAAATTTTCTTCCGCTAAACTTAAATCATCCTGATAACGTTGTCGACGCGTGCTGTTAAATCCTGTCACCTCTCCAACAGCTCTCGCTGCTCCACGCCAACTCAAATAAGCATCTCCATACCCTTGTCCTGCCCCTATTCCTCCCAACACACTCACGACTCCACCCTTTGTTAAGTTTCTTTCACCTTGATCTCTAATATCAAATTCGTCTTTTTTCTTAGCATTTTCAAAACTTGTTTTAATGGCATTAGATAATGCCATGGGACGAAAATCAAATTTCGCAGCCTTCATGGTTTTGCGAGCTAGATAATTATCACCAGTGGCAACCTTTCCGCCCCACTTCTTGCCGAAGGCGGCAGTAGCCGCACCCATGGCCGCCAATTTGCCCATGCCCTTGCCCGCCACCGAACCAGCGGCGCCGCCAATCTGTTGAGCAACTTTAAGGCCGCCGATAAGCATGCCGATGCCAATCACAAATTTAATCAAAACCCCAGGAGTGGAGGCCTGCGTCCCCATGCTCGGAGTGGAGGCGCCGTCAACTTTAGCTATTGAACCGGAAAAAGCTTCTTGTTCCGCACTAATGTTGGCGGTGCCAACACTACCAACATCGTTATAATTACCGGTTTGCAAAGCAGCAAAAGACAACCAGATAAAAAAAGCAATAACAGGACCGACTATCAAATTCTTAATAAACTCACTCCACCACTGCGAAGCATACTGAGCGCCCCCCGGAAAAGCGGCTAGTAGATAAGCTAGGGGCGATAAAACCACATAAATCCAAATCATGACTAGGCGCATCACCAGCATCATCATCATGGTGGTAATAACCACGAGAGCAATAATCATGTAAATCAAACCGAGGACATAAGCGCCAACAATTTGCCAAAAACCCACCGAATCGCTCCCTTCTGCTAAAGTGACAATTTCCCTAATTCCTAACATCTCAATCAAGTTACCGCCAGCGACATCTTTAAAAGCATTAACGAAAGTAAGCATGATAATCTGAGCGACATCAATCAACAGACCGCAGATTGTTTTGGAAAAATTAATCAGCACCGCCATTAAAATTAATTTCGGCAACCACTTCTTATAACTATAATTTTCCAAATGCAAAATGGTGGAAAAAGCAATCACTAAAAGAATCACTACGAAAAACATGTTGGACAAATCGCGCACCACCGTCCAGCCTTCCTGCACTGCACCAGAGCTAATAAAATTCTGATAAGAGGCAATTAAAATAAGGGCCTTCATCACTAGAATTAAAACTAGTCCGAGGGCCCAGATAAAGACATAGATAATGCTACCAACTACTTCCCCCGCCCAGTCGCCCGCACTAGCAAAAACGTTAGGGGCGGCTAAAAAACTGGCGGCAAAAATCAGGAGTGTTGCCAACCATAGTTTTCTATTTTTCAAAAAATTGGGCATTTTAAAATGCATATAAATATTCTAAGTACCGGAAATCCAGCTCCAAAAAGTCTGGAGCAAAGCAATGCCGGCACGAAGAGGATTGGACATAACCTCAATAATTAAAGCGGGAATAGAAAAAGAAAAAATTAAAATGATAAAAATAAGAATACTGATTGCGCCAACACCAAAAGATTCAATTATCTTCAAACTAACCCCCATTCTTTCCCTCTCTTCAATAGTCAAACCGGGACGATCGCGCCACTCTGAGCCCAAATCGGCAAAAAATCTTTTACCAAAGATTCCTTTTAAAAATAAATGGACGTAAACATAGAGAAAAGAAAAACCAAATGACATGACGATATTGCGCCAAGCCCCTTGAAGAAGCTTGCTGGTGCCAGCACTAAAAGCCAATTCTGCTTTACTAAGTTTCCCCTTCATCTTTAGGGCCATCTCCTTTCTCTTGCTCATCACCTGGCTGCGCAAATCTTCTTGTTCCGGTTCATTTTCATTATTTTCTTCGGCTCGTTGAGATTCCCGCAAAGCGCCCGCTCGATCGGAGCTGGATTCAGCTTGATTGTTAGGATTTTTTTCAGTTTGGGCAGATAAGAGCCGGTCATCAACGGACATAATCTCAGAAAAATAATTAACGCTTACTTAAGCTTATTATACCGCAAACTGGTATTTTTTTACACTGTCATTCTTATTATTATTTTACAATAAAAACCCGAAAAAGAAAAGCGATAAAAAGCTCTTTCTGACAGCCCAAAACTTTACTTTTCAAGCCTGATAAGGTAATTTAAAGACAGATACTAAGTCTCAAATTATTATGGAAAATAATCTAGAATTATTAATTAATCGCCTTTTCCCCGAAAAACTGCCGACTCCGGAAGAATTGGTAAAAAAATACCCCTCCCGTCAAGTACCAGTCAGCGCTTTCGTTACCCGCGTGGCCCCTAGCCCCACCGGCTTTGTTCATTTTGGCGGCCTCTATGCTTCCTTGATTTCGGAAAGATTGGCGCACCAAAGCCAAGGGATTTTTTATTTAAGAATTGAAGATACTGATAAAAAACGGGAAATAGCGGGCACGGCCGATCTTTTTGCCAGCGCCATCCACCAATACGGCATCCAATATGATGAAGGACCGGATGAAAATGGCCTAGAAAAAGGAAATTACGGCCCCTACAAACAAAGCGAAAGGGCCGATATCTATAAAAGCTACATCAAGGAGCTAATTCGCCAAGGAAAAGCCTATCCCTGCTTTGCTGCGCCCGAAGAATTGGAAGAATTGCGTGTTCGCCAAGAAGCTATGGGTGAACGTAGCGGCTATTGGGGTCACTTTGCCACTTGGCGCGATAAAAGCCTAGAGGAGGTGTTTATGGCCTTAGATCAAGGGCTAAAACCAGTTATCCGCTTCAAATCTCCTGGCAATTTTCAAAATAAAATCATTATCAATGACCTTCTCCTTGGCCGCCGGGAAATGCCGGAAAATGACCAAGATATTGTGATTATGAAAAGTGACGGCCTACCCACCTATCACTTTGCCCATGCCGTTGATGACCACCTCATGGGCACAACTCATGTCATCCGCGGCAACGAATGGTTTCCGTCTCTGCCTCTCCACCAGCAACTATTTACCGCTCTTGGCTGGACAGCCCCTGCCTACGCCCACCTCGCCCCTATCCAAAAGTTGGATGAAGGTAAAAAAAGAAAGTTAAGCAAACGCAAAGACCAGGAAGCCAATCTAGAATACTACCAAGAAGCCGGCTATCCTGAAGAGGCGGTAATTGAATATTTACTTAATTTAGCCAACTCTAACTTTGAAGACTGGCGTAAGGCCAATCCCGACCTAAATAACCAAAAATTCCCCTTTAGTTTGAAAAGGCTAGCTAATTCTAACGGACCTTTATTTGATTTGAATAAGTTAAATGACATCAGTAAAGAAATAGTCGCCCGTTTTAGTCCTGACGAACTCTACCAACGCGCCTTAACTTGGGCGGGAAAATATGACCCAGAAACAAAAGAACTATTAAATGCTGATCCGGAATACCTTAAAAAAATCTTTGCGATTGAAAGAGTCGGCGCTCTTAAACCCCGAAAAGATTTAGGACGCTGGTCGGAAATAAAAACAGAAATTGCCTATTTCTTTGATACCACCTTCTCCGTCTCTCCCGATTTAATAACCGCTACTTTAACTGAATTAAACGGAGTAGAAGCGAACGATATTATCTCTGATTTTCTCTATAGCTACAATCCTAAAGATAATCCCGAACAATGGTTTGAAAAACTCAAAGAGGTGGGAGAAAAACACGGTTTTACCGGTAATAATCAAGACTATAAAGCCAATCCGGAAAAATACCGCGGCCAAGTGGGAACAATTGCCAAACTACTGCGCGTCCTCCTAACCGGACGCACCCAAACTCCCAATCTCTGCCTTATTATGCAAGTGATGGGACTAGAGAGAATTACTAAAAGATTAAAGACGTTCTAAACAATAAACAAAATATCAAAAAACCGGCTCCTAAGGGGCCGGTTTTTGTATAAAAAATCCGCTCCCTTAAAAAGAAAGGAAGCGGAAAAATTAAACGGTACAAACTCAGGCCTAGAAAGGTTTAACGACAAATGTGACTTCGTTGGTTTTGCCCAACTTGTCAATTTTAAGCCATTCTTCCTGGCCGTAGCATGCGTAGCCGTCGCTGCGGCAAGCGCCTACATATATGTAGACGGTTTTATTCCACTGCTGAAAAGCAATGTCCTCGGGAACCTGCCAGGTAAAATCAGCAACCGGACTTGGTACTACCGGGTAAAGATTGGAGGTAAGAGCAACCTTGTCTTGGTCAGATAAACCAAAATTGGTCACCGTAACCACCATCCCCTGGGGGGCAGCGGTAAATTTTACCTTTACTGTCACATTATCATATGACACTGGCGGTGGGTCGGGAATTGGATCGGGGTCTGGATCCTTTTTACAAGCAACAAAGATAAACATTGTTGCCAACAACAAAAACATTAAATTTTTCATGGCGCACTGTATTTAGGTGGATATTAATTTTAAAACAACTAGTTAAATTATTTTAATACAATAACCAAGAATTGTCAATAGTTAAAGTCTGAGAAAAAATAAATACTAATAATTCGCATAAAATCCCCAATTATCGGTAACTTTGATGCCAATCTTCAACACACCAGCACCGCCCTGGTAATAATGATAAAGTTTATAAGGATTATTAACATCGGGACGATGGTCTTGATTTACCAGGCTCTGCATAGAGTTATCACCCCAATCAACAATTAACTCCCGCAAAGGTTGTTGTTCAACGTCAACGGCCGTATTGAATGTGAGGGTATAAATTCCTGGCTTAGAAACATCAAACATGCCCGTGCTGGTAGAGAGGATTCCGTTTAATCTCACATTGCTAATTTTCGGCTTTACACCGCACCAATAAGTCGAATAACTGGAATCGTTGGAGGAATAATGAGCACTGTCAGACGTACACAAGCCCGGATTGTAAGAGCCACCGACAGCAGCAGGCTGGCTATAGCCGGGAGCGGCATCAATAATATAAGCGTTAGTACTAGAACTGTATTTATATCCAGCAAAAGATTTTAAGAAAACATTCTTTAAAATATTCTCCGGATAGAAGGTATAGGTGAATTTAGAGGCGTTCCATAAAGGTAGGCAGGTGCCATTAGCGCTACCGCAAGACCTCTGATTAACTAAGGAGGTACTAGAGCTAACAGTATTGTCCAATAAACAGATTACCTGGGGGTTTAAGCTACAATAGCCAATATTAGCACAGCCAAGGCCTTGACAGCTATAAGGACGACCAGCAAAAACCTTTTGGTCTAATTTGCTGGAATTCTGACTACGGAACATGATAGGCTCATCGGCCGCAAAAATATTAAAATCATCGGGGAAAGTAGCGGCGCCAAAAGGAACTAAATCACGTAGACGCCCATATTTTGTAAAATTAAAGGCGCTAGAATCCTGTAAAGAACCGGGGGTACCACAAGGGACAACTTGATCAGGAGCATATTCATAACAATCACCAGGTATACCACAAGGAGCGGAACAATATTCTGCCCCATAGTCACAATCGCAATGAGTGCCACATTCACAAGTTTCAATACATTCCCCTGGAATGTAACAAGCTGGTCCGTAATAATTAGAGGCGTCACGGAAAAAAGCAGGAGTCTCATAAGGATAAATGCTAGACTTACTAGTTCTTCCGGCCCAAGCTTTATTATTTCCCGCCGCATCTACAACCTGAGTAAAACGGTTACAGGTTGGATAATAAACCTCTTCTTCATCAATAGAGGAAATAAGTTTTAATTGATATTCATCAACCGTGGGGTGATCATAGTCAAAAACTCTAATGGGCGGCTCGGCATTTTTTATCTCATCAATAGGACTGCAATCATCTGGACAAGCATCATTGTCTGAACCACAAGTACAATTGATAACAGGCACAGAAACTATTCTATTATATTTTACCCAAGTCCAAGACAAAACGTTGCCATAAAATTCAATATTGGTTGATGGTCCGGAAATCACAACATTAGTGCCAGCTCTAGGGACGCAATATATAGTTTCATAATTCCAGTTTTCTTTTCTATTTGTGACTATTGCTCGATAATTAATTGCGTCTCCACAAATAGCCGCATTAATTTCAGTATAACCATCGCTATTACTATTTATATAACCACCGTTGCCGTCATTACTATGATCCCCTCTTTTGTATATTACTTTTAATACAACCTTTTTAACCAGATTAAAATTACCATTAGCTTCCGTACAATAATTAAGAGGATAGGCGCCTTGATAACCAAGATTAGAACGAGCTGACTTCGAGGCCGCACTAATTTGATCAATCGGATACCACAGCAAGCAGACATTCTTATTGGCTAAGTCATGCTGCAAGCAATAACCAACTAAGCCATCACTAACAACCTGGCTATTTTTACTAGTACAAGAGGTGGCATCTTGAGTTGGATAGAGACGACACTCTTTAGCAATATAACTATTAACGCCATTATCACCAGCTACCTGGAGCACAGGCTCAATATTGATATCATCAAAATAAACATAGCGTTCATCCCTAGCGTTCGTATTAGCACCAAAATAAATTCTAATAGAATCAACAGCGCTGAGACTAGCGCCAGGAATCCTCAATACTCGACGCTCCCAACCATTAACAGAACTAAAAGTCGCAGAAGTAATTAAATTACCATTAATGGCATTATATAACCAAACCTTGGCATCAACCCCAGAGCCCTTAGTATTAACCAAAAAATTCAAATAATAATCTTGACCTTTTTGTATAGAAATAGGCGCATTAGAAGAGTGAGGTGAAATCATTTGACCGCCCATTACGCGCAAATAAGCTTTGCCTTCTGCTGGATAATCCGTAGGTGCCTTAGTCGGACTGTCAATAATGCTATCAGCGACAATCCCATTATCAAAAGCACAAGTGGAAGTACTATTAGAGACCAACTTGCAAGTTATATTTGGGCTAGCATCTTCAAAGTCATAATGAGCCTCAGTATTAAGACCAACCTCTCTCATGCCCGAAAGATTCAATTTATTTAGGACCGAATAACCATCACGCTTAGTAATATCAAAACTAGAAGAAGCTAAGATTTGATTAGATGATCTAACAAAATTAGCGCATTCATTATTATCATTTAAACTATTGCACTCGCCTAAAGCATAACAGGTGCGCTGATTAGTTTCCGGATCCACCGCATAAGTTAAACAGTCCAGCCAAGAAGCGCACACGCGATTAGGTCGAACTTTTACCAACCTATTAGCGCTACAATTACCGGCAGAACAACTAGCAGGCGACTGTCCGTCAACGCTGGCAGCCGCGTTCCAACCGCCGCTCAAAGAAAGTAGTCCGGCTCCACCATTAACCGAGCGCTCATTAAACAAAACGCAACCATTATCAAAATTTACAATGCCATTACAGGTGGTCTTATCAACATTCTGACGGAACTGATAATCAATAATTGCCTCCCTTAAAATAACTTCATGCCCAAGCCAGCCACCAATAACGGTCGCTTCAATATTGCCACGAGAATGGAAAATAAAGCGTTTGTTCGGCTGAGTACTGGGGATGCGCAAACTTGTACTCGCTACGGTGCTGAAATTATTATCTTCTTGAAGAAGTGATACTCCGGAAGGAAAATTAATAATTACATCATTATTAATAGTGGTGCTGGCAACATTATAGCCTACCGAAAAAATATAAAGCTTGTTCGGCTCAAGCGTTAAATCTTGTTGGCGGGAACCATTAACCATTTCCCAGCCTAAATACTGACCATTAGCGCTCATCTCCGTAAGGGGATTATAAACCACGTTGGAAGAGAAAGTGCTTACCGGATCAATATATTCCGTACAGCCAGAACTAGCTGATTCACACAAACCAGCTGCCAAGGAAGGCACAGGAACTTGATTGCCACCGCCGCCAAAACCGACAGTCTTAAAATAGGAAACGGAACAATCATAATCATTATTATCCACTAAACAAGGGCGACCGCCAGCACAATCATCGGCAGTTTTACAAATATCCAAGCTTTTTTCCGTACCATCAATGCTACCATTACTATTCAAATCACACCGAGTAACCGGCACTTTATACCAAGCCTTACCCGGCTTATCGGGATTAGTGCTAGTCCGATAAACACAGGCGTTATTGCCAGGATTTTTGAAATAAGTAAGTCCGCTGCCATCAGTATATTGCCAAGCTTCGCAACCGGCATCAGCAGCAGCGCATAATGACTGACTATAGTTATTAGGGTTATTGCGCTTAAAGACATCGCTCCAATCTAAGTTGGAGCCAGATGAGGATGATTCTCCTAAACGGGAGCAACCTAAATCAGCTTTATTGCAACGACGGCTTTCGTCATAAATTGCATAAAAGAAACGGTCCCCAGCCACAGATACGCATTCCGTCTCGTTGGAGTCGCAAACACCATTATTATTATCATCGTGCCAGACCGCAGGCTTATAATCATCATAATTAGCGGTATCCACCATCAACTCACAACCAACAGCTGATTCCTGACAAAGGCGGCTAAATTGGCGCAAATAATGATTATTGCCGGATCGGTCATTATACAAAGAGCAACCGAGATTATAGTCAGCTCCCTGATAATTATCCAGCATATCATAGTAACAAACATCCGGCACTTCGCTCGTATTTTTTATTAAATAATAACGATCGCGAATTTCCGTTAAAACAATGTTATCCAAGAAGAAATCACGATCAGAAATAATAATCAAAGACTCATCACCATCAACTTTATGATTAAGTTCAGGCAGGCTCAATTCATACGTTCGCCATTCGCTATTTCCAGAAATAGTAATTTTACCGGTAATATCGCCTTCGCTGGCGTTAAAATAGACGATTTCATCCTGACTGCTTAAGAAAGCAAAACTGACGTTGGCATCCAAGGGAGCGCTGGCGGTAAACTTCAGGCTATAAGAATTGCCCTGAGAAACGTTACGACCAACGACTTGCTTGATATAGGAAGCCGGAGCGGCGTTAGCACTGCCAAAAAATTTATCAAAAAAGCTTACATTATTATTTTGGATACACTCTGTTTGAACATTAACGTTGCCGTAATTGGAGCCGCGATCATATAATAACGACTTACCGTTATTGACATTAGCGACAGCGGAACTGCGGGCATCATCACCACACTGGCCTTTCCAGCCATCGGTACCATTCTCAAAACTATAAGCTTCAACCATCTTCACGTTATTGCCCAGACTGCCGTTATACTCCCGGCAACCGTTTTGAGCGGCCGAACATTTAATGCCTTCGTTAGGAATTGCTTGATAAATACAAGCATTATATTCAGCATTCCAAACGCCACCATTTTTACACACGAAACAAGCAGAAGAGGCAGCACTCCAAAAACGATCAATGCCACTGCACTGGGCTTGAGTAATAGAAGTATCAACGTTATTTTCGGAGAGGCGATAATTATGACAATTATCCGAACAGGTGATAGTGGTGGCGCTTAAGTGATAAGAAATCGCCCCCGCTTTATTATAAAATTGTTTACAATCAGGATTAAAGCCCGGGTCGCTCGGCGGCAAGTTGAAAATGGCTTCGCTACAAAGCTGAGAATCATCAGCGGTAACGGCCGGGTCGCCAGCATCATCTTTTTTTAAGACCAAAGATTTAAGCTGATAACCGCTTTCTTCCGTCCCTTCCCAAGTATAAAAATCGGCACAGCTTGGTCCGGGCTTAATACATTGCTTCAACTGAGTATAGTATTCTCTCTTTTCGCCACCAGCCGCTACTTCATCTAAATTAGTAAACTCACTGCAACCAACCGCATCAGCACTGCAGGAGCGGCTATTTTTCGGGATAATCTTTTCGGCAAAAGGAGAGTAGAAATAATTAGCCCGGGAAACATATAAATCATAACCATCGCAAGAAGCATCGCAATAATCTGAGGAAACCGCTTGAGCGGCTACAGTAAAACCGGTGCTATTCTCTTTATAGCTTTCGCAACCAGCTTCATCACGGTTACACTGACGAGCAAAATTATTACAAACAGCCGGAGCGTCTGGACGCAAACGATAATCAGGACTACTGGGATTGGTGTTGATATAACAGGCTTCAGCTAAATAAGGAGGAATAATCTTTTCATAAACCTTATAAGCCCCGTAAATCGAGAAGCCGGAATCCCAAGAAGTCATCTCTAACTTAAGATTGCGAACAGCAAAACGCACTTGAGAACCAGTGCTATAACCCACCACCGAGAAAGACATTTCTGACAAAGGCTTTTCCTTTAAACTCCGAGTAACAGACACATGGCGCCAAGCATTTTTATCAATCGTCTCAGCTGCTGCTAAATAATCATTACCCAAGACCACATGAACTTTGTCGCCTTCAATTAAATAAACATCGGCACTCAGAGTATAGGTTTCTCCAGAAAGAATATTAAGATTATCAGGAATTAGAGAAACAGCATTATCGGAATAAAGTCCGATGGTGGTGCTAGCGACATTACCCGTAGATTCTAATAAGATCGCCTTACCCACTGAACCGCTTCCAAGAGTCGAAGCGTCAATAATGCTGGCGGCGCGATTACCAGTAGACCAGACCGGCCAATAATTATTAATCAAGCTATTAGCCAAGGAATCGCCGACCTTATCATTAGCAAAATCGGCGCCCATAATTAAGTTTGAGCCCCAGCCCGGTTTTACCCGCATCACTTCTTTACAACCCTCGTCAGCCGAAGAACAGGAACCTAATTTATTATTAAAATAAGCATTAACAGTAGGATTAGGAGACCAAGAGACTTGACCGGTGGAAGTAGCATAAGAGCCAATTAAAGAATAACGTTTGCAACCAACCGTATCTGCATTACAATTGGCATAATCTAAGGTATTTTCCAAATAAGCCACTTTCTGGTTAGAGCTGACATTAATCAAAGAGCTACAGGTATTATTAATCGGTTGGCAAGATTTAGAATCAAAATTCCAAGTGCGCCGCTCAGACTGACAATAACCATAAGCTTCGCAACTACCATCGGCCTTCTCTTTAATACAAGTTTTATCATCGGCGCAATAATCTTCAGCGCGGGTGATTTGGATTGTGTCCGCCGCATTGCCATTACCGTCAACACTGGGAATAACCGAAGTATTAAGAATCTGAGCACTGTAACCTTGTTTAGCACAATAATTTAGAGGCGCCTTCAAAACCCAATTAGGATCAACCAAACCGCGACACCAAGCTTGATTTCTAATATCAAAGTTAGAAGTATATTCATTATAAGAATCGGAATTACTGAAACAGGACATTAAATCTACTAGAGTTGCTGTTTTATTAGCACTGGCCGCCACTTCCCAGCCCAAAGGAACAATGCGGTACTTGCGCATGATTTGCAAATTTCTCAGACTATAAGAACCCTCACGAAAATCAGCAGTAAAGAGCCACTCCTTATGAAGATAGCCTTCTTTAGCCGCTTCCGCGACTGTTTTTTTCTCCACAATTCCCTGCATCAGTTTATCATCAATGACGCATTCGGCCGGGCCAGGATTGTTGCGATCGCGGCACATACTGAGAGAAGACAAAATGTCGTAGTCAGCCCGGACGGTAAAGTCGGGTTCTATTATCTGAGCAGCACTCTCCCTGACCGCCACCTCACTATAACCAATTTTCGGATCAGAAGTGGGATTGTTAATACTAACCGAATCAGGAGTCTTTTCTCCCAGTTTGCTCATGTAACGATTAAAGGCAGTTAAAGCTAATTGATTTAAAAAGACGTTAGCGGCATCAATTAAAGCGTCGCCGGAAAATGAGGCCATGTTATTAACATAGCCCTGCTTAGACATCTCTGCCTGAGTAGCAGCATCACCAGGCATGCCTTTGGGATTGCCGGCAATATCGCGGATATCCAGCCAACCCTTATCCGCATTTAATTTTAATTTGGAAGTATCAACAGAAGTAGCCATCTTCTGGGTCATATCTGTCCGCAAGGCCATGTAAATACCGAGATCATTGGAAACAGGATTGAAGATACCGGCAAACTTATCCAAAAAGTCATCTTCTTTAAAAGCAGTCATGCGATCAACATAGCTATCCCAATTTTCCACTAAAGCAGAGGCGGTACAATTAGGGGCTGCGGGGCGATTATAATCAACCAAGCCCATGGCGATGGTTAATTTGGCAGAAATGGAAGAGGGTTGGCAAACGGCGATAGTTCGGCTGCTTTTAGGGGCGGTGACCCCATCGGCGCCGGTAACTACTCCCCCGCATTGCAAAAGCGCCGATTGGCACTTTTTTTCACACTCAGCCGCCTCTTGGGAATTTTGGATAATATCACAGCCGCCCTCCCATTCTCGAGTTACCGTATTAAAGGTGCCACGAGCACAGGTTTCATAAGAGGCTGTACATTCTTCATTTTTCGCGCTCCCCTTACCCGTACTATCCCAATCGGCATCATTCCAATTATTAACCGCGTCTTCAATAAAAGAACCGGCCGCTTCATCGCCAATTTGAGTAAGATACTCTCCCCAGTCTTTAGTAACAAATAAAGGCTGCTGACCTTCGCCGCCAGAACCAAGAGCCGTAGCGGTATCGTAAGCAATTTTATTCAAAGCCGTTCTGACTGTTTTTTGAAAAGCCGAGGCGCCGCCTTTTTCATAAGCTTTCTTTAAAAAATCCCAAACTTTTTGCATAAAAGTCTGAGAAACAGTCTGAGTGTCGGCTGTCACCATCTGCGCTTGCGCTGACTGCGGTGAGATTAAAAATAAAGAGCCAATGATGACGGCTAAAATCGCCACTGCCCCTAATTTTTGCCGATTGGCTAAAAAATTAAATCGCTTATTCATAATTTTCACAGACATTATCTACAAAATAATAAATATTTTATTGGGCCGCAGTCCCCTGCTCGGCTAACATTTCTTGATAGGTCTTGAGTAATTCTTCATCGCTAAGCTGGTTAATCATGTCAGCGTTAGCGCCGCTATCTAAAAGCATGGCGCGGAGTTGGGCGGCGCTGGCTTGCCCCGCCATCATCGCCTGTAGATCAGTTTCATCGCCACTATCGGCGCCAACTTCAGGTTCAACATCAATGGTGGTGGAGCTGGCAATAATTGGAGTGATTGCCGGGGCGGTAGCGGCACCGCAATCTTGGCCAGCGGCACAATTGGGATCGCTGCCGCTTTCTACTTCAGTGCGGTCATCAATACCGTCACTATCGGAATCTTCTAAATAAGGGGAAGAAGCGTATAAGCTCCGTTCTTCTATATCAGTCAAACCGTCGCCATCAGAATCTAAACTAATTAAAGCCGCTTCAAAATCGCTAGTGTCAACCGCCACTTCTTTTTGGCCAGTATCAGGTACGCGAAAAGGCCGAGAAAGGCGAGCGTTGAACTGCCAGAGCCATAAAACAAGAACGCCCAAACTCAGGGCCGATAAAAATAAAAAAGCGGCTCGCTGCGGTTTGGGCAAACTTTTAAAAAATGAGGAATGAGTCTCATTTTTTGGTTGATCTTCAAGGTGATCAGACATAAGTAATCTGGCCAATTTTAAAAACTTTGGACAAAACAAGATTACTCAAATTATAACACAAAATTGCCGAGAGCCGCAACTAAAAGTTGCCATTGCTCTAAGCTTAAACTCTCGGCTCTCGCCTTAGCGTCAATGCCTGCTGTTTGAAAAGCTTTCTCTAGGTCCTCAGGCTTAATTTTAAAGCCTGCTAATAAATTATTTTTTAACATTTTGCGCTTAGCGCTGAAAGCCACCCGGGCGATACGAAAAAAGTTCTTATCCACCGCCAAAGAATCGGGGGTCGGGCGAGGACGGTCATAAGTAAAGCGTAAAATCGCGCTATCGACCGCCGGTGCCGGCCAAAAGTCAGAAGCAGGCACAATGCGGATAATTTCAGGAGTGCCATAATAACGAACTGACAGCGATAATAAAGACATATCCGGAGCAGTGGCCACAATTCTTTCCGCCACTTCTTTCTGCAGCATTAGCACCAAAGAGCGCGGAGGACGGGCTGACGACAAGAAGGTGCGTAAAAAAATAGAAGTAATGTTATAAGGCAAATTGGCCACCACTTTATATTCAGTAGCGGCATCCAAATATTCTTCAAGATTGAAACGCAAAATATCCTGATTAATAATTTCCACATTTTCTACCGCCTGGGCGTCAATTGCCACCTGTAATAAAGAGGCTAATTTATCGTCTAGCTCGACAGCGATCACCCTTTCCACTTTTTTTGAAAGCTCGGCCGTCAGAAAACCTAAACCAGGACCGACTTCGAGAACGGTATCGGAGGTGCGCAAAGCAGCAGCATTAATGATTGCTTGATAGATGCCATCGTTAATTAAAAAATTCTGGCCTTTGCTGCGAGCAGGCTTAATTTCATAAATCTGGCATAATTCCCTGGTCCGAGCGGCAATATTTTCCATAAATCAGATAACAAAATTAATCAGTTTACCGGGAACAAAAATTCTTTTCTTAATCTCCTGCCCCTCCAGCCATTTGGTAATAGCGCCTTCGGCGTGAACGGCCGCTAGAACTTCTCCCTCGGTCGCGGCCGCCGGCAGGACCACCTGTCCGCGCAAGCGACCATTTACCTGAACAATATAAGAAATAACTTCGTCTTTAATCAAATCACTATCAAACGAAGGCCAAGAAGACCGAAAAATACTTCCAGAAAAAGAAAGACGTGACCATAATTCCTCGCTTAAATGCGGGGCAAATGGGGAAATTATCTTTAAAAAAGAGGCAAAGTCTTCACGAGAAAAAGGCCAAGCCTGATGAACTTGCTGATAAGCAGTCAACTCATTAGCTAAAATCATAAAGGCGGAAACAGCCGTGTTAAAATGAAAATTTTCAATATCTTCCCCCGTCTTCTTAATTGTTTTATGCAGTAGAGATAATAATCTTTTATCAGCTACCACTTTCCCTTCAGGATTAAGGGCGACCAACTGTTCCACTTTATCCAAAAACTTGCGAGCGCCGGAAAGACCATTAGTATTCCAAGCGGCGGCCTGGTCAAAGGGCCCCATAAACATCTCATAAACTCGCAAAGCATCCGCCCCAAAACGATCAGCCATCTCATCAGGGTTAATAACATTACCCCAGCGCTTGCTCATCTTCCGACTATCTTCGCCCATAATCAGGCCGACGTGTTGCAGGCGGGTAAAAGGCTCATCATGAGAAACTAAGCCTAAATCGAATAAAAATTTATGCCAAAAACGTGCATAGATTAAATGCCTAGTGGCATGTTCCGCTCCGCCAACATATAAATCAACCGGCGACCAATATTTTTCTTGCTCTGGAGAAACTAAGGCGGAATTATTTTTCGGATCCAAATAGCGCAAATAATACCAACAAGAACCGCCCCATTGCGGCATGGTGTTCGTCTCTCTCTTAGCCGGCCCGCCGCATTGCGGACATTTCACATTAACCCAATCAGTAATGGCGGCCAGAGGCGACTCCCCGGTTCCCGTGGGCGCATAGCTATCTACTTCAGGCAGCTTAACCGGTAGCTGTTCTTCCGGCACGGCGACCACGCCGCAGTGTTCACAATGGATCAAAGGAATCGGCTCGCCCCAATAACGCTGACGGGAATAGACCCAATCTTTAATTTTATAATTTACTTGCTTGCGACCATGGCCACTTTTTTCTAACCAAGCAAACATAGCAGCCCTAGCTTCGGCAGAGGCTAAGCCGGAAAATTCACCAGAAGCATCTAACAAGCCGTCGGCCGTATAGGCGCGGGAAGTATCTTCAGTATCGCCAGCCAAAGGTTGTACCACCGGCCGAATCGGGAGAGCATATTTTTGAGCAAACTCCCAATCTCTCTCGTCGTGCGCGGGCACTGCCATTACCGCTCCGGTGCCATAAGCATGAAGCACATAGTCAGCCACACACACTGGCACCGCCTCCTTATTAAAAGGGTTAATCGCTTTAATTCCCCGCAAAACCACTCCGCTTTTTTCTTTATTTAAATCCGTTCTTTGTAATTCCGTTTTATTCTTGGTCGCTTCTAGACAAGCCTCGACTTCCGACCAATTCTCGATTTTATCTCGCCAAAGCAAAACTAAAGGGTGCTCCGGCGCTAAAACTAAATAGGTGCAACCAAAAATAGTATCAACCCTGGTAGTAAAAACAGCAATTTCTTCTTCTGTTCCTTCAATTTTAAAATTTACCTCCGCCCCCTCGCTCCGGCCGATCCAATTACGCTGCATTTCTTTAATCGGCTCTTCCCACTGGGTTAATTTATCTAAATCTTGAAGCAAGCGTTCGGCATAAGCAGTAATTTTTAATACCCATTGACGAATAGGCTTCTGTTCAACCAGGCTGCCGCAACGTTCGCAATGGCCATCTTCCAAATCTTCATTGGCCAAGCCGGTCTGGCAAGAAGGACACCAATTAATGGGGGCGTGTGATTCATAGGCTAAACCTTGACGCCACATCTGTAAAAAAATCCACTGTGTCCAACGATAATATCCAGGATCAGTTGTATTAACTTCCCGGTTCCAATCATAAGAAAAGCCTAATAATTCCAACTGTCTTTTAAAGTTTGCCACATTTTTCTCGGTAGCGATTCGAGGATGCACCTTATTTTTCAGAGCGTAGTTTTCTGCCGGCAAACCAAAGGCGTCCCAGCCCATAGGGTGAAGAACACTATAGCCCTGCAATAAACGCATACGCGCGACAATATCAGTGGCAATATAGCCCTTAGGGTGTCCCACGTGCAAACCTTCGCCCGAAGGATAAGGAAACATGTCTAAGACATAATATTTTGGTCGAGAATGATCTTCGCGCGTCCGGTAGAGATCATCTGCCCGCCACTGCTCTTGCCATTTTTTTTCAATTACTCGATGGTCGTACATATAAAATAAATTACAATCCTTTAAAATGCTTTTAAATCTCCATGCCGACAGGAGCATGATCAGAGCCGAGCACCTGGTCAAGAATAAAAGCTCTTTTTATCTTTTTTCTAAGTTTAGCGGAAATTACAAAATAGTCAATCCGCCAACCAACGTTCCGACTTCTGGCCCCGGCCCGAAAACTCCACCAAGAATACTGCACTTTTTCAGGATTAAAAAGACGAAAAGCGTCAATATAACCGGCGGCTAACAAAGATTGAAACCACTCCCGTTCTTCAGCGGTAAAGCCAGCTGAGCCTACATTTTCTTTAGGGCGAGCTAAATCAATTTCCTGATGAGCAACATTAAAATCACCGGTAATAACCACGGGTTTATCTTGCTCTAATTTCTGAATAAAGCCTAAGAATTCCTGGTTAAAAGCAGATTTATAGGCCAACCTTCCTAATTCGGGGTTGGCATTAGGAAAATAAATATTGAGCAGATAAAAATCTTTAGTCTTTATCACTTGCACCCGGCCCTCATCATCATATTCCGCTTTGCCCAAACCATTGGTAATTTCAATCCCCGACAAACCCTCTTTAAGCAAGGTGGCCGTGCCGCTGTAACCAGGGCGCCGAGCACTATTCCAAAAAATCTGATAACCAGGAAAATTAATCTCCGTCTTCGCCAAAGCTTCAGTTCCGATTTTTATCTCCTGGAAACAAATAATGTCAGGCTTCTCCTGCTCAACAAATTGCAATAAGCCCTTATTAAGGGCGGCGCGAATACCGTTAATATTCCAAGAAATTATTTTCATAAAAATCAGCTTTAAAGCACTTAGTCAAATAGCCACAAAATAGCACTTGTGATATAATAAAATCAAAATAAATACTTATTAAGTATAAAGAAAAACTTAGCTTTTTTCAATCAAACATATGAGCCTTAATGAGCGTATCCAATATTTGGAAATGAAAGAAAGACACAAAGTTAAACTCCGCCCTTGGTATAAAAAATGGTGGGGTATCATGCTCATAATTTTTATCTTTCTAATAATTGCTGGAGCCATTACGGCGGCTAGCTATATAGTTAATCAAGTTAAAAATATCAGAGAGAGCGGAAGTATCGCCGCCCAAGAAGAAGAAATAAAAAAAATTACTGCCGCCATTGATGGACGGGGGGAAAATTATAGTCTTGGCCCGCAAGATGCCAAGGTAAAAATTGTAATTTTTTCTGACTATGCCTGCCCTTACTGCCAGCAAGCCGCTCCCGTGGTCAGAAATTTAGCTAAAAAATACGGCAATCAGATACGCATCACCTTTCGCGACTACCCCTTACATGATAATTCGGTAGACCTCGCCCTTGCCGGCAACTGCGCTGGAGCCCAAGGTAAATTCTGGGAAATGCACGACTTATTGTTTGAACGACAAACGGAAATCAGCAGCCTCCAAAGCGCCGCTTTGAATGCCAAGCTAAAAGAAGTAGCCGCCGAAATAAAGTTAGAAACGGAAAAATTCAATAGTTGTTTAGATAACAAAACCTATCTATATCGTTTAAATGACGATTTTGCCGACGCCGAACTCTTAGGTCTCTCCGGAACGCCTAGCTGGTTTGTTAATCGCTATAAAATTACCGGCTTCTACCCTGAAGAAAATTTTACCAGCATGATTGACGGTTTGCTGGCACAATAACCACAAGGAAAATATGCTTCAGATTAGAATTCACGGCCGCGGTGGTCAAGGAGTAGTAACAGCAGCGGAACTAATTGCCCTCGCTGCTTTTAAAGACGGCCTATATGCCCAGGCCTTCCCTTCTTTTGGCGTAGAGAGAAGTGGCGCCCCCATCCAGGCTTTTGCCCGCATTTCTAAAGAAATAATTATTACCCGTGAACAAATATATCAGCCGGATGTTTTAATTATTCAAGACGAAAGCCTCCTGGAGAATAAAGAAATTCTAAACGGAATTAGCTCCCAGACTTATTTAATTGTCAACAGCAATAAAAGTCCCGAAGAATTACAGTGCTTAAGCGGCAATAAAATAAAAATTGAAAGAATTATCAGCAGTCCCGCTACCGCTATCGCCTTGCGCCTTCTAGGCAAAAATATTGTTAACACCGTTATTTTAGGCGCCTTTGCTCAAATTACCAACTTTATAACTCTCAAATCGCTTCTTAGCGCCGTGGCAGAAAAATTTCAAAGCAAAGGCAGGGACATAATTAATAAAAATCAAACGGCCGTTAAAGAAGCTTATCGATATGGACAAAAAAAATAACAAAGCTTTATCGCCAGCCACCCCGCCCGGAACAGCCTTAGCCAATAAAACTGGATCTTGGCGAACCCAAAAACCCCAAATTGACGCCGCTGTTTGTGTGGGTTGTTCACGTTGCGCCAAGCTCTGTCCCGACGCCTGTATTCTCATGAAAATGGATAAAAACGGTAAAATGAAGGCCGAAGTTGACTATGACTACTGCAAAGGCTGCGGCATTTGTGCCGCTGAATGTCCAGTCAAAGCCATTATTATGGCTAAAGATTACTAAAATGAAAAAAAATATCACCAAAACTAGCTTCCTGGAAGGCTCTCGAGCTATTTCTTTAACTGTGGCTAATATCCAGCCAGAGGTTGTTTCCGCCTACCCCATTACTCCCCAAACTCATATTGTTGAAGATTTAGCCTCGTTTAAAGCCTCGGGAAAAGCTAATTATGAATACCTTAGAGCGGAAAGCGAGTTTGCGGCCGCTTCAATTGTAGTGGGCGCGAGCGCAGCCGGTAGCCGCGTCTATAGCGCCACCAGCTCCCAAGGATTATTACTAATGATTGAAGTTTTATATAACGCCTCCGGCTTACGCTTGCCGCTAGTTATGACTGTGGCCAACCGGGCAGTAGGTGCTCCTATTAATATTTGGAATGACCATAGCGATGCCATGGCCATGCGGGATGCTGGTTGGATAATGCTCTTTGCGGAAAATCATCAAGAAGCGGTTGACCTGCATGTTATCTCCTATAAATTAGCGGAAAGCTTAAATATTCCCGTGACGGTAAATGTCGACGGCTTCATTCTTACTCACTCCCATGAAAATGTAATTATTCCCAGTAAATTACAAATAAAAAAATACCTTCCGAGCTACAAGCCGAAGCTTGGCACCTATCTTAACCCTAAACAGCCAATTACGATCGGCGGTTTTTTCAGCCCGGAATATTACTGGCAAGAAAAAGCCCGTTTAGATCAAGATCTAAAAGCAGCCACTGCAAAAATTACCAGCGCTTATCACAGCTGGAAAAAAATATTACCTTCACCCCTAGCAATTAAAACTATTTTTGATAATGGCTTAGTGGAATACTATGGGCCTCAAAAAGCGGAAACTCTTTTAATCGCCATGGGCTCGGTCAGCGGCACCATTAAAGAAGCTTTAAAAAAACAAAATAAAGTGGGGCTACTAAAAATCCGCAGCTACCGCCCCTTCCCCGCTGAAGATATTAAAAGAATCGCCAGCCGTAGCCACCAAATCGCCATTATTGAAAAAGCTATATCAAGCGGCGCCACCGGCCCCTTATACGCGGATGTAATAGCTGCTTGCCCAACGGTTAAAGGCATATTTAGCAATCACATCGTCGGCTTAGGCGGCCGCGACATCAGCCTAGAAACAATTAATAGTATAATTAAATCCTCTCAACATGAGGGTCTTAAATTTTGGTAATTATATGTCCAAGCGGCAACAAAAAATTAAACTAATTCTATTTTTCGCCATTACCGGTCTACTTTTTTTAAGCATCTTCCCGGTAATAGCCGCTGTTGAAGATCCTTTAACTTTCCAGCCTCAGGTAGGCTTACCTGGATTTGAAAGTAACGTTGTCATGGAAGAAAATGACGTCAGCTATATTGCTAGAATGATTCAAGCTTTTTATAACTACGGCCTCCGTATCGGCGGTATCTTGGCCGCTATCGTTTTAATGGCCGGCGGCGTTATCTGGCTGACTTCAGCCGGCAGCAGTGATAAGGTTAGCCAAGCTAAAGGCTTAATTATGGGTAGTATTACTGGTCTCATCCTTCTTTTTGGCGCTTGGATAATGTTAAACACCATTAATCCAGACCTGCTCAACTTCCGTCTTGCCACCATAAAATTAATTGAAAAAGTTAGTATTGTCTGTTGCGAATACGATGGCAAGGCGGAAACTATGGACAGTAAAACTTGTAAAGAAAAAAATGGAACTCCATATCAGCACAGCGAAGCGGGTATTTATTTAGCTTCCGGTGGTCGCTGCCAAATGATAACCGTGGGCTGTAATATTAAAAAAGACTGCGACGGCAAAGTAGTATGGTGCTTTGATGCTGACAAAAAAATTACCACTAAAGAAAACTGCGGAAATTACTTTGTTCAAGATTTGAGAATAATGTATGAACTAAAAAATAATCGTTGCAGCCAATGGCCAGAATGTTCCGGTAAAGTCGCAAATTGCCTGGGAATTAAAGACGGAGAGCGATGTGAAGAAACAGGTACTGGCGAAGAATTAAATGGTTATTGCTATTTCTCCATGTGCTATCTTGGTAATGCTGACGCCTCAGAATCTTGCGGCTCTGAACCCGGAGCCTTCTGTTCCGAAACAAGATGCAGTCAGCTCGGCCAAACAGGAGAAAAATATTACGCCGATAATGGGGATGGTCGCGAATGTTTCAGCGGTTTATACTGCTGCTACAAAGACTTTGAATAATTAAGATATGGAATATAAAAAAAATTTTCTCACCCCTGGCCATAATGCCTGTGCCGGCTGTGGCCAATTAAGCGCAGTACAGGCAGTGATGCGGGCTTTAAGCGCGGATACGATTTTAGTAAATGCTACCGGCTGCTTAGAAGTAACTACTACCGCCCACCCCCAAAGCGCCTGGCAATTGCCTTGGATTCATTCTTTATTCGAAAATTCGGCGGCGATCGCGAGTGGTGTCAAAGCTTCTCTGCGAAAAAAAAAGAAAGGCACTAAAGTAGTAATTCAAGCGGGAGACGGCGGCACTTATGATATCGGCATCGGCTTAATTAGCGGCCTCTGGGAAAGAGGCGAAGAAATTCTCTATATTTGCTACGACACCGAATCTTACTCCAATACCGGCGTCCAGGCTTCTGGTTCCACTCCTTGGGGTGCTAACACGGTCACCACCCCCGCTGACAAAAAAAGCATCGGAGCACAGCAAGTAAAAAAAGATATGATTGGCATCGCTCTTGCCCACGGACTAAATTACATTGCCCAAAGCACCGCTGCTTTTCCTGATGATATCACTAATAAAGTGAAGAAGGCTCTGGCAACATCGGGGCCGACATATATACAAATTCTCTCCCCCTGTGTACCCGGCTGGAAAATTAAAACAGATGAAGCGATTGCGGCCGCCCGTCTAGCTGTCCAGACGGGATTATATCCCCTACTTGAATACAGTAACAGCCAATTAAGCAGCTCTAGCATCAATCAAAATTTTCAGGCTAAGCCGGTTGATGAATATTTAAAAATGCAAGGTCGCTTCCGCCACTTAAAAACAGAAGATATTGCCCATATTCAAAAAAATGCCGACAAGAATATTTCAATTTATAAAATATGAAAAAGAAAATTTTTATTTTTACCATCATATCTCTATTTTTACCATTACTTTCAGCAACGGCAGAAACAAAAATGGAAAATTGCAGCCTAGAAACAATACCCACTGGTCAAACTTCATCTGGAGCCTGCTTCCTTTCTGGTGGACGAATGGAAGCTTATCACCTTAATTGCGGCAACGGAATACCAGCCGAAAATCAGGTGTGTTGTTGCAAAATATCTACTACTTACGACTGCCGGTGGCAAAAATCATTAACTGGAATCGAACTAGGTTATCCCAACGACTGGTCTCACCATAGCCCTGAATGTAAAAAAACAGAAACAAAAGATGAGGATGCTAAATGTGACCCCGATAATAAACCCGACAATCAAATGGTAAACGGCCAAAACATGCCACCAATCTGTTGTTGCCCGGGGGGAGAAGAAGAATCTGGGATAACTAAAGCTAAGTTCCAAATTCCTATCATGTCCATCCCTATTAACACCGTCGAACTCACTGACGCCTATTGCACCAATCAAGAAGACCATTCAGGAACATGTAAAATCCCCTGGATTGCCCAATACATCCAAGGAGTCTATAAATATGGCCTAGGTGTTGGCGGCATCCTCGCGGCGATTGTCTTAATGGCCGGAGGCCTGCTCTGGCTAGTCTCGGCCGGCGATGCTTCAAAAATAAGCCAGGCTAAAGATTTAATTTTAGGCAGTGTCACCGGAATCATCATTCTCATGGGCACCTACCTGATTCTTGACCAGATTAACCCTGACTTAAATAACTTAAAATCTATCTCTCTAAAAATGCTGGAAACTACAAACTTCTCTGACGCCGAAGTTTCAACGCCCAATGACCAAGCAGAAAATCCTTATCAAGAAGGCTGCACCGCTGCGAGAAATGGAGATTTATCTATTTGTCGTGGCTACGGCGAACAGGAACCAGGAAAAATGACCAATATTGCTGGTACTAATCTTAAAGCAAAAAGTGAAATTGTAGAAAAATATAATACCGCGATGGCTTGCGTCCGCGAAAAAAATGGGGGCAAAAATATCTTTGGAGTAAGTGCGGCTTGGCGCTCCCCGGCCCGACAAATATCCATAAAAGCAGAAAAAGGCACCCAAGCAGCTACCCCTTGTTGCTCCAATCATGGCAAAGGAGTAGCCTTAGACCTTTACCGCCTAGATGGCAAAAAAATGACTTGGGACCATAATAATTCTTCAGGCTTAACTGCCTGTATGAATGCCCAGGGTCTATACGCCAATCTCAACTCAAGCCCCAACGAACCTTGGCACTGGTCGCCTAGTGGTCGCTAAAGGTATAAAGAAAGAAATGAAAAAATAAAAAACTATCTTCATAAAGATAGTTTTTTGATTATCAACAAATTTACACTCCTCGATCCATCGCCTCATTAGCCAATCGGTCCGCCTCTTTATTCTGCTCCCGCGGAATGTGAATAAAGCGGATATTCTTAAATTTAGTAGTGAGATTATAAACTTTCAAAAATAAAGGCGCTAGCTCCTTATTCTTTACCTTATACTCCCGATTAATCTGCTTCACTACCAACTCGCTATCTAAGAAACAATCAAGCGTGTCTGCCCCTAAGATTACCGCCTTTTCTAAGCCGGCTAATAAAGCCTGATACTCCGCTTGATTATTAGTAGCGTGGCCAAGAAATTGAGAAATCTCGGCAACGACTTGCCCGTCTTCCCTGTTAATAATTGCCCCGATACCCGCTGGCCCGGGGTTGCCGCGAGCGCCGCCGTCAGAATGAATAATTAACTTCATAAATATTAATAAGAATAATTAAAGCTCCTCGTGTTGGCGCCAATCAATAATCTTTAACTGCGCTTCCCGACGACCATTAAATTCATTAATATCAAGATAATAAGCAAGATCAATTAAATCGCCAATTTGTACATTTTTATAGGCCGTTGCTGTGCTAAAGGCTAAAGCCCAAAAAGAAGCGGCAGCCGGCTCTTTAGCGGCAGACAAGCGCAACTTAATATGCTGACGGTCGCTGCCCATTAAGACAATATCATCAACCCTTAAAGCAAAACTGGCAAAACGTGGTTGAGGATTATTTTGGCCAAAAGGAGCTAGATCATTAATTTCTTCAGCCAAAGAAAGACTGATCTGAGAAAAAGGCAAAATAGCGTCAAGGTGTAATTTAGGAGCTAGAACCTCAGGGGTAAGGCGCTCAGTTGCTAAAGCCAGAAGTCTTTCCCGAAATGCAGACAATTTTTCTTCATCATCAATAGAAAAACCGCAAGCCATCGGATGTCCTCCATATTTATCTAAAAATTCAGAACATTCTTCCACTGCCGCGATAAGGTTAAAGCCTTCGATTGAACGTCCGGAGCCTTTAAAGCTCAACTTAGTCGCCTGCATCTTTCCAGACTCTAAATCTGCCCCCGCCTCTTCAACAATGCGAGCGATTACCAGCGTAGGGCGGTGATACTTTTCACAAATCTTTCCAGAAACTAAACCAACAACTCCTTCGTTCCAAAATTGATCTTCGCCGGCAACACCAACAATCAAAGCAGGAAGATTTTCGGGATCAATTTGTGCCTCTACTTGTTTAATAATTTCTTCGGTAATCTGCTGACGATTTAAATTGCGCTGATTAAGTTCTTGCGCCAAATCGCGCGCCTCATCTTCTGACTCCGCACTAATTAAAGCAAAGGCGCTATTGGCATGGCCAACGCGGCTCGCTGCATTTAAACGTGGACCTAACTGCCAACCGACATTCCAAGCCTCCAAGGGTCGGTCCAGCGCAATTTTAGCGGTCTTAAATAAAGCATTTAAACCAGGACGGCGAGCCTGATTTAAAATCACCAAACCTCGTTTTACGAGCCAACGATTTTCTCCCAGCAAGCTGACCATATCGGCGATAGTACCAACCGCTACTAAATCTAAAGCCCGCTCGGCAATTAAACGTTTCTGTGATATTTCTAATTTAGACTGATGCAAAAGAGCACAAACTAATTTAAAGGCAACGCCAACTCCTGCTAAAAATGGCCAGGGGTAATGATCGCTGGCATCAGCCGGATCGATTACCGGACAATTGGGCAGATTTTCTTTACCCTCGGGCAAAACGTGATGATCAGTAATAATGACATCCAAGCCTAGGTTGCGGGCATAATCCACTTCTTCTTTATTACGAATACCATTATCAACGGTGATAACTAAGGAAAAACCCTGCTCTTTAATTTGTTCTAAAGCGGTCTTATTTAAACCATAACCCTCACTGACACGATCGGGCAGATACACCTCTACTTGAGCATGAAGAGTTTTGAGGGCTTGCGCTAAGACAGCTGAGGAAGTAACGCCATCGGCATCATAATCTCCATACACTACAATTTTATTGCCTGCTTTCAAATGACTGATAATTAAATCAACCGCCGCCTGCATGTCTCGAAACAGAAAAGGATTATAAAAGCGTAAAGAATCATCACCGGCAAAATCTAAAACAAGAGCAGGGTCAATATCGTCACTTAAAAAAGCCCGAGCGGCTTCAGTGTTATGAAGACCCCGATTCCACAAAATTCCCGCTAAAATCGGATTAATCTCGGCTAAAGACGAAAAAAAATCAGAAGGCGGAGCCTCAGCTATTTGCCACTGTTTTTTCATACAAATTTAGAAAAACATCGCCCCAAAAGTCCAGGCCAACATAGAAATCATAATAATAATCGACATTACTGTCCACGCAATTTTCACAATTTTACGACGTTTCATATTAATATAGGGAGATTTAAGAAATTAAACCTTTTAATTATTATCTCTTTAAAATCTTCACAAAAGTATCGGAAGGAATTTCCACGCTGCCTTTGCCAGCGGCCATCATTTTCTTCTTTCCTTTCTTTTGTTTTTCCAACAACTTCCGTTTACGACTGACATCGCCGCCATAGAGTTTAGCAGTCACATCCTTGCGCATCGCCGACAATCTTTCTGCCGCGACAACCTTACCCCCAATCGCCGCCTGAATTTTCAAGACAAACATCTGGCGCGGTAAAGTATCTTTAAGAATTTCTACAATTTCCTTGCCTTCACGGAAAGCATCATCACGATAAACGATCGTGGCTAAAGCTTCTATCGGCTCTTCCGCTACCATAATATCAAGTTTTACCACGTCAGCTGAGCGATAATCTAGATAATCATAATTAATGGAAGCATAGCCGGCGGAAACACTCTTAATCTTATCATAAAAATCGGTCAAAATAGCGGATAAAGGCATATCATAATGCAAAATCGCCCGGGCTTCATCGCTACCCGCCGAAATATATTCGGTATTTTTATAAATCCCCCGCTTATCTTGAGATAAGCTCATAATATTACCGATATATATTTGCGGAGTGATAATATCCAAAGTTACCCAAGGCTCTTCCACGGAATCAATCTCACTCGGATCAGGTAAACGTTGCGGCGTCCGGACAATTACTTCTTCCCCACTTTTCTTTTTTACCCGATAAGCCACACTGGGAACAGTGACAATCAAATCTAAATTGTATTCTCGGCGTAATCTTTCTTGAAATATCTCTAAATGTAATAAACCTAAAAAACCACAGCGAAAACCGAAGCCAAGAGCGTCTGACCTTTCCGGCTCATATGATAGAGCGGCGTCGTTCAACTTTAATTTCTCCATCGCTTCCCGCAAATCTTCTAAATCATTCCCCCCCCGAGGGAAGATGCCAGCAAAAACCATAGGTTTCACTTCCTTGTAGCCTTCCAAGGCGGCAGCGGAATCCCGACCAGCACCCGCCACTAAAGTATCGCCAACCCGACAATCACCAACTTGTTTAAAACCAGTAACGATATAACCGATACCACCGGCCTTCAGAGAGCCAGTGGAGTGATATTCAGGTTTAAAGACGCCAATATCTAAAGTTTCGCTCCTAGCCTTAGTTGCCAGTAAATTAATCGGGTCACCCTTCTTAATTTCTCCATCAAAAACGCGGATGAAGGCCACCACCCCCTTATACTCATCGTATTTAGAGTCAAAAATTAAAGCGCGCGCACTATCACCAGCCGCGGGCCGCGGGGGTAAGCCACGTTCAATCACCGCCTGTAAAATTTCTTTCACCCCTTCCCCGGTTTTACCCGAGGCACAAAGGATTTCGTCTTCTCTGCAACCAAGTAAACGGGAAATTTCTGCTTTCGTCTTCGGGACATTCGCAGCCGGTAAATCAATTTTATTAACCACCGGAATAATGGTTAAATCTTGCTCTAAGGCTAAATAGAGGTTGGCCAAGGTTTGAGCTTGGATGCCTTGAGTGGCGTCGACCAACAAGACGGCCGTCTCCACTGCTGCTAAGGAGCGGGAAACTTCGTAGGAAAAATCAACGTGGCCAGGAGTGTCAATAAGATTAAGCTGATAACCTTGATATTCCATGGTTACAGGCTGAAGCTTAATGGTAATACCCCGCTCTCTTTCAATATCCATGCCGTCTAAAATCTGATTCTTCATCCGGCGCTTATCCACGGTATCAGTAATTTCCAGCATACGGTCAGCCAAAGTCGACTTACCGTGGTCAATATGGGCAAGAATAGCGAAATTTCTAATTTTGCTGATAGTTTCAATCATGATTGCTAATAATTAAAGATTTTTTGGTAAAATTATAAAAATAAAGGCTTGCCAAAACACAATAACATTAATCTTAGAGGCGGGCAAGAGAGGTTTTTAGAGACCTCTAGCCTCGCCCTGATCGGCTAATTTTGCCTTCTTCCAAGGAAGCTTCTGTTTAAAAATAGCGACAGCGGCTAAAAGCTCCTCACTCTTAAATAAGTAACAAAAAAGGGCGTAGGCGACCAAGCCGCCACCGGCAGCCACTATTAATTGAACGAAAACACCGGCAAAAGTACTCATATCAATAAAAGGCCAAATGGCTACTTTTAAAACCTGCACTACCGCCCCCGCACCAATGGCGGCAGCGGAAAAGCGCAATACCGATAAAAAGATCTTATCCAAATCTAGAGAGCCAACTTGAAAATAGAGAAAAATCCAAAGAGAGAAAAAATTAACAATACTAGCGATGGAAAAGGCGAGCGCGAGACCGGCCACTCCCAGCTGAGAGCGTAAATAAGTGGCTAATACAATATTTAAAACCACCGAAAAAAGTCCAAGATAAAAAGGCGTCCAAGAATCCCGGCGGGCATAAAATACTCGCACCAATAAAGGAATGGTTGCTTGCGCAAATAAGCTAAGCGCGAAGAATCCTAAAGTATCCATAGTTAAAATGGTATCCCGCCAATTAAAAGCGCCGCTGCCTAAAACTACGCGGATAATCTGGGCTCTCAGGGTAATTAAGAGCACGGAAGCCGGAATCACAAAGAAAAAAATCTGACGGATGGTTGAAGAAAAACGTGCCTTTAATTCTTCCGGGTGATAGGCGTGTTCGGATAAAAAAGGAAAAGCGGCAACAGCAAAAGAAATCCCGAAAACACCCAGAGGAAAAGACTGCAAATTATTAGCCAGATTAAATATAGCTAAAGAACCACTGTCCAAAGACGAGGCTAATGACGTCATTGCCACTAAATTAACCTGGGATATCGCTAATGATAAAGTCCGCGGCCCCATCATTCCGGCAATTTGACGTAAACCCCGATCACGTAAATTTAAATAAAAACGGTAACGAAAACCCAGCCGCCAAACCGAGGGTAATTGAACGGCAAAATGAAGGGCCGCCCCCACCACCACCCCCCAAGCTAAAGCCTCTAAACCAAAAAATCGAAAAAGGACAACTGCTCCAAAAATAATACCGAGATTGTAAAAAATGGGTGACAAGGAGTAAACAAAAAAACGCTTATAACTCTGCAAAATTCCCCCCAGTACTCCTGACATCCCTAGAAATAAAGGCGATAAGAACATAATTCTCGTTAAAGCGGCGGTCCGTGCTTGATCGGCAGCGCTAAAACCAGGGGCCACCCAAGCAGTTAAGGGCCCAGCGAAAATTATTCCTAAAATTGATAAAAAACACAATAATAATAGTAAGGCGTTAAAAACATTGCTAGCGAGACGAATAAGTTTTTCTTTTTCGCTTGGCAAAGCCTGATTCTTTTTAATCATTTCAGAAAAAACTGGAATAAATCCGGCCGAAAGCGCTCCTAAAACCACTAAATTATAAATAAAATCAGGCACACGAAAAGCGGCAAAGTAAATATCCAAGTCAGCACCGGCGCCGAAGCGGCCGGCCAAAATATGATCTCTAACCACTCCTAAAAAACGAGAAGCTACCGAGAATAAGGCAACCAAAGCGGCAGCAGCGGTAATACTAGTAGTAGGTCCATTGATTAATTTTTTTAGAGAAAACATAAATTTAAATAATTGCTATTGTGCCTTTAAATTCTGATTTAAAAATTCTAGCATCCGCGCCGCTTCCTGATGGCGGGGATTAATTTTTAGTGTCTGCTGCCATAAAGCACCAGCCTCCTGATAAAGGCCGCGCTCATAATAAACCAGACCGAGATTAAAAAAGGCTAAGTCATAAAAAGGATTAATTTCTAATTCTTTTTTTAATTCACTTTCCGCGCGCCAAAAATCTCGCCGATCAATATAAATTGCCGCCAAGTTATTATGAGCCATCGGCTCCTGAGGGTTAAGAGTAAGAGCCCGGCGAAATAAAACTTCTGCTTGGTTTAAATCGCCCTCTAAATAATACATCGCCCCTAAATTCCGATGCGCCAAAGGAGCGTGCGGTGAACTGGCAACCGCCTGCTTCCAAAAATGAAAACGATCTTGAAAATTCCAAGTATGCCGCCAATTCAATACTATTAACAGAGAAAAGATAAAAATTAAAGCCCGGCGACGCCATAAAGGCGACAAGCGCTGCCAAGATTTTTCGGTTTCTCTCAAAATAATCAAAATTCCCAAAAAAGAAACATACAAACGATGCTCTAAAAAATTACGAAATAACTCACTATCCGGACGAAGGGAGCCTAATACCAAAAATGACCAAAACCAAATAAAACCAAAAAGAGCCCGGGGCCAAGAAAAAGGGCGCGAATAAATTAATAGGGCGATTAAGGCCAGTAAAACCACCACCCCATAAAGCCAAGGAGTATCAGCGGGTACGGGATAAACCGATAAATTAAAAGGCAAAAATACTTTACCTAAGAAAATTAGAGGCGACAAAAGATTATTGAGCAACGATTCCCACAAAAATCCCCCAGCAGTCCCCAAGGCAGCTGTCCGGGTCAAATACCAAATAAAACCAGCCACTACTGCCCCGACTGTTGCCAAACCCAATTTAAACCACGTAAAAAAAGGTCTTTCAAAAACTAAAACCCAACCCAAAGCGAGCAAGGGTAATAAAGCCGCCGTCTCCTTAGTAAATAAAGCTAATAAAAATAAAAGCCACAAACAAATTAAATCAAACAATCTTTCCTGCCGAAACCAGCGCGAGAGAAAAATCAAAATACTGAAAATAAAAATCGCCACCAAAGAATCATTGCGTCCAGGGATCCAGGCGACCGCCTGAGCTAAGGCCGGATGAACCGTAAAAAATAAACTGAGAAAAAAAGCAGTTTGCTCTTTAGTCCTAATTAAACGCAAAAGATAAAATAATAAAAAAGCGGCGATAATGTGTAGGAGAAAATTGCTAAAATGAAAAGCAAAAACCGTTCCCTGCCCCCAATACCAATCCCAAGCCAAAGAAACAATCAGGAGGGGGCGATAATAAACTTTAGAGCTACTAAAAAAAACATCGTTAAAAAATATTTCTCCCGGGTTGGCCCGCTCTAAAATATCCGACTGCTCGAGAATTAAATGTTGGTCGTCAAAATAACTATAGTCGAAAAAAAGAGTCTGACTATAAACAATAATCGCCGCTAACGCTAATAAAAGATAGGCGTGCCAAGGGTGCCACCGATAAGCTGATTTAATTTTTTGCCAAGAAAAAGAAGACATAGACTAGGGCCGACGGCCAAAAAGATAAGCGATGGCTATCAAAAGAGTACTAAAACCGTAGCGCAAGCTCCGCCGCCAATTAATCGAAGAAGCTTCTTGAAAATAACGGACCGGCACGGGAATTTCACCAATGCGCCATTTACGAGCTACCGCCTGAAAAAGAATTTGTGAATCAAAAACAAAATCATCGCTAGTCTTCTTAAAATCTAAGCTCAATAAAACTTGGCGAGAATAAGCACGCATCCCCGTGTGCCATTCCGATAAATTCTGTCCGGTAACGAGATTTTCTACTAAAGTCAAAAAACGATTGGCATAATATTTATAAACTGGCATCCCCCCATCTAGGGTTTCCCGACGGCTACGAATCCGAGAACCTAAAACTAAATCAAAATAATCATCGGCAATAAAAGCAGCAAAATAAGACACTAAACGAGGATCATATTGATAATCAGGATGCACCATTACCACAATATCTGCGCCTCTTTCTAAAGCTAAGCGATAGCAAGATTTTTGATTACCGCCATAACCACGATTTTGCTCATGTTTAAAGACAAATAAACCTAATTCTTCGGCAATCCTGACAGTATCGTCCTGGCTGCCATCATCAACTAGAATAATTTCATCAACAATCGCCGGCAAATCAGCCACTGTTTTGGCTAAAGTAGCCGCCGCATTATAAGCGGGTAAAACAACAATGATTTTTTTATCGGCGTACATAAAATAATAAAAATAATAAAGTTATCAGCCAAACCAAGACTAAAGTGGCAATGTTAAAATACAAAGTAAAAAATCCAGGCAAGATAAATTCTAAACCAGCACCAACGATCAGTAAAGAAGTGATAAAATAAAAAAACTCTTCTGCAATCAGGGGGAAATTTTTTTTAAAAAATAAAATATTTGATTTAGACTTAAACATATTAGTAAAATCAACTCTACTTAGTGTAACCAATCTCTTACTTTTTCCCCTAAACTCTTACCATAAAAATGCACTTTGATTTCTTTAATTTCCAGCAAACCGCCAGCACCGCCATCCAGCTTCAAGCCCGGCACCGAAAGAATTAAGCTATACCGCTGATTCTCTCTATAAAAATCACCAGCTTCAAAATCTAGGCGTGAACGCAGCCAACCGTCTTCTTCCGCTTGGGCTGATTCATAATCAGCGAGCACAAAATCCATTTCTTCACTTAAAGTAGAAAAACGAGCCAATCTCTGATAGTCAGGATTAAGCAAAGAGTCGGCGGTAGCGGCAAAAACACCATTATTTTCTAAAATCAAGCCACCTCGCTCCAAATTAATAGCCTGCACTCCACCTTGGCGACTCTTAAATTCGTACTGATGATAAATTTCCGACAAGGATAGCCGTTCCTGACCAAAACTAAAATCCTGAAGAGCACCGGGATCTAAAGATTTTACTTGAAGATACGGGGCATCGGTCAGCAGAAAAATTTTTTCCTGATCAAAAGGCCAAATCTTGTTAATAGCTGAAAGATAGGAAGAATTAATGCGAAGCGAATTAAGAACCAGGTCGTCATTAGCCTTAAACTCCAAACGATAGAGACCCGGGGCTAAATCAGAACGAGAAATACTAAAAGCCTGAACAGGACCGCGGTCAGCGCTCTCTTCAGCCTGCGGACGCTGGTCTGCTAAATTAACACTGGCCACCTGCCTTTGCCCAGAAAAAATTAAAAATTGAGCTTCATCCTTATCTTTATTATCATTCAAATCGAAAAAAGAACCGTTTAATTCCAAGCCCGCTTGTGGTAAATAAAAATAAAACTGATGCGCCCCCCGTAAAGCATAAGGAAATTCAAAAAAACTAGGAGCCTGTTTCAAATTCTTAAAATCTAAAGCCGGGGGAAAATCATTGAGAGCAAGATTATAAACCGCCAAACAATTTTTATAAGTGCATAAATCACTACCTTGCTGACGCCAAGCGCTTAAAAATTCAGAGACAGAAGAAAAACGCTTCTCTTTCTGGAAGAGGCGCATATTGCCGTCCCGCAGAGAAAACCAAGAAGAAAAACCCTGTTCCAACCAAAGATTATATACAGGCTTTAATTGGTAGCGCCATAATTTAGCATCCGCCAAAAATCCCGCCTCAAAAATCGGAGTGGAAGAACTCAGATGGGGTCGATATACAATTTCCACTTCGGCGCGGCTAAAAGGACGAGGGCTAAAAATAGAAAAATAAATAGGATCCGCTAAGACTAAAAGCGGGCCGTCGGTAGCACGCACCACCCGCTCTGCCGGAGAAGCCTGGCTAATACAAGCAGATGCCGATAATGATAAAGAATCTAGCAAAATATTAGAACCAGTAAAATTCTGACGGCAACGCCAAGAACCGCTCGGAGAAACAAAACGGAAAGCAAAAAATATTACTATTAAAAACAATAATATTAGCCAAAATATTCTAATCTTAAAACGAAGTGATAACATAAAAAAGGAAAAGCTCTTAATCATTTAAGTTCTTTTAACCCACCTTTATTATACTAGATTTTCATAAAATTAACAGCTATAAAAACAAAAATCCCTCTTTGTCCAAGAGGGATTTTATCTGATTCTAAAATTAATATTTTACTTTCCGGTAGTAGCTTGAGGCTGAATGCGTTCATACTCATCGCGCACTTTCTTGCCTTTATAGCCAGTACCAGCCGGAATAAGACAACCGATAATAACATTCTCTTTCAAGCCTTCTAAATAATCAATCTTGCCATTAACCGCTGCTTCAATCAAAACTCGAGGAGTTTCCTGGAAGGAGGCTGCTGATAAAAAGCTATCGGTGGTTAGAGAGGCTTTAGTAATACCCATTAATAAGCGGTCGGCTTTAGCGTGGACTTTAACTTCCTGATTGGCGTGCTCGAAAACCTCCGCTTCCACGGTTTCACCCGGCAGCATGGCCGTATCACCCGGATCTTTAATAAGATAGCGGGAGAACATCTGTCGAGCAATAATCTCCACATGCTTATCATTCAAAGGCTGGCCCTGGGAAGAATACACATACTGAATTTCCCGGATGATATATTTCTGTGTTTCTAATTCACCCTTCAACTTATAAAGTTCGCGCAAATCCAGACTGCCTTCAGTCAATTGCGTTCCCTTTTCCACGGTATCGCCATCCTTTACCATCAACATCGTGCCTTTAAGAATAGAAAATTCTTTAATCTTATCAACCTCCTTAGAGATACCAATAAATTTGTCATTAACGGCGGTGACACCGGCGCTCTTAGCTTTCACACTTTCGCCGCCGACACGGAATAATTCTACACCCTTAGCGACTTTATCGCCGTCAGCCACCATCACCTCCACGGCTAACTTTTTCTTATCTTTGGCGGTTAAGCCAGAAGCTAATTTCATCTCGTTAATCTTTTCAGAAAAATAATACTTTTCCTGTTCTTTGCCGCGATAAACAATACTCAAAATCTTGGCTTGCATATTAGGAACAACAATGTCCTTGCCATCCTGATCTTTAATAGTCTTCTGGGCAAATTCAATCTTAACTTTACCGGCGACGTCGGAAATTAAAGCTTTTTTCTTCGGGCTACGGGCTTCAAAGATTTCTTCCACTCTCGGCAAACCTTGGGTAATATCATCCTGTCCGGCCACACCACCCGTGTGGAAGGTTCTCATCGTCAACTGCGTACCCGGCTCACCAATAGACTGAGCGGCAATAATACCAACGGCGGAGCCAAGCTTAACCTCTTTATTATAGGCTAAGTCCCAACCGTAACATTTAGCACAAACGCCCTTATGTAAATGACAACTGAGAACAGAGCGCAGGTAGAGTTCATTAACAGCCTTAGTTTTTAGATCTCTAGAAACATCTTCATTAATTAAAGACCCCGCCTTATATATTAATTTGCCCTTAGCATCAACTAAGTCCTGGGCCAAATAACGGCCGATAATTTTCTTATAGAAATCTTCACCAGTTTTATCTGTTTCTTCATGGGTATAGCGCACGCCTTTCTTATCACCGCAATCTTCTTCGGTAACAATCACATCCTGAGAAACATCAATTAAACGACGAGTTAAGTAACCGGCATTAGCCGTTCTTAAAGCGGTATCGGATAAACCTTTGCGCACACCGTGGGTGGAAATAAAATATTCCAAAACACCAAAGCCTTCTTTAAAATTTCCCTTCACTGGCAATTCGATAATAGCGCCGGAAGGCGAAGTCACCAAACCCTTCATACCTAAAATCTGAACAGGCTGAGCCCAAGAACCGCGGGCCCCTGAGTCAATCATGGAATACACTGGGAGAATATTAACTAAGCCTTTTTTACAGATATCAGCAATTTTGTCTTTAGTATTAGTCCATTCTTCAATCACTTTAGCATAACGCTCGCTTTCGGTTAAAAGACCTTCTTCATACTGCTCCTGAATCAAATCAACCTGTTGATTAGCATTTTCAATCAAACGATCTTTTTCCGATAGACTAGGTAAATCACCAAAACCCCAAGATAGGCCAGATTTAGTAATGAAAGCAAAACTCTTATTCTTCAAATTATCAATAAATTTAACAGTTTCATCTTCAGTATAAAGGCGCAAACACTCGCGAATTAAATCTTTTAATTTACCTTTACCCACGACTTCATTGATATAACGCAATTTCTCCGGAAGAATAAGATTAAAAATCATTCTTCCGACAGTCGTGCGCATACGTTCGTTATTGATTTTAACGACAACCGGTTCATTAAGGGTGATAAAGTTATTTTCGTAAGCTAAAATTGCATCATTATCATCATAAAAATGCTTCAATTCTTTATCCGCCTTATCTTTAAAGGTGGGATCTTCAAGAGTGATGTAATAAGTTCCCCAAACAATATCCTGAGCCGGCGCTACAATCGGGTCGCCGGTCGCTGGTTTCAGCAAATTATGGGAAGACAGCATGATGTTAGCCGCTTCATTCTTCGCCTCCTTAGTCAAAGGCACATGCACAGCCATCTGGTCACCATCAAAGTCGGCGTTAAAAGCGGTACAAACTAAAGGATGAATTTGGATAGCCTTACCTTCAATTAAGATTGGCTTAAAAGCTTGAATACCTAAACGATGTAAAGTGGGGGCGCGATTTAAAAGCACAAAAGCTTCTTTAACCGTTTCTTCTAAAATATCCCAAACCTCATCGTGGCCAGCTTCAATATAGCGAGAAGCGCTGCGCACGTTGTGCACGATTTCCCGCTTAATCAACTGGCTGATAATAAATGGTTTAAAAAGTTCCAACGCCATAATCTTAGGCAAACCGCACTGATCAAGATTCAATTTCGGGTTAACCACGATTACGCTACGGCCAGAATAGTCAACGCGCTTGCCTAATAAATTCTGACGGAAGCGACCCTGCTTGCCCTTCAAGCCGTCGGCTAAAGATTTCAGCTGGCGCTTCTGACCGGTAGAGGCAGTCACAGTCTTAGTATGGCGGGCAGAGTTATCAATTAAAGCATCAACTGCTTCCTGCAACATGCGCTTTTCATTACGACAAATAACTTCCGGAGCATTCAAATCAATTAATTGTCTTAAGCGATTATTACGATTGATAACGCGGCGATAAAGATCATTTAAGTCAGAGGCGGCAAAGCGACCGCCGTCTAAAGCGACCATTGGGCGCAAATCAGGCGGAACTACCGGCAAAACATTAAGAATCATCCACTCCGGACGCAAGTTATTATTGCGGAAACTCTTTAAAAGCTTCAAGCGCTTAATTAATTTATCTCGTTTGGAGTCAACCGCGTCTTTAAGTTTTTCTTCGACTTTATTAACGCTCTTTTCTAAATCAATCCGCTCTAAAAGACGGCGAATTGCTTCTGCGCCGATTCCAGCTTCAAATAAGTGGCCAAATTTCAAGCTCAAATTCTGATATTGATGCTCGGATAAAATTAAAAGTGGTTTTAATTCCTTTAATTCTTTAATGACCTGCGTAAAGTCTTCTTCCAATCTTTCAATTTTTTCATCACGCTCCCGGGTGGCGACTTTGATGGACTCATTGATTTCATCGTCAACATCTTCCTTCTTCTTACCCTCTTTCAACAAATGAGCGCGGCTATCTTGAGCTTTCTTTACTTGCTGATTAAATTCATTATCAATACTCTTGCGCTTAGATTTGTGTTCGCTCTTAATCTGTTCAGAGGCCGCCTCTTTCAAACCTTCATCGACATCAGTAACAATAAAACTAGCAAAATAAATTACTTTTTCTAAAGACTGAATACCAAGATTTAAAAGCAAGCCAATCTTTGAAGAAATGCCGCGCAAAAACCAAATATGAGTACAAGGAATCTGCATGGTGATGTGACCCATGCGCTCCCGACGGACAACACTGCGCGTAACTTCCACTCCGCACTTGTCACAGACAATTCCTTTATAGCGGATTTTCTTATACTTGCCGCAGGCACACTCCCAGTCCTTAGTCGGACCAAAAATCTTTTCGCAGAATAAGCCATCTTTTTCCGGCTTCTGCGTGCGGTAATTAATCGTTTCCGGCCGCGTCACCTCTCCGTGAGACCAAGAAAGAATCTCTTCGGGCGAAGCGAGCTTCAGACGGATAGCGTCGAAATCGCTAGTTTTAATTGGGTTCAACATATATATTATGGGATGAATTGATTAAAGCGGTCGTAAAATTATTCCTCAGTCGGCTCCGGCGTGCCCACGAGATCGTCGGTGGCAATAATTTCCGGCTTGTCATAATCATAGCGCGGATCCCTCTTTTCTTGGAGATCCAGTTCGGTTTCCACTTCGGAAGCAGGCTGGCCGCCGCTACCGCCTAGTAATTCCACGCTTAAGCCTAAGCCTTTAAGCTCACGAATTAAAACATTGAAAGACTCAGGAACATTAAGCTTCTCAATCTCTTCACCCTTAATAATGGCCTCGTAAGCCTTACTGCGCCCAGGAACATCATCGGACTTAATTGTTAACATTTCTTGCAGAGTATGAGAGGCGCCATAACCCTCTAAAGCCCATACTTCCATTTCTCCGAAGCGCTGGCCGCCAAACTGCGCTTTACCGCCTAAAGGCTGCTGGGTAATTAAGGAATAAGGACCGATGGAACGCTGGTGGATCTTATCTTCCACCATGTGATTCAATTTCAAAACATATTTATAGCCAACGGTAATCTTATGATCAAAAGCTTCGCCGGTCTTACCATCATAGAGAACCACTTTACCATCCTCCGGCAAACCTGCTTTCTTTAATTCACCACGAATCTGGTCTTCAGTAATACCATTTAAAGCCGGAGTGGCGACGCGGTAGCCTAACTTCTTAACAGCAAAGCCTAAATGCGTTTCTAAAAGCTGGCCCAGATTCATACGGGAAATAATACCCAAAGGAGACAAAATGATATCAATCGGAGTACCGTCAGCCATATAAGGCATGTCTTCGACTGGGACCACCCGGGAAATAACGCCCTTATTACCATGGCGCCCTGACATCTTATCACCCACTTGAATCTTACGAAGATTGGCCACTGACACCTGAATTGATTTCAAAACACCAGCGGCTAATTTATCGCCTTCTTCGCGGGAGAAAATTTTAACATCAACCACCTTGCCGTGTTCACCGTGCTCTAAGTATAAGGAAGAATCGCGCACATCCTTCGCCTTTTCACCGAAGATAGCGCGTAATAATTTCTCTTCTGCGGATAAAGTAGTTTCACCTTTAGGCGTGATCTTACCGACCAAAATATCACCGGAAGAAACTTCGGCGCCAATATGAATAATCCCGTCTTCATCCAAATTCTTTAATTTCTCTTCACTGATGTTAGGGATATCATTAGTAATCACCTCCGGACCTAATTTAGTATCGCGGACATCAATGGTGTAATTCTCAATATGGATAGAAGAATAGATATCTTCTTTAACCAGACGTTCAGAAATAATGACGGCATCTTCATAGTTATAGCCATCCCAAGTCATAAAGGCTACCAAAACATTACGGCCTAAGGATAATTCCCCGTTATCAATAGAAGGGCCATCAGACATAATCTGGCCGGCCTTCACTTTATCTCCCACCATCACTAAAGGATGTTGATTGATACAAGTAGAGGAATTGGAACGTAAAAACTTATTCAAGGGATATTTAGCAACGACACCCTTCTTGTTTTCTACTTCAATAACGGCCGCATCAGAACGTACGACAATGCCGTCTTCCTTAGAAATAATGACATGGCCGCTATCACGGGCGGCTCGAGCCTCTACTCCAGTGCCAACAACAGGTGCCTCTGCCTTCACTAAAGGCACAGCCTGACGTTGCATGTTCGTACCCATTAAAGAGCGCTGACCATCATTGTGTTCCATGAAAGGAATAAGGGAGGTGGCGATAGAAATAATCTGATTAGCAGCAACACCGACAAAATCAATCTTATTAACCTCTTCCATGCCCGGCTGTCCATACTTTCTCACCTCGTAACGACCAATGGCAAAACGACCATCCGGACCGACAGGGATAGTGGAGTCGACAGTAATATATTTTTCTTCTTCAAAAGCATCGATATAAACAATTTCATCAGTGACATAGCTACCGCTCTTATCATGTTTAACGCGGCGATAAGGAGTTTCTAAAAAGCCATAACTATTTAAACGAGCATAACTAGCTAAATGCCCAACTAAACCGATATTCGGACCTTCGGGAGTGGCGATCGGGCAGATACGACCATAGTGAGTGGCGTGCACATCGCGGACATCGAAGCCAGCACGCTCTCTCGTTAAACCACCAGGACCCATCGCCGATAAACGGCGCTTATGCTCCAATTCCGCTAGCGGATTAGTCTGATCCATGAATTGGGAAAGCTGGGAAGACATGAAAAATTCCTTCACCACCCCAATAACTGGACGAGAATTGACTAATTTATTCGGAGTTAAAGTAGCAATATCGGTCGTGGACATGCGGTCCTTGATGATGCGCTCCATACGAGCTAAACCAACGCGGAAACGGTTCTGAATTAAACCGCCAATAGCCCGGATACGACGATTGCCCAAATGATCAATATCGTCTTCGGCTTCCTTAGTAATATTTAAACGAATAACTTCCTTCACAATTAACAACAAATCCTCTTTACGTAAAACCCGGTTTTCTTTTTTATTCGGCAAATCTAAACTAAAGCGACGATTTAACTTATAACGGCCAACCCGGCCAAAATCATAGCGGTCAAAACGAAAAAACATGGAATGGATGAGCTGACGGGCATTTTCCACAGAAGCGAGATCACCAGGACGGATGCGGCGGTAGACTTCCTGTAAACCTTCGGCTTCATTTTTAGCAGTATCCTTCTCAATCGTCGCTTCAATATAAGTAGCTTCATCGCTATTTTTTACTAAATCAACATCACTAAAAAGTTTCTTTAATTCTTCATCAGTTTCATAACCAAAAGCGCGCAAAAGCGAGGTTACCGCTACTTTACGCTTACGATCAATACGCACCCAGATAACTTTATTAGAATCAGTTTCAATTTCTAACCAAGCACCGCGATTAGGAATAATCTTGGCGCCGTAACATTTCTTCCCTTTAATAAATTCAGCGGTGAACATGACGCCAGCGGAGCGAATGAGCTGAGAAACAACGACACGCTCGATACCGTTGATGATAAAGGTGCCTTTATCGGTCATGATTGGGAAGTCGCCAAGATAAACCTCCTGATTAGAGGCTTGGCTAGTCTTCTTGTTGAGCAACCGAGTCTTGACACGCAAGGGGGCCTCATAAGTAATATTCTTTTCGCGGCTCTCGGTTTCGGAAAACTTAGGTTCGTCTAAGTAATAATCTTCAAAATATAACTCTAAATCCCGACCGATAAAATCGGTAACAGGATTAATCTCATCAAATAATTCCGCTAAGCCTTCTTCTAAAAACCAGCGGTATGAATCCTTCTGGATTTCGATCAAGTCTGGCAAGGCCATCACCTCTTTAAAGTCGGTGAAAAATTTGCGTTCGGAAATTTTTTTGTCCACGACGGTCGTATTAGACATAGAACTTTATGGGCAACAAACCAAGCGCCATCTGATAAACAGAAAAGCGATAGTCCGGCCTGAATTTTATTGACTTGATGAGAGGGGTGCTTTCAACAAAAAAATCTCAAACTTAAAAAGGTTTGAGTTCCCTATCTCTTATTTAATTGCACCTAGAGTTTATAATCACTTTAGAATAAAGCTTATTTATAAAGTGAATTTTGGCGAAAAATACAAAAAAAACGGATTGGTGAGCAGAGAAGAAATTTACACCTTACCGGCCGTTTTTAATGGGATTTTTACCTAATAGCTGATTGTATTTTCTATAATATTACAATAGTCAACTTTTGTCAATACACAGTTTCTCCACAGCTCAACAATAGATCTTTGCTCACAAATTAAAGCCGGCTTTTTTTAATTCCTCCCGGGCAACAACACGGTCGTCCCAAGGAATTTTACTTTCCTGAGGCCCGCAAATATATTGTTCCGCGCCTTTGCCGGTAATTAAAACCAAATCATCGGCTTGGGCTAAACCGAAAGCCAAGGCAAAGGCTTCACGCCGAGAAAGTACTTTATATAAGTT